>DATHHC010000272.1:0-14731 GCA_035317285.1 Gemmatimonadaceae bacterium | reverse complement strand
AGGGACGGCAAACGGCTCGGTCGATTGGTATCTGGACGGCGTTCACGTAGGTAGCGTCGGCGGGATTCAGTGGACCAGTGGTGCAACGTCTTTCGACACATTCCAGTTCTATCCAATCTGGGGTGGTGGGAATACCAGCCCGTCGATTACTGCAACCCAGACAATGGACTGGGATCACGTCTACATTAGCGGGAAGAACTAAGGCGTATTGGTTGTAGGAGAGGGGCGATCGAAGAATTCGTTCGACGCCCCTCTTTTTTTATTTCCAACACGTCGCGGATTCTGGCGGCCGCGCTCAGCGGCCTGCGGCTACTCGCTGCGATTGCTCAGCGCAAAGGATAGTCCCTCCAGCTCCATCGCCATGTTCACCGTTCGCACCGTGACGTCGGCGGGAACTGAGATCTGTACTGGCGCAAAGTTCAGGATTGCCTTGATCCCTGCGCGCACGACCTGCTTTACCACGGCCGGAGTACTCTCGGCCGGAGTCGCGACAACCGCGATGTCGTAATCCTCCCTGGCCGCGTCCTTCTCGAGCTCGGAGATGGGTCGCACGGTCAGCGATTCCCAGCGCTTCCCGATCTTGGCCTCGTCGCTGTCGTAAACGCCAGTGACAACAAAGCCGCGCTCGGCAAATCCACGGTAGCGCGCGAGCGCCGCGCCGATCTTTCCCGCGCCGATTATGCAGACCTTCCACTGTTTTCCGAGACCGAGAATCTCGCGCAGTTTTTCCGAGAGCTCCGGCACGGCATAGCCGAGTCCGCGTTTGCCAAAGGATCCGAAGAGTGAAAGATCTTTTCTCACCTGAGCGGACGTCGTCCCACCGAGCCGCGCAAGCTCGTCGCTGGAGATGGTCTTGAGACCCTGTCGCTCGATCCCCTCGAGGAAACTCAGATAAAGGGAAAGGCGCCTGACTGTTGATTCAGCTATCCGCTTCAAATTTGGCGCTTGTGAATTAGTTCACAAACTAACGGGAGGGGTTGGGGAGGGGCAAGAAAGGGCGGCCACAAACTGACCGCGATCCGATATCTGGAAACTGCAAACTGAATGGGATCCGATATCTGGGAACTGGGAACTGGGGAAAAGAACGTGATCCGAGATCTGAGAAGCGCAGATACCAGGGTTTAGGAACTTCCCTGCGACATATCTGAGTGGCGCTATGGCACAGGCGGTGGGTTGTAACAGGTGGCTCGCTCGGAACGGTCGGAGCGGCAGTGACTACGGTCTGTGATCTATGCCCTCTCAGATCTCGGATCGCGTTCAGTTTGCCGTAGCGGTTCTATCGAAGGTTATCTTGCACGGATGCCAGTTCACGTCACCTCCGAAATCGGCGCGCTTCGCACCGTTCTGGTCCATAGCCCCGGCAACGAGCTCCTCGCGGTAACCCCAAGCACCAGGGCCGATTTCCTGTACGACGACATCGTCGACGCGGATCTCGCCAAGCGCGAGCATCGGCGTTTCGTCCAGGTGCTCGAGCGCTTCTGCGAAGTGCTTCACGTGCGCGATCTGCTCACCGACGTGCTCGAGGATCCGGCTGTCCGCGAGCTCATCATTCGCGAGACGCTCGATGTGGTTCCGCTCGAGCCCCTCGCCTCGGATCTTCGTGGCCTGCCTCCCGCGGCTGTGGTGAACCTCCTCATCGAGGGGAAGGAGGAAGAGCCAGGGCCCCTGTCGCGAACGCTCAACGAATCGAGCTACTCCCTTCCGCCCCTGCCGAATCTCTTCTTCACCCGTGATTCCGCGATGGCGATCAATCAGAACATGATGATCGGCTCGATGCGCTTTCACGCGCGGTGGACGGAAGAGCTGATCATGAAGGCACTATTTACATCCCATCCTAAACTCACGAACAAGGGAATCGTGTACGATGGATCGGTCGAGCGCCGGCTCAACCACACTCTCGAGGGCGGCGATGTTCATCCGCTCCGCGAAGATGTGCTCCTCATCGGCTTCAGCGAAAGATCGAGCCCGGCGGGAATCGACAGCCTCGCGACGATCCTGTTCGAGCAGACCGAGGTGACCAATCTCATTGTCGTCGTCATGCCGCAGGAAGCGACCGCCATCCACCTCGACATGATCTTCACGCACGTCGATCGCGAGCTGTGCGTTATTTATCCGCCCCACTTCATCGGACCGTACCGCCTGCCGATACTTCAGTGGCAGAAAGGGGAAAGCCACATGAAGCAACAGCCGGATCTCTTCGCGGCCCTGAAGCACTGCGGCCTGCCGATGGAGCCGATTTTGTGCGGAGGATCGAAGAGGATCGTCCAGGATCGGGAGCAGTGGGCGTCCGGTTGCAACAATACGACGCTGCGGCCTGGAGTGGTGACTTCATACGCGCGAAACGAGACGACTTTGCGAGAGCTGGAAAAAGCTGGGTTCAAATTGATTGCCGCATCCGACTTCCTGTCGAGCGATTCCGTGATTCCCCCCGGCCAGCGCGCGGTCATCACCTTCGAGGGTGGCGAGCTGGTCCGCGGCGGTGGTGGACCGCACTGCATGACCTGCCCGATCACGCGAGACGATCCGTGGAACTGACGCGCGGAGTCTACTCCGAGCCCGAAGACACTCTGCTCACGACGCGCGCGCTCGATTACCTCTCGAAGGGGCCGGCCGATGTGGTGGACCTGATCGGGCACATCTGCAGTCTTCCCGGCGCTCCGCGAATCGTCGCCGAGCATATGGCGCACGCGATGTTTGCGGGGCGGCCGCAGTTCGTGCGGAACGCGGACGGGAGATGGATGTTGGCGGATCTCACCGTTCAGCCCTACGCGGTCACGCGCGAGCGCTCACGTCCATTTGGTCGCTCCGCGCATGAACCGCTGAGCGGGCTATCGTACGTCGTTGTCGACACGGAGACGACCGGCGGCCGGTCGCTGCTGGGCGATCGCATTACGGAATTCGCCGCGGTAGTCGTAAAGGGCGGAGAGATCGTCGAGGTGTACGAGACCCTCGTCAATCCTCAGCGCTCGATTCCGCCATTCGTCACGCAGCTGACGAACATCACCTGGGATATGGTTAGGAACGCACCGACTTTCGACCGCATTGCGCCGGAAGTAATGCGTGTACTCGAGGGAAACGTCTTCGTCGCCCACAATGCGACGTTCGATTGGCGGTTCATTACCACAGAGGTGTCGCGTTCCACCGGACGTCAGTTGCGAGGGCGGCGCCTCTGCACGGTGAGAATCGCGCGCAAGGTGCTGCCTCAGCTGTCGCGTCGCTCGCTCGACTACGTGGCCCGATACTACGGAGTCGAGATCCGAAACCGGCATCGCGCGGGTGGTGATGCGCTCGCGACGGCGAAGTGTCTCCTCCGGATGATGTCGGATCTGGCCGATCGTGGTTGTGATACGTGGGGTGATCTCCAGACGCTGCTCAGAGAGCCCGCGGCAAGGCGCAAGAAACGGCGACCGTCGGGATTGCCCACACCCGTAACACGCGACACCACCGCGTGAGTGTTCCGAGTCCACTGGTGGAGCGCCGCAAGATCGGCAGCTTCACGGTTCACGCGATCCAGGCCGGAGGTCAACGGCTCGATGGCGGCGCAATGTTCGGCGTCGTTCCGAAGCCGCTCTGGGAAAAACGCATTCCAGCCGACGAGCGGAACAGGATTCAGCTCGGCATGCGGTGCCTGCTGATAGAGCACCCGTCGGGGCTCGTCCTGATCGACACCGGAGCGGGCAACAAGGAAAGCGAAAAGTTCAAGGACATCTACGGAATCGAGAACGAAGGCACGGACGGCGGCACGCTCCTCGAGGACGGGCTGAGGCAGGTCGGCGTTGCGCCGGCCGACATCGCCATAGTCATCAACACGCACCTGCACTTCGATCACGCCGGCGGCAACACGCGCAATCGGCCCGATGGATCGCTTGAGGTCAGCTTTCCCAACGCGACCTACATCGTGAGGCGCGGCGAGTACGACTACGCGATGAACCCGAACGAGCGGACCGCGGCGAGCTATTTCGAGCGGAATTGGGTGCCGCTCGAGAAGGCCGACAAAATCGAATGGGTCACTCGCGAAAAGGAAATCGTGAAGGGAATTCGCGTGGTTCCGACCCCTGGCCACACGCCCTTTCACCAGAGCATTCTGATCGAGTCGGCAGGGGATCGCGCGTTTTACCTCGGTGATATCGTCCCGACGCACGCGCACATGCCGCTGCCGTGGATCATGGGGTACGATGTCGAGCCACTTGTGACGCTCGAGACCAAGCGGCGGATTCTAAAGCAGGCAGTGGACGAGAACTGGCTTCTGATTTTCGAGCACGATGCGTCGGTCGCGTGGGGGCGGGTCGAACACGACGGAAAGGCCTACCGACTAAAAGATTCCGAGGGGTAGAAGCATTTTCGGCAACTGAACAGGCGGGAGGCACGAGTAGCATAGGCGTCAGTTTGTTAGTTCACTACGCCCCGACTGCACTAGTGGCGTGCTGAGCGCAAGCAGTCCCCCTGTACGGTAGTGGGTCAATTCCGGTGACGTTCACCTGCGAAGTCGTCAATGACAAACTGACCCACCACTCCCTGTACGCCATAGAGACAAGTCCCGGCGTCGTGAACTAGATCACTGGCATCTATGCTACTGACGCCTCCCGCCTGTTCAGTTGGAGTCGGTGCCAGTCGCCCGCGACTAACCCAGCGGCTGGTAAAGCTCGATCCGGTTCCCCTCGGGGTCTTTGATCCAAGCGAACCGCCCGTAATCGAAGTCCTCCGTCTTCTCGATCTCGATTCCGTCCGCTTTCAACTGCTCCAGGAACGGCTGGAGGTCGCGCACGCGGTAGTTGATGACCGCCTCCCGGCGATCGGTCGGGAGAGTGGTCTTCGCCTGCGAAATGGAGAACACCGTCGAGTCGATCTTGGAGGAATCGCCGAGCTGGCGGTACTTGAACTCCGTGCCGTAGACCTTGCCATCCTCGTAGGTCTCCAGCTTCAGCCCGAAATGGTGGGCGTACCAGTTCGACAGTGCCTTGGCGTCGTTGGCGTAAATGAACACGCCGCCGATCCCGTCGATCGGGATCCGCTTCTCGACCTTCCCACCGATGACTTGCTTGGACATCCACCGAATTTAGGCCGCGAATCCCGGGCCCGTAAGTTGGCCGGATCCCTTGCATGACACGGCAGTCAGTCCTATCTTACGTCCTGACAATGCGATAAGCGGGAGATCCGGGCGGATCACCCCACCCTCTGGCCCTCGATGTTTGAGGAGTGCTGCAGGAGTTCTGGCCACGGATGGCGGCCCCGGTTGGGCGCGGCACATCTCGTTGCGCGGACTCCTGAAAAAGGGTCCGCGTTTTTGTTTTCCTCGAGTAAGGGGTTCGTATCCAGGACACCACCAAGCGCGTACGCGTCAACAAACAGATCCGCATCAGTCCCATCAGGGTCATAGCTGCAGATGGCGCGCAGCTTGGAATCATGGATGTCGAAACTGCCCTGGCAGCAGCGATCGAACAGGGGCTGGATCTCGTGGAGGTTGCACCAATGGCGAGGCCACCCGTGGCCCGCATCATGGACTACGGGAAATTCAAGTTCGAGCAGGCGAAGATGGCGCGCCAGGCGAAGAAAAAGCAGCACGTGATTCACCTCAAGGAAGTGAAGTACAGGCCGGGAATCGAAGAGCACGACTTCATGACCAAGACCCGCCATGCGCGGGAGTTCCTGCAGGACGGAAACAAGGTGAAAGTGACGCTGATGTTTCGGGGCAGACAGATCGCCCACCCGGAGCTCGGGCGTCAGGTGGTGAATCGGGTCGCGACCGAGCTCGCCGATGTGGCGAAGATCGAAACCGATCCGAAGTTCGAGGGAAAGTTCATGACCATGATCCTCGCGCCCAAGTAGGGCGGGAAGAGGGGCGCGGGAAGCGGGAATAGGGAAGCGGGAAGAGGAAAGCGGTAATCACTCTCGCCTTACAGAGCGCGAGATAGACATAAAGGGATATCAATGCCGAAAATGAAGTCGCACAAAGGTGCGAGAAAGCGCTTCAAGATCACTGGTTCGGGAAAAGTGAAGCGCATGCGTGCGTTCAAGAGCCACATCCTTACCAAGAAAACGTCCAAGAGAAAGCGGCGCCTGCGTCAGGGCACGATCATCAAGACTCCGGGCGAAACCAGAAACATCAAGCGCCTCCTGCAGGCCTAGAGGAATAGACCGATGCCACGCGTTAGATCGAATGTCGCGCGCTTGAAGCGCAAGAAGCAGGTGATGAAGGCAGCCCGCGGTGCCTTTGGCGCCCGGAGCAAGCTCTGGAAGGCTGCGAAGGAAAACGTCGAGCGCGGCTGGAAGTACGCGTACCGCGATCGCAAGAACAAGAAGCGCGATTTCCGCAAGCTGTGGATCATCCGCATCAACGCGGGCGCTCATCTGCACGGGATGTCGTACTCGGTGTTCATGCACGGCCTCAAGAAGGCGGGCATCGAAATCGACCGGAAAGTGCTGTCGGACATCGCCATCAACGATTCCGCCGCGTTTACCGCGCTCGCCGACAAGGCGAAATCGGCACTCGACGCCGCGTAACGCTCCGAAGGATTTCGAAAGGACTCTGCCGGCGCTAATGTAAGAGCAGCGCGGCGGAGTCCTTTTGCGCGTTCCCACCCAAACTCTGACACGTGACGCTTTCGGAATTCCAGCAGCTCGTAACAACGCTCGCCGCTGAAGGCGAGAAGCTGATCGATGCGGCGACTACGGCCTCCTTGCTCGAGGATGCCCGCACGTCTCTGCTCGGGAGAAAGTCAGGACGGTTGCCTGATCTATTCAAGCAGCTACCCTCGCTCGCGCCGGAAGAGCTGCGCGAGGGCGGCTCGCTGATCAATGCCGTAAAGGCGAAGCTCGAGGCGCGACTCGACGATCGACGCCGGCAGCTCGATGCGGCCAGCTCTTCCAAAAGGAACGTCGACCTCACGATGCCCGCGCGGCGCCAGTGGCAGGGATCGAAGCATCCCGTCACGCTCGTCATCGAGGAGATCGAGGAAATCTTCCGTGGGCTGGGCTTCACGGTTGCCCTTGGGCCCGAAGCGGAAACGGAGTGGTACAACTTCACTGCGCTCAATTTCCCCCCCGATCATCCCGCGCTGGATCTGCACGACACGCTGTACCTGGGCGAGAACGTGATGCTGAGAACGCATACGTCGCCGGTGCAGATCCGAACGATGCAGAAGAACAAGCCGCCCATCAGGGTTCTGAGTCCGGGGAACGCCTACCGGCGTGATTTCTTCGACGCTTCGCACGCGCCGATGTTCGCGCAGATCGAAGGACTGGCGATCGATGAGGGAGTCAGCTTCGTCGACCTCAAGGCGACGCTCACCCACTTCGCCAACGAATTCTTCGGCAAGACGAAGACGCGCTTCCGCCCGAGCTATTTCCCGTTCACCGAGCCCTCGGCCGAGATGGACGTGGAGTGCCAGCTATGTCACGGCGGCGGCTGCGCGGGCTGCAAGGGAACCGGCTGGATGGAGATACTCGGCTCGGGGATGGTGCACCCGTCGGTCATCAATGCCGCCGGACTCGACGGCGATCGCTATACGGGCTGGGCATTCGGCATGGGGCCGGCACGGATCGCGATGCTCCGCTACGACATCCCGGACATAAGGATTCTCTACGATTCGGACGTAAGATTCCTGTACCAGATCTCGCGATGAAGCTTTGCCGACTAATCTTTCTCCGCGTTGAGCCGGCCACGATGGCGGCTCGGGTGCTGAGCGCTTTCACGCCATGAACGCATCGTACGAGTGGCTCCGCGCCTTCGTTCCGTTCAGTCTCAGTCCGACTGAGCTGCGCGATCTTCTCACGTCGCGATGTGCGACGGTCGACGAGCTCATCGCGCACCGCGAGGATCTGGGCGACGTCGTGATAGGTCGGGTCGTCGAGGCCGCGCGCCACCCGAACTCGGATCACCTCTGGATCACGAAGGTCGACGCCGGCGGCGGCGTTCTCGTTGACGTCGTGTGTGGCGCCGCCAACGTCACCGTCAACACGCTCTACCCGTTCGCGCCCGTCGGCGCTGTTCTCCCGGGCGGAGTGAAGATCGAGAAGCGAAAGATTCGCGGCGAGAACTCCGAGGGCATGCTGTGCTCGGCGAAGGAGCTAGGGCTGGGCGAGGACCAGGAAGGCATCATGGCACTGACGCTCGTTGCCGAACCCGGGACAAGGTTCCTCGACGCCATGCCCCTCGGCGACACCCGGCTCGTGATCGATGTCCTACCCAATCGGCCCGATCTCCTCTCGCACGAAGGACTCGCGCGCGAGATCGCGGCTGCGACTGGCGGCACGATAACGCGGCCGGAGATCGCGGAGCAGAAGCCATTCGTCATTCGCACGCACACCGTAAAGGCGACCTCGGGCAAGGTCGGCGATGTGACCGTGAAGCTCGAGGACACCGACGGCTGCATGCGCTACGCCGGAGCGGTGCTCACCGGCCTGAAGGTGGGACCGAGTCCCGATTGGCTGGTGCAGCGTCTCCACGCAGTCGGAGCGCGATCGATCAACAACGTCGTCGACGCTACCAACTACATGCTCCTTGGCTTCGGCCAGCCGATGCACGCGTTCGATCTCGAGAAGATTGCCCGCGGCACCGTCGTGGTGAGGAAGACTCGCGGGGAAGAGCTGATCAAGACGCTCGATGGAGTCGATAGGACTCTTCCTCCGGGAGCCGTCGTGATTGGCGACGCGGAGAGAGCGCAGGCAATTGCCGGAATCATTGGTGGCAGCGGAAGCGAAGTGTCTGAATCGACGACCGAGATCTTTCTCGAGGTGGCCGCGTTCAACCCCGCTCGCATTCGCGCCACGCGTCGCAAGCTCGGAATCACGACCGATGCGAGCTATCGCTTCGAGCGCGGAGTGGACGCCGATGCGATTCCCGCGCTGGTTGATTACGCAGTGAGGCTGATCCTTTCGATCGCTGGTGGAATTCCGCAGGGAAATCCGATTGACTTGTATCCGCTGCCCAAGCGTCCGGTGCCGATCTCGCTCAAGATTCCGCGTGTAGCACGACTGCTCGGCGAACCAGTCGACGCGAACGAAGTGGAGAGGAGTCTCCGGACCGTCGGATTCAGAATCGCGCCGGAGGCGAAGGACGTCATCAAGGTCTCGCCGCCGAGCTGGCGCCACGACGTGCGTGGGGACGTGGACCTGGCCGAGGAGATCGCGCGCCTGCGAGGCTACGATTCATTCTCTTCGGAGCTTCGGCCCTTCCGCCCCAGCGCTGTGCCCGACGCGCCACTTGTCGCGGTGATGGAGCGTGTGGAGGAAGTGCTCGTCGGCGCTGGCCTCAATGAGGTGAGGCCGATGCCATTCGTCGCGGAAGGGAAGGGCGCGACTGTCCGCGTCACCAACCCGTTGGCGGAAGACGAAGCGTACCTTCGCGGTGATCTGCTCAGAACTCTCATTTCGCGCGCCGAGTACAACCTCGCGCGCATGCAGGGCAACATTCGCCTGTTCGAGATCGGTACCGCGTTCTTCGCCGGGGAAGATCCGGCGGAGCTTCCAGGTCCCAAGAAGGCCGCGCTTCCGCGCGAAGAAATGCATGTGGCCGCGCTCGTAATGGGCCAGCGCTCGCCGACGCACTTCACCAAGGCGATCCAGCCGAGTTACGACGAGTGGGATATCAAGTTTCTCGCTGAGACGGCGGCCACGGCGGCGTTCCCGTCGGCGACGGTGAAGCTCGTGCCGGGTTCTGGTGAGACGCTCTGGGAGATCACGGTCGATGGGCACAATGTCGGATCGGCACGCCGACTGACTATCGATGCTCCGGTCTGGGCCAAGCCCGCATTTGGTGTCGAGATCAACCTCGAGGCGATCGAGCACGTGCCGGGAAAGAGCAAAGCCTACCAGCCGATCCCCGCGACTCCACGGGTACAGGTCGATCTCGCTCTGCTCGCGCCGGCGAGCGTGACCGCGGCGCAAATCGATTTGGTCATTCGCAAAGAGGCGGGCGATCTGCTGGAGAGTCTCACACTGTTCGACGAATTCAGCGGGCAGGGTATACCCGAAGGATCGCGCAGTCTGGCGTGGGCGTTGACGTTCCGTCATCCGGAGCGCACACTAAAGGACCAGGAAGTGCAAGGGAGAACGGCGAAGATCGTCACCGCACTCGAGGGAGAACTGGGTGTCCGACAGCGTACGTCCTGAAAGAGCCGCGTTCGCGGAGCTGGAGCAGCTGGTGAAGCATCTTGGTGACGAGCTCGCCTCGTTCCGTCGCCGCGCGCTGCAAGCGGAGGCGCGGGTCAAGAGCCTCGAGTCCACCGGCGTGAAGGGAGTCGTGTCCCCCGAGCGCGTTCAGTTTCTCGAGAGAGAAAACGCCGGTCTCACCAACCGGCTCGATGCCGCACGCACCCGGACCCAGCAAATGATCGACCGCGTGCGCTTTCTCCGGCAGCAGCACGACGGGGCGGGGGCGCGATGAGCACGAAGAAAAACGTCGTCCGCGTCACCATCCTCGACGACGAGTACTCGATCAGAAGCGATGCCAGTCCCGAGCGCACCCGCGCCGTGGCCGAGCACGTCGACAAGGTGATCCGCGAGACCATGCGGGCCGGCAACATCGTCGAGGCACAGAAGGGCGCGATCCTCGCGGCACTGAGCATCACTGACGAACTCTTTGACGCGCGCGAGGCAGGAGGAGATCTCGCCGGCTCGATGAAGCAGCTGAGCGCCGAGATTCGGCCGTGGCTCCCGCCAGCAAAAAGGAAAGACTGAGCTCCAGATTCCTGTTAGCGGCCTCTGCGCTTCGACCGACATCCACAAAACCAAAGCAAGGGGCTGATCTTCTGATTCCTGTTAGCGGCCTCTGCGCTTCGACCGACATCCACAAAACCAAAGCAGGGGGCTGATCGCTGGCAGCAGCTTTGCCGGGAGCTCTCATACTGGCGGTTGAGATGTGCGGCGTACGATCATCGCGCGCTTTCTCCGGATCTCGAAGAGTCCGTCACGACGCCGAATCCGCAGCGCCGTACTCCGACGGAAGAGATCCCAGCCAAACTGCTGCGGGCTGACGGCCCCCTGCTTTGGTTTTGTGGATGCCAGCGTCGGCGGCGGGTATCAGACTGGGCAGCGACCAGAACACTCTCGCCCAAACCAGTAACCGACATTACCTTAAACCTCAACTACGCGACGACTTTCCGGCGCGATAGGGGCCGCCTGTGGCTTTGCCGCGGGCCCAACATAGATCCGAGACATGACAAGCACTGCTTGGGCAGCCGCAGCGGGCATACTCCTATTTGCAATTGCCGGCGCGGTTTTTTTCTATATCGGAAGGAAGTTGGGCAGGACCGCGGAGCTCGTCCGTCAGCAGCAGGCCCGCACGACGGCTGAAGAGACCGCCAAGAGGATCCTCGGCGAGGCCGAGCGCGAGGCTGAGAGCCTTCGCAAAACAGGGGTCCTGAGCGGCAAGGAGGAGCTCATGAAGCTCCGTGAGGAGTGGGAAGTCGAGGTCCGCTCCCGCCGCGAGGAAGTCGAGCGCGAGGAGCGCAAGGTCGAGGACAAGGAAGGCCAGCTCAACCGCAAGTACGACCTGCTGGAGCAGCGCGAGCGCGAGACCACCCGCCGCGTCGAGACCCTCACCGGCCGTGAAAAAAGCATTGGCGACCGCGAGCAGGAACTCGACAAGATGCTTGGCGAAGAGCGTCGCCGTCTCGAGCAGCTCGCTGGAATCTCCGCCGCCGACGCCAAAGCGGAGCTGATGCACCGGATGGAAGAAGAGGCGCAGGCCGACGCCGCCAACAAGATCCGCGAGATTCGCGAGACCGCGAAACGGAACGCCGAGCGTGAAGCGAAGAAGATCATCGCCCTGGCGATCCAGAGGATCGCGGCGGAACAGAGTGTGGAAGCCACGGTGTCCGCCGTCTCGCTCCCCAACGACGAGATGAAGGGGCGCATCATCGGTCGCGAAGGCCGCAACATTCGCGCTTTCGAGCTCGCGACCGGCGTCGACGTGATCATCGACGATACACCCGACACCGTCGTGGTCTCGTGCTTCGACCCGATACGTCGCGAGATCGCGCGACTTTCGCTCGAGAAGCTCGTCGCCGACGGTCGCATCCACCCCGGACGCATCGAAGAAGTCGTCAACAAGTCCAGGCTGGAGGTCGACGCGTCAATCGTCGAGACGGGCGAGCAAGCAGCCTACGAGAGTGGAGTGCACGGACTTCATCCCGAGCTGGTGAAGCTTGTCGGGCGCATGCGGTGGCGCACGAGTTATGGCCAGAACATCCTGAATCACTCGAAGGAGACTGCGTGGCTGGCGGGGATCATGTCGGCCGAGCTGGGACTCGACGTCGCAATGGCTCGGAGAGGCGCGCTCCTTCACGACATCGGCAAGGTTCTTACCCACGAGCACGAGGGCACTCACGTGCAGCTGGGCGTCGAGATGGCGACGAAGTACGGTGAGCACCCGCTCGTCGTCAACTGCATCGCCGCGCACCACGATGACGTGCCCCACGAGAGCGAGATTTCGGTTCTCGTGCAGGCGGCAGATGCAATCTCGGGCGCCCGCCCGGGTGCCCGGCGCGAGGCATTCGAGACCTACGTCAAGCGGCTCGAGGGTCTCGAGAAGATTGCGTCGAGCTACCGCGGGATCGAGAAAGTGTTCGCGATTCAGGCGGGCCGTGAGGTTCGCGTGATCGTGACGCCCGAGGAAGTCGACGATCCGCGGATGGCATCGCTCACCGAGGAAATCGCGCGCCGCATCGAGGCAGAGCTTCAGTATCCGGGACAGATCAAGGTCGTGCTGATCCGCGAAACCAGAGCAGTGGACTTTGCCCGCTGAGCTGATCGATGGCCGCGCGATTGCGAAAAAAGTCCGCGCGGATGCAGCAGAACGGGCAAGAAAGCTCATAGCGAAGGGAGTGAGGCCGGGCCTCGCAGTCGTGCTGGTTGGCGACGACCCCGCGAGCGCCGTCTATACGAGCGCCAAAGCGAAGGCGGCGGAGGAAGCGGGGATGTACAGCCTCAACGTCCGGCTACCTGCTGACACTTCGCAGGCCGACCTGTTGAGCCGCGTCGACGCGCTCAACACCGATCCAAAAATTCACGGCATATTGGTACAGATGCCGCTCCCCAGGCAGATCGATCCCGACACCGTGATTAGAAGGATCAACCCGGCCAAGGACGTGGATGGATTTCATCCCGTGAATGTCGGGAAGATGCTGATCGGTGAGCGCGACGGATTCATTTCCTGCACGCCGGCGGGAATCCAGGTGTTGCTGAAAGAGTCAGGTGTGAAAACGCCGGGGAAGAACTGCGTGGTGATTGGGCGGAGCAACATCGTCGGCAAACCGATGGCCGCGCTGATGATGCAGGACAACGAAGATGCGAACTGCACGGTCACCGTCTGCCATCGTCACACCGCGGACCTCAAGGCGCAGACCAAAGACGCCGACATCCTGATCGTCGCCGCCGGACGTCCGCGCATTGTCACCGGTGACATGGTGAAGCCCGGCGCTGTTGTGATCGACGTCGGAACGAATCGTGTCGCCGACCCGCAGTCGACCAGCGGGAAGAAGCTCGTGGGCGACGTCGATTTCGAATCCGTTCGCCAGGTCGCGTCGAAGATCACACCGGTTCCGGGCGGTGTGGGCCCGATGACGATCGCGATGCTGATGGCGAACACGGTTCGCGCCGCAGAGAGGACGCTCGAGTGAAAGCCGTTCCTTTCGATCTCTTCGCGGCGCCGCGCGCGGTCCAACCAGGGGGCGCGGCGGACAATCCGGTGTCGGTGGGTGACCTCACGCTTGCGACACGTGAGGTCGTCGAGTCAAGCCTGCGTCCAGTCTGGGTACGCGGCGAGATCAGCGACTTCAAGCAGCATCGCAACGGCCACTGGTATTTCAGCCTGCGCGACCGGGCCGCGCAGGTTCGTTGCGTCGTCTGGTCCGGCGATCAGCACCGGGTGCCGGCGCCGCCCGACGATGGAATGCAGGTCGTGCTGTTCGGGAAGATGACCGTTTATACCGCGCGCGCGGATCTTCAGCTCAGGGTCACACGCATTGAAGCCGAGGGTGACGGGCTGTGGCGGAAGGCGATGGAGGTGACGCTCGCGAAGCTTCGTCGTGAAGGGCTGCTCGACGAATCGCGCAAGCGCGCCCTCCCACATTTTCCCAGAGTCGTCGCCGTCGTGACGAGTCCGGACGGTGCGGCACTCAGGGATATCGTTGCCGTGATGCGGAAGCGAAATCTCGGCGCGCGGCTCGTCCTTTGTCCCACGCGAGTTCAGGGCGACGGAGCGGAGCTGGAAATTGCGGCCGCGATCAGACGGGTGACGCGGTGGGGAAAGGCCGACGTTCTGATCGTCGGACGAGGCGGTGGGAGCAAGGAAGATCTGTGGGCGTTCAACGACGAGCGCGTCGCGCGGGCGGTAGTGGCGTGTCCGGTTCCGGTGATTTCCGCGGTCGGACACGAAGCGGACATCACGATCTGCGACGCCGTCGCCGACTTGCGCGCGCCGACACCTTCCGCTGCAGCCGCAGCAGCGTGTGCTTCGCGCGACGAGGTGAACAAAGCGCTGGTTCTGTCGAAGCGAAACCTGTCTGATGCGCTGGTAGGCAGGATTCAGCTCGCGCGCCGCCACATGGCGCGCCTCGCGCGCTCCGTGGTCCAATCATCCAACCGAATTGTGATAGGTAAGAGGGCGCTGCTGGGCACGTCGGCCGCGCGGCTTAACGCGCTAAGCCCGCTCGCGACTCTTTCGCGCGGCTACGCAGTGGCGCGAGATCAGGAGGGCCGAGCCCTGACATCCGCGCGGCAGTTCTCGCCG
>DATHHC010000271.1:0-15422 GCA_035317285.1 Gemmatimonadaceae bacterium | reverse complement strand
GAGCTCCGAGCCAGCAGGATCGCGAGCTCGCTTCCCATCGCCGTCACCAGAACTGCATCAACAGTATAAGGGGCGGGTTTGGAAGGGCGTTCGCGCATCGTTCTGCGAATTAGTCACCTTATGTGACTAAAGTCAAGGCCGCGCAGGATGTATTTTCTGTGGAAGACGTCGGCGCTCAGCGGCGATCGTCTGGAGGCGGGCAACTAGTGAAATACAACGCATCAATCGAACCGTCAACAGAAAATTTTCGAATTTTTTCTTTGTTGGCGCGTCAACGATTTGTTTTGAGAACGGCGCGGCTCAGGGGACTCGCGCCGGCCTCTCCTCTCCGGTACCGCGATTCACGTGTGGCGGTATGCTGATCGGCAAGTGACCGGAAATCGGCGATGTCCCGAGCAGTGCTCGCGCCGCTGCCGTCTGCGAAACCGGAAATCCACCCCACGCAACGAGATACGTACCAACCCACGGGAGTTGCTGTAGCAAATAGGGATTCCCGAGCGCAACTACGATCGGTTTTCGTCCGCGCCGAACGAGCGTCTGCACGAAATCCGTGAACGCCTGCGGAGCGCTGGCGGTTGTTGCATCCCAGCTCTGCCCAACGTAGGAGCTGACTATCGTTACATCTGCGGAATCCGCTGCCGCGATCAGTCGTGGATAGTTGAGTGTGGCGTCTTCGGTTCCGACAAATTCGGTGCGCAGGTTTGGCAGGCCTGTCCGCAGCTCAGCGTTGAACGCGTTCCCGGCCGGCAGATCCGCGCGTCGAGCAACCGTGATGGAAAGCACTTTGGCGCTGGGCACGTTCAGAGGTAACTGCCTGAGCGAATCCTTCACGAGCGTGATCGACTTCTCGGCAACCCTTCGCGCGACCTGCACGTTGGAGCTGTCCCCGACAAGAAACCGTAGCGCGTTCAGATCGACCAGCTTGCTCTGCGCGAGTCCCAGCTTTCGCTTCGTCTCCAGTATTCTGCGCACCGATGAGTCGAGCCGCGCCTCTGTGTACCGTCCTTCCGCGACACCAGCGACGACCGCGTCGATTGTTTGCGGCACATCGAGCGGTTGAATCAGAACGTCGATGCCCGCTGCAACGGCGCGCTTTACCGATTCAGCCGAGCCGAACTGGTCGAGCACCCCACGCATGTCCATCGCATCGGAGATGATGATCCCACGGAAACCCATCTCGCCGCGAAGCAGGCCGGTCAGAACCTTGGAGGAAAGCGTTCCCGGAACGCCGGAGGAATCGAGCGCGGGCATCGCTCCGTGAAACGACATGATTGCACCCACGCCACCATTGACCGCCGCGCGGAACGGTACGAGCTCGACGGTATCGAGCCGGCTCCGGCTTACGGTTACAATCGGGAGCGCCAGGTGTGAGTTGGTGCCGGTGTCTCCGTGTCCAGGGAAATGCTTCCCTGTCGCGATCATGCCGTGATCCTGCAGCCCGTGGATGAACGCGACACCCATACGCGCCGCCAGCTGAGGATCCTCGCCATAGGAGCGCGTATTGATGACGGGATTGTCTGGATTGTTGTTGACGTCGAGAACCGGCGCGTATGCGATATGGATTCCGAGTGCGCGGCCTTCGAGCGCAGTGAGACGTCCCGCCTCATAAGCGAGCGTGGTGTCTCGCGTTGCACCAATTGCCATCTCCGGCGGGAACACGATCGCTCCTCCGAGATCGATGGCGTTGGGAACGAAGTACCCCCCGCGGGCACGGAATCCGGCGCCGGCCTCGAGATCCGCCCCAAACAGCAGAGGAATCTTGCTCATCGATTGCAGGGCGTTGAGCTTGGCCGCCACTTCGATGGGCGATCCCACGGAGATCGTGAATCCTCCGACCTTGTCCTGCTGGATGTATTGCGTCAGTCGCCGCCACTGAGGCGAATCGCCGGATACGTAGTCGCCGAACAGGCTCGGCCACACTATCTGAGCGGCCTTCTCGCGCAACGTCATGGAGGCAAGAACCGAGTCGGTCCAGCGCGGCGAGGTCGTTCCCTGCTGTCCGGGACCACCCGTGTTGGTCCCCATCGTCGTGCAGCTCGCCGCCACAAGAACAAATGTTGAGGCGGAAAGTGCGGTCGTCTTTCGCATCATTAATGGCTTATCGTGCCTTTTTTGCTGGTGTCGATGTCGGACGACGCGCCGGTCTTGAAGAAGAACGCCGTCATGTTCTTGGTGAGGAACGCACGCGCCTGCGGATCCATCACGTTGAGCCCATAGTGGTTGATCAGCATCGTCTGCTGCTTGAGCCAGTCAGCCCAGCACTGTGTGCAGATTTCTTCCACGACGCGAGCCCCGATAGGGCCGGGAAACGGAGGCTTTACGAATCCTGCGCGCGTCTGTCCGCAGCGCGCGCAGGTTACAGTCTCAGGCACGCGCTATTCTACCTGCGCGCGTACGAGATTTCAGCCAGCCCGAAAATGGAGAGCAGCCGGAGATAGACCCAGCCAATGTCGAGCTCATACCACTTCGCCTTGAATTTGGGCGAGTGAGGATCGGCGTGATGATTATTGTGCAGCTCCTCGCCGCCAAGCCAGATCGCGATGGGCGAGATGTTCCGGCTCTCGTCTTTGACATTGAAGTTTCGATAGCCGACCGCGTGGCCGACCCCATTGATGATTCCAGCAGCCCAGAAGGGGATCCAGATCATCTGCACTCCCCAAACGACCGGTCCGACGAAAAAGCCAAACAGATAGACATCGACCACGAGCATGACGAGGATGCCAACCCAGTTCAGCGGCGAAAGGAGATGGCGCTCGAGCCAGTCGTTGGGCGTCCCCTTTCCATATTTGTCGAGCACGCCCGGTTGGCGAACGGCCTTTCTATAGTAGAAAGCACCCTTGAGAACGATGTTCCGCAGCCCTTCCATCAATGGACTGTGCGGATCGCCTTCGCGATCAGCAAACGCGTGGTGCTTGCGATGGCAGGCCACCCATTCCTTGGTGACGATCGCCGTCGAAAGCCAGAGCCAGATTCGCATTGGCAGCGCGGCGAGATAGTGAAGCTTGACGCCGCGGTGAGTCTGAGCGCGGTGCAGGAACAACGTTACGGACACATTGGTGAGATGTCCCGCTACAATCACGAACAGAATCGGCTTCCACCACGCCGTCGCCCAACTTCCAAAATCCGGCATTACTTACTCCGTTTATTCTGAGGCTTACAACTGCAATCTACCCGGGCAGCACCCACAATCCAAACGACCTAACGCACTATCTCGTAACGGGTCCGGCAACGTTCGCAGTTGGTGGTTTGCCCCACGTATCGTTCGACGGATTCCAGTCCGGAACCGATGGATCGGGCCAGAGTCGCGCACCGACGACATTTCCACGTACCGGAAGCACCGCATCGAAACGATTGCTCCGTTCCCAGACGTTGACCGGCAGTGAAAAGTCCTGGGTCGTTCCATCGGCGTAGGCAACCCGCAGTCGCACCGGGAATGGAACGGATGTGAACCGGTGCAGCGATATCCTGGCAAATGTCTGCCCCTCGGAAGTCCTGGTCGATACGCTGTCAATGCCGATGTCGAGGACATCCGTGGTGTAAAAGAAGCTGTGCCAGAACCAGGAGAGATCCTGCCCCGTTGAATTCTCGATATTGCGAAAGAAGTCGCCGGGTGTCGGATGCTTGAACGCCCAGGCCCTGGTGTAGTCCCTGAACGCGGCGTCGAACAAATCTGCTCCAATTACATGATTTCGGAGCGTCAACAGCACCAGCGCCGGTTTCCTGTAGCCGATTGCTCCCAGAGCCGACGGATCAATGTTGTCCGGCGCGGTCATGAGAGGCGACTGCGTGCCGTTGGCTACTGCATCGCCCCAATTCTTCCGATAGAGGGGATATGCGCTCTGTCCCGGATACCGCGCCTCAACGGCGAATGCGTTGATATAGGTGTTGAATCCTTCATCCATCCAGGCGTAGCGGCGCTCGTTGGAGCCGACGATCATCGGAAACCATTCGTGTCCGTGCTCGTGATTTATCGTCCCGAAGATCGACGCCTGATCATCGTTGCCGTAGTGCACCATCACGAACATCGGGTACTCCATCCCGCCCACCGGCCCGGCGACGCTGGTCGCCTGTGGATATGGGAACGGGAAAAAGAGCTCCGAGTACTGTTTGATCGTCCACTGGGTCTGCTCGGCGGCGTGTTCCCAGGCCTTTCCGGCTTTCGGGAATTCGTAGTAGGCCTGCGTCAGAATTCCCTTCCAGCTGGTCGCGTCCCAGCGAAAGTCGGGAGCTCCGGCCCATGCGACATCGTGGACATTTCGCGCGCGGAACCGCCACGTCCTGGTGCCCGCCTTTGGTTGAGCCTTCGCTGCGGCTGCTTCAGCCAGCGTGATGATCTGGACTACATCACTGCTGCGTGATGCGGTCGACAGCCTCCGGCGCTGTTCGGAGGTCAGAACATCCTCTGGATTCTGCAGCACACCGCTGCCGGCGACCACGTACCTGGCCGGCACAGTCACGGAGTAGTCCACGTCACCGTATTCGAGATAGAACTCGCCCTGCCCGAGGTAGGGATCCGTGTTCCAGCCTCTAACGTCGTCGTAGACCGCCATCCGCGGAAACCATTGAGCGATTTCGTAGAGCGCGCTGTCCCGTCCCATCCTGTCCGATCCGTGCTCCGGAACGCGGAACGAATAGCGGATCGCGATCGTAGCCTTCCCTCCGCGCGGCAACAGCGGAGAGGCAAGATCGAGCCGCATCATGGTGTCGTTTATTCTGGGTTGCACCGTTGCGCCATTCACACGCACGTCTTTCAGGTTGTACCCGCCCTCGAACCCTCTCACGCCCCAGCGGGAATCGGCGGGAAAGAGCGCCGAGCCTTTGCTGCCGGTGTGGTAGAGATTCTGATCGACCTGGACCCAGACATAGCGGAGCGTATCGGGAGAGTTGTTCGTGTACCTGATCTCGACCGAGCCCGTGAGCTCGGTTGTGCCGGTGTCGAGAGAGGCGGCGATCGTATAGTCGGCGCGTTGTTGCCAGTAATCGGGGCCGGGAACGCCGCTCGAAGAGCGGTACCGGTTCGGGCCCGGCCAATCCATCCGGTTCATCGTCGCAAATGGATCATCTCGCTGTGTGTCGAACACCGCTCGGGCGCGGAGAGCCGCCGCTGTAGTATCGCCAGAGGTCTCCATCTGCACCGGGGCGAGCACAACTGGACGCTGCTGAGCACACGCAGTCAGCGCCATGAACAGGAAAGCGTAGGATTTCACTTTTCGGGGGCCGCCGTTTGAGAGAGTTTCGTAAGCTGTACTCGCATAATGAGCAACGTAAGGGCCATTAGGCGTTCACCTACCTTGCAATACTCGGGTAGTGCCGATAGCCTCCCCGCAATGGCACGTCAGAAAGTCTCGGGGTTCCTCCTGGAGGGTCACGCGACAGCCGAGGGTACGCATCGCTTTCAAAAGCGCTTCGCCAGGACTCAGCCGGATCATTTTTATCGGCCGATCTCCGGAGATACCGTCGTCTCGTCGCTCGGCTTGGGCACATATCTCGGCGATTGCGACGACTCCGAGGACGCGCGGTACACGTCCACCGCCAGAGCCGCACTGGATAGAGGAGTGAACCTGCTCGACACCGCGATCAACTACAGGTGTCAGCGATCGGAACGCGCGATCGGGCAAGCTGTCCGCACAAGCGTCGCGACCGGTGCAGTAGAGCGGGACGAGATCGTAGTTTGCACCAAAGGCGGCTATATCCCGCTCGAAAAGATTCCGCCGGCTACCAAGGAAGGATATCGCGGCTTTCTCGACAGCGAGTACTACGGACCCGGCGTCATGGAGCCGGCCGATGTCGTCTCGGGTGGCCACTGTCTCGCGCCCAGCTATCTGGACAACCAGATCGAGCGCAGCAGGAAGAATCTCGGACTCGCCGTCATCGACATCTATTACTTGCACAATCCCGAGCAGCAGCTGGATGTACTACCGCGGCCGAAGTTTTTGGATGTCATGAGGGGTGCGTTCTCGACCCTCGAGAAGCATGTCAGCCTGGGCGTGATTGGTAGTTACGGGTGTGCGACGTGGAATGGACTCAGGGCGCTCCCCGAATCGCGAAACCATTTGAGCCTCGAGGAGTTGGTATCGATCGCACGCGAGATCGCCGGAGCGGATCACAACTTCAAAGTGGTGCAGGTTCCTATCAACCTGGCGATGACCGAAGCCATACGCGTTCCCACTCAGTGTTTGGGCGCCGATCGAATGCCGCTGCTCGAAGCCGCGGCCCAGCTTGGCATTTCGGTGGTAGGGAGTGCGACGTTGATGCAGTCCCAGCTGGTACGGGCACTCCCGGAGCAGGTGCATTCCGCTTTCCCCGGGTTCGACACCGACGCCAGGCGCGCGATCGCGTTTTCGCAGTCGCTTCCGGTGGCAGCAGCGCTGGTGGGGATGAAATCAGTCTCCCACCTCGAGGAAAATCTCGCGCCGGCTAATCACAGCTAGGCAGCTACGACGTG
Source organism: Gemmatimonadaceae bacterium (assembly GCA_035317285.1). GTDB lineage: Bacteria > Gemmatimonadota > Gemmatimonadetes > Gemmatimonadales > Gemmatimonadaceae > UBA4720. The sequence continues at coordinate 8,977 of DATHHC010000271.1, read as the reverse complement.
ACTGAAATAGCACCGCCAGAAATCGGAGTCCCCGATCATCATCGGCCAGGGGGCGGCTTCATGAATCCTTGGCCCTCGGCCGAGCTGCACGGGTTCCTGGATTTCTTCAAGTGGACTTTGATCGAGAGACGGCGCAATCCACGCCTCCCCGACCCCGACCCGGCGATCTTCGTGCGCGTCGCTCCGGAGTTTGTGGTGCCGCGTGCCGCCCCTGACGAGCTCACGATTACATGGGTCGGGCACACAAGCTTCCTCGTGCAGATCGCAGGGCTCAACATTCTCACCGACCCCATCTGGAGCGAGCGCGCTTCGCCCATCCAGTTGGTCGGGCCACGGCGCTGGGTTCCTCCAGCTGTGGAGTTCGACCGCTTGCCACCGATCGACGCCGTGGTCATCTCGCACGACCATTACGACCATCTCGACGCCGGGACGATCTCACGCATCACCCGCCGCTATCCAGCGGTGATGTGGTTCGCGCCGCTCGGCGTGGGTGAGTTTCTGCGGCAGCGTGGAGCACGAGAGGTGACGGAGCGAGACTGGTGGCAGGAGAGCTCAATCGGCGGGTTGGGCCTGACCTGCGTCCCGGCCCAGCACTTTTCCGGAAGGACGCTCGGGAAGCGCAATACCACACTCTGGTGCGGGTGGACGTTCCGTTCCGCACACCAGGCAGTGTTTTTCGCTGGGGACACCGCCTTTCATCCGGAATTTGGCACCATCGGACGACGCTGCGGACCATTCGATGTGGCGATCCTCCCGATCGGAGCCTACGAACCTCGCTGGTTCATGGGTTCGGTTCATATGAATCCTGAAGACAGCATGAAGGCTGTCGTTCAATTGTCGGCAGCACAGAGCGGGAAACGTCTCGCGATGGTCGCCGCGCATTGGGGGACGTTCAAGCTCACCGACGAGCCGATGGACGAGCCTCCCTCGAAGATGCGCGAGGAATGGCGGGCTTCCGGTCTGGAAAGGAACGACCTCTGGATCATGCGGCATGGTGAGACGCGGATAGTTAGATAGTTGATCCGCGCGGGTTGAGATTCGCGCTTGCACGTGATATGGAATGTGGCAGCTTTTTTGTGCGCGAATCTTGCTAACGGTTCTACGAACCCTCGTACACGGAGCATTCCCATGGCTGCTGCCAAGAAGTCCAGTCGTTCAAAGAGCGGTAGAAAGAGGTCGCGGTCCGGATCCTCCGGACGTAAGCGCGGAGGTGCGAAAAAGCGCGCCACCAAACGCTCCGCCAGCGCTCGCAAAGCGCCGCGTCGTGGCGCTCGGAAATCCTCCAGGCGCAAGAGCAGCGGACGAAAGGCAGGAGCACGGAAGAGCGCCAAGCGTAGCCGCCCTCGCCGTAAATCGCAGTCTCCGGTTGCCCGCGTGAAACGCGTTGCCAGTGGGGTCGTTCACCAGGCTGCAGACTTGGGCGAGCGAGCGGTCGACACGGTTACCGAGTTCGTCCAGGACCGCTTCTAGCTTCAGAGCCGTTCGACAGCCGCGCCGTTACCTGGCGCCGGCTGTCGCGCCACGGCTGTTATGCGCGCGCAGCCACTTCTCGACTTCGCTGAATACGCGCTCGCGCCCGTAGTCGACCGTGATGATGTGGCCCGCGCCTTCGGTCCAGACGAGTTGTTTTTCTTTCGCCCCAAGTTTTTCGAGGGCAAATTCCGCGACCTCGGGAGCCACTCGCGGATCCTCCCGCGACTGCACGATGAGAGTGGGAGCGGTCACGCGGGGAAGCGCCTTCCTGGCGCGGCGCATCACCTTCGAAAGCTCGAACAGCGCGCGCCCTGTCACAGTTCCGTAAGCGAGATTTTTTTCGCGCTCGATCGGATCGTGAATCGAGCGAGGATCCCTCGCGTTTATTTCCCCGGCGAACCGGCCCCAGAGCCAGTACGTCGCGGACGCAACTCGGAGCAGCCGCGGCATCCCGACATAGGGAGCGATGAGTATCAGTGACGAAATATCCCGGATTTCCGCGGCGACCAGAACGGCCAGCGCTCCACCCATCGAGAGTCCGACGACGTTGACTGCGGGGTTCCTCTCACGCATCTCGAGCAGCGCGCTCCTCGCGGCATCGATCCATTCTTCGGCGCGAGATCGCTTGAAATCGCGCAAAGTGCGCCCATGTCCCGGTAGAAGCGGAACAAATACACTATATCCTGCCTTGTGTAACTTCCGGGCAAGTCGGGAAAGCGTCTGTGGAGTGTCTCCAAAACCATGCAGGAGGAGGACTCCGGGTGAGCCCTCCTCCTGCAGATCTATCGTTTGAGCGCCCTCGACTACGGCGCCAGTCTCAGCGTTTTGCCGATCGCTCATCCATCCTCATGACTGCGTCATTTCGTTCGTAAGGGGAACCGTCGAATCCCCGTTCCCGTTTACGCCGAACGTCGACGAGAGAGATCCTGGCTCGATCAGGAAGGTCATGCCCTTTCTCTCCGCGATTCCCGCCGACACCAGGCGACTGAGAGCCAATGCGATCGATTCCCTCGTTGCGCCGACCATCTCGCAAAGCAGTCGATGATGAGTGTTCTCCAGCTTGAGACGGCCGTCTGGCGCCGTAAAGCTGCGATCCGTGCTGAGATGAAATAGGGTGGATATCAGTCGCTGATCGACGTTCAGCGCCGCCAGCTCGTGAAGCTTTTCGAGCAGATAGGCTCGCTCCGACATTATCTGCGACAGCAATGGAATCGTCTGCGCCGGCCGCTCTCTCACGAAGGCGCGGAACTGAGATCCGCTCAGAAACATTGTCTTCGTTTCTTCAGACGCGCTCGCGTCCGTGACGTAGTGACTGTTGGGAGAGAGTCCTTCGCTTCCGAATGTCTGCCCCGACGTCGCGATGACGGGAACGAATCCGCGTCCGACTTTGATCTTGTTTCGCAGGATGATGTGACCATCGAGAACGATGAAGACGCCGTCTGCCGGGGAGCCGCGCTGATAAAGCTGAAATCCCGTAGGCCAGTTTGCTTTCGCGCCGTATGCGCCGATGGGCGCTACTTCGTCCGTAGTGAGACGTGACCGTCGCACTCCGAGATGCCCGTTTCTCATCTGGCTGTCTTTCATTTCGGGTGTCGTCGAGCGGTCATCTAACGCAATGTCCGGGCCGGGCAAAAACGACGATGACTCGCGTTCATCTTTTCCGTAGCAATTCCGCCGCCATCTGCAATGCGCGGGTCGCCGCATCGAAACGTTGGGCAAGATCTGTCAGCTCTTTCCCGACAACCGTCTGGTCTCCAACCCGGATCGCTTCATTCACCGACGGCAGGACCATTGTGGCGTATCCATTGTTCTCGTCGGACGCGTAAATGAGGTTTCTGAACCAGGGTCGAGTAACCAGGCCCTGTGGTCTTGTAAGGTGGCGTTCAACTTCGAGCAGACGCGCATTGACCTGCTTGCCAATTCCCGGCGCCAGCTGAGCCGTAAGAGCTCGGTCCCGTGCAGCGTTGAATGCCACCGCCGCATCCTGCATTCTCCCGATCGCCGTGGTTAGTCCGGCCGTGGAAACATTCCAGTGTTTGTCGGCGATTGCCTGGTCAACTTGTGATCCGAACCGCCGCATCGTCCGCGCGTATTCCACATAATCGTACGGCAGGATCTCGGCATTCGCGATTCGCAGGAGCGTCGCGGCTCCGATGCTTGCCGTAGCTGCATGAACCTCGAAGCTCGGATCACCGAACTTGGACATCCAATGGTATGAATCGTACGCTGAGTGATAGACTCCTGACGGCCCGCCAAAACCCCAATCTGCAATCGGAATTCCGAGATGATTGTAGAATCCGGCAAAGTCGGAGCCCCCACCCGGATCGCCCATTTGTGGCTCGAGCGAGTCCGCCGTTAGGTTCGCGCGCTTCCTCCAAACGTCGTACACGCTGCCCTGGTGACTCGGATCAGGAACCCCTTTCGCAACATCGCGCAGCAACGCGCGAAGCGACGGCGATCCCCCACCGCCGAAGTTCATGCCCTGAGCGACGTCGTCCTGGTTGAGGTAGGCGACAGCACCGCTTTTCAACCGAAGCGAATCGTCTTCCACGTACTCCGTGGATCCGATCAGTCCCCACTCCTCCGCATCCCAGGTCGCGAACACTATCGTGCGCTTGGGTTGCTTCCCCGCCTTCACCTGCTCGGCGATTGCGCGAGCTGCTTCCATGACGCTTACGGTCCCGCTCACGTTGTCCGCCGCGCCGGGTCCCCAGGCATCGCGGTGCCCGCCTATCATCACGATCTCATCGGGGAACTCGCTTCCACGAACGATGCCGAACGTATCCCAGATCTCCTTGTAAGGATTCGTCGTGGCATCGGTCGTCACCGCTATCCGCGCCTGCACGGGGCCTGGGCCAACGTGGTACCGGAACGGGAGGCCACCCTGCCACGGTTGCGGAATTGATTTGCCGGCCAGCCCGCGAAGAAGCTCGGCGGCGTTTCCATAAGAGATGGGCAGCACTGGAATGTGCGGTACTTCCATCTGCGATACCGGGATCCGCTTCGCGTTAGCCGTGCTGGGGTAGCCGGGCGTGCTCGGATCGCCGTTCTGGTTCATGACGCTTCCGCGCTGAATCCCGTGAGACGGCCTCATCGGACCGACGGGATATACATCTCCCCGCACATAACCATCGTCGGCGGGATCGCTGTAGATCAGCAACCCCAGTGCGCCATGCTTCTCAGCTTCGCGAGCCTTGATGCCGCGGAACGACCGGCCGTAGCGCGCGATCGCGATTTTTCCCTTCACCGAGACGCCCATGGAGTCGAGCTGAGCGTAGTCCTCGATGAGCCCGTAGTTCACGTACACGATTTCTCCACGGACATCGCCGGCCGCTCCGTACCCGTTGAACGCCAACACCTGCGGAAAAGCGGCCGATGTCGTGTCTTCTGCAATCGGCCCCTCCTGCAGATTCAGCTCGAGCGAGTCGGGCGCGATTCGCCATACTCGCGTGCTCACAGGATGAGGCATCCAGATCCGGTACGAGCGCACCTCGGTCATCAGCCCCCAGGATTTCATCTGGCTCACTACGTAGTCGCGGGTTCGCGCCTGCGCGAGTGTTCCCGCCATGTGTGGCTGGAGAGAGAGAAACTTCGAGTGCGCGGACGCGCTCGATGGCGATGGTCGGCTGATGACATCGGCCTCCGTGGCGCGTTCGGACGCCGCCGCCTGGGGCGAGTATCCGGGAGTCGTTTGTGCGCGGAGCGGGAGAGCGAGAATCAGTGTGATCGAGAGCGCTAGTTGTCTGTTCATTCCAGCGGATTCCTGTGTTTGGCTTTGTACGGTGAAGGAGCGGTGTCTTAGTCGTCCAGCTGTTCGAGCGCGGCGGAAATTGCTTCACGGAGCCTGGCTTCGCCCTCGACTCCGGGAGCGACGCCGCCCGCAAGCGCGTTGAACTTCGTCAACATCTCGGCTTCCACGAATTTCTCGGGATGTCGCACCCCGAGAGACTCGAGAGAGCGAACTGCCAATCGTCGAAGCAGTGACAGCGTCGAGCTCTCGAGTTCCGCCAGGGAGCGTGGATCAACGGGTGGCGTAACCAGCGCGCGGTCATGCTTCCGCTTCGGGGCGTCGAGGAGAGCCGAGATGGACCCCAGCTTTACGACGAAGGATCCTGGTGTGTGCTCCCGCCACTCGACGACGACGCCACGTCGTCGCAGGGCCGGCAATAATGCGACTATCGCCGCGCGTACTGCGGAGACTCCGCCCGGACTCTGGTTGCCGCGCCCGGTTATCAACAGCACCTCGTTCGTCCGACTGACCTGGCGTTCGCGCAACCACGCTTCAACACGAAAGCGCGCGTCTGCGACGCTCGGCAGCGATTCCCGAAGATTCAGAATGTTCTTCGGCCCAAACTCGGCTTCGTCGAAGGCATTCCAGACTGAATGGAGGGAGACCTTACCGGATCGCATTCTGAAGTATACGCCCGTCCAGTTTCTCCTGCGGGGTTACGTGCACGATCGCCGCCAGCGTAGGAGCCATATCCACTACCCTGGCGAATTCTCCGTAACGTCCAGGCTTGATGGCATTCCCATAGAAAATGATCGGAACGTGCGCGTCCGGATCGTTGGGACTTCCATGCTGCGCCGACGGATAGCTGCTCCACCAGTAGTTGTAGGGCGCCAGCGTCACGACGAGCGCCGCTTTGCTCTCGTCGGCAAACATGTGCAGCCACCGGCGTGCGATTCTGTCGTTCACGGTGTCGGCCCGCGTCAGCTCCGAGATCTTGTCCGCGCGAGCAATTCCTGGCACGCGAAGAAACTCTGCGCGCAACGCGCGCACGAGCGAATCCTGATTGATCCTCGCTGCTGCCAGAGCCGGCCGGTCGAGCTCGAGCACTCCCGGATCGAACGAGAAACCATTTCCTTCGTAGACTCCAAAGGCGTACCTGAATCCCTTGCCTGGCACACCCGCTTGAGCGAGCGAGTTGCTAAGTCGCTCTAGAACCGGCCGCACGTCGACGCGAATCGCTCCGGTGTTTGGATCGTGAGCATGGACTTCCGGAAATGGCGTCAGTCCGTGATCTGCCGTCAGTGCTATTACGACATCCTTGGCGTTTCGGATGCGGAAAAGTGAATCCAGGAAAGCGCCGAGCGATCGATCGAGGCGAAGTATCTGATCGTGCATCTCTCTGGAATCCGGACCATACCTGTGGCCGACCGCGTCTGTCGTTGACAACGAGATCGCCAGCACATCGGTCTGCGGGCCAGTACCGAGGTTGAGTGCGTTGACCCCAGCGAGCGCGAAATTGAGCGTCAGCTCGTCCATCCACGGAAATTCGGCGAGCACGGCCGCGGCCGAATCAGGCGTACCAGGTTCGACATGCGGGAACAGAAATCCGATCCCGCCGGATTCTATCGGAACGCTGTCCGGTTCCGAATACGCGCTTTCCGGCAGCAGCAGCTGCCATGCACGCCCGGCGAAGCTCCCGGGAATTCTGCGCGCATTGAACGCATTCACCCAGTCGGGAAGTGCAGCACCGTAGTAGGTGCTCGTCGTGAAGGTTCCGATCCACGAGTACCAGAAGACGGGTTGCTTCGACCTTCCGATGGGAAGAATCGCCGCGCGGTCCTTCCTCGATGCCGAGAGGACACGGGTACGCGGATCCTTTGCGATCAGCCAGTCCGTGAGTGTGGTTCCGCGAAAGCGAAATGGCGATGCTCCCAACCCGGGTGCATTGATGAGAGTGACTGTTGTGTCATTGACGCCAGCGGAGTTGGAGCTGATGCCGTTGTGAACAGGAAAACGGCCCGACATCGTCGCCGAATGACCGGGCGCCGTCTCCGTTATCGCATGGTCCTGGAATGCGTTCGTGAAAACGGCGCCACCCCTGTAGAGTCTCCCCAACCCGCCCGTAAGCTGCGCCTCGAAGCGCGACAGATAGTCGGGCCGCATCGCGTCAATCGTGATGAACAGCACGAGTTTCGGCCTCGCAGTGTCAGGCCCCTGGGATTGCGCGGGCGCTGCCACCACAATGGCGAGCACCGTGGAAAGCAGGATGTTTTTCATTCGACGAGTCATCAATTCCTTCTGAGAGATTTTTGTTGGTTCTACTTGCACTGAGGTGGTGCACCTGCCGTTAGTCCGAACGCCGTTGTGACGGCTATTCTCCAGCCTTCCGGCGTCTTCACGAAGATGCGCTCGGAAACGCCGCTCGACGTCGTGTCTTTCTGCGTCACCGTGTAGCAGTAAGTGCCGTACACGACCCCTGCGGCGATCGGCAGCACGCGCAGATTCCTGGCAACGAGAGTGTCGGGCCAGGTTGAGTCGCGGCGTGCGCTCCAGTCCTCGTACCCAAGCTCCAGACCCGCCGGTCCGTTGCGTCCCAGTGCATTCGTGTGAAGATACGTGGCGAGATAGCGCGCGCGGTCACGCTTGTGTATCGCATCGATGTTCTCTTCGAACAGTCGTCGTGCCTGGGCTGTATCGGACGCGCTCGAAGGCGATGGTGACTGACCACTATTCGCCGAGGTCGGCGCGCACGCCATTGCGAGGAGCATAGGGGCGAGCCGAGCGAACGAGAATCTCGTCGATGTCATACATCCCTGCGGAAAAAGTCCCCGCAATCTTAATCGGAGACGCCGCGATTGGCGACTTCTGTTTCCGCTATCGGCCGATGACGCTCTCGAGGATTCGCACGCCACGCATCAGATCATCCCGGTCCATTACGAGCGGCGGAAGGATGCGGAGAGTGTGTTCTCCGGCCGTGAGCGCGAGAAGGCCCTCCCCCCACCCGCGTTTGACGATCTCGTTCGCCGATTCGACCACATCGAGTCCCCAGATGTAGCCCGTTCCGCGAATCGCCCGAACCTTCCCGGAGCGCCGAGCCAGCGCATCGAGCTGTTCACCAAGCCACGCTCCGTTTTCACGAACGGCCTTGAGCAGAGATGGATCCGACAGGCGGTCGACGACGTGACTGGCAACAGCGGCCACCAGAGGCCCGCCGCCGAAGGTCGTTCCGTGATCTCCCGGCTGAATCGTCGCTCCGATCTCTTCTGACACGAGGACAGCGCCCATCGGCAACCCTCCCGCCAAAGGCTTCGCAAGTGTCAGCATGTCGGGAGCGACTCCGATGTTTTCGTACGCGAAAAAGTATCCGGTGCGTCCGAGCCCACATTGAATCTCGTCGAAAATGAGGGCTATTCCGCGCTCCTCTGTGAGGACACGAAGGCGGCGAAGAAAATCGGAATCGAGCACCCGGACTCCACCCTCACCCTGGATCGGTTCGACGATCAGCGCGGCAACTGTCTCTCCGTCGAGGGCGGTATCGAGATCGCGAAGGTCTCGCTCGCAGATGGAGACCCCGCCGGCAAGCGGCCGGAACGGTGCGCGATAAGACGGACGGTCGGTCGCGGCGAGCGACGCGAAGAGGCGACCGTGAAAGCTCCCGCGAAGCGCGATGATCTCGACCTTTGAATCCGTCCCCGTTTTCCGGGCCCAGCGTCTGGCGAACTTGAACGCACCTTCGTTCGCCTCCGCCCCTGAGTTGCAGAAGAAAACCTTCGA
>DATHHC010000270.1:0-14376 GCA_035317285.1 Gemmatimonadaceae bacterium | reverse complement strand
ACCGGTGCCACGTCGATCGTCATGTCCCGTGATGCGACTTGATTCTGCGGCTCATTCCCCTCGGCCCTTGCACGCCGGTGCAGGTTGCGCGATTAAGAGGACGTCAGCGATTATGCTAGTCCGGAGAAACCATGCCTGCTGATACGCCCTGCGCCCACATCAAAGCGATTACCACGGTCAAGCTTCCTAAGAAGCGGGAGTGCGAAGAGTGCGTAAAGATCCGTGCGACCTGGGTTCATTTGCGAACATGCCAGGAATGCGGAAGGACGCTCTGCTGCGACGACTCACCCAACAAGCACGCTACGAAGCACGCGAAAGCGAGTGGCCACCCCGTAATTGCTTCGGCGGAGCCTGGTGAGCGTTGGATGTACTGCTATCCTGACGACGCCTTCTTCGAATACTGAGCCCGGATAGTTGGAAAACTTTGTAACCTCAGTCGCGCTCGTCGGCATCGTCATCGTCGTCGCGTCCCTTCTCTCGGGCGTGATCGAGCGAACCGGTTTCCCCCTGACGCCGGTGTTCCTCCTTCTTGGTGCCGCGCTTGGCCCCTGGGGATTCGGCATCGCGGATGTCGGGTTCCACTCGCCGGCACTTCATGTGCTCGCGGTGCTGGGCCTGGCGCTGCTCCTCTTCAGCGACGCCGTCACGCTCGACACGAAGCAGTTGAGAACCCGGGTACGCCTGCTCTGGCGACTTCTTGGACCGGGAACGCTCGTCCCCGCCACGATTACCGCCTTCAGCGCCTGGTACCTCCTCGGCCTGTCGAAGCCGGCGGCCGCAATACTCGGCGCGGCTCTGGCCTCGACCGATCCGGTTCTGCTCCGCAGCGTGCTCCGCTCCAAGGCGCTTCCGGAGGCGCCCCGCATCGCGCTCCGCCTCGAGACGGGGATGAACGACGTCACGCTCCTTCCGATCGTGATCATCGCGATGCTTCTCATGCCCGGCGAACACGTCGATGTCGGCACGAGCGCCACGGGTGGCAGTCACATCGGGCGAAGCCTGCTCGGGCTATTCGTGCTGGGTCCGGCGCTTGGCGCTCTCGTTGGGTGGGTTGGCATCTCGCTTCTCGCCGCGGTTCGGTCGCGCACAGGAGTGCGACGCGACTACGAATCGCTCTACGCGCTCGGACTTGCGTTCACCAGCTTCGCGATCGCCGAGGCGGTCGGTGGAAGCGGATTCGTCGCGGCATTCGTGGCGGGGCTGCTCGTCGCGGCGAGGGACGTTGAGCTGTGTGATTGCTTTCTCGAGTACGGCGAGGCGTCGGCGGAGATGCTGCTCCTCCTCACATTCGTCGCTCTCGGCACGACCCTCATCTGGCAGGGTCTCTCCTCGCTCGACTGGCGGATAATTCTTTTCGCGGTAATCGCGCTCGTGGCGCGCCCCGTGGTGCTATATCCGATGCTCAAGGGGCTGAACCTCAACACTCGCGATCGTCGTCTGATCGCCGCGTTTGGTCCGCGTGGACTGAGCTCGCTTTTACTCGCATTGCTTCCCGTATTCGCGGGGATACCGAACGCCGAGCAGATCTTCACGATCGCCTCGGTGGTGGTGCTGCTGTCAGTGGTAGTGCACGGCGGCGGGACCGCGATCTTCCTGCGGTCGAGCGGATTGCTTAGCTCACCTGGTCCCGCTGGAGTGATCGCGCCGCTCAACCGCGCGGCATCAGTAGCAGAGCCCGTGTCACCCAATCAAGTGGCGGCCACTGCGGAGTCTGCGCTGCTCAAGCCGGGTCAGGCCGTCGAAGAGCCTGCACCGATTCGCATTACGCTCGACGAAATGCGCGCTTTGCAGGCCAAGGGCGAGCCGCTGATCGTCGTGGACGCCCGGTCGTTACGCACATATGACAGCGATCCTCTCATCGCGACTGGTGCCGTCCGAATAAGCCCCGAGGACCCAGTGCGTGACGCTACGAAGATGCGGTTGTCGCAACGCGCGACACTCGTTGTTTACTGTGCTTGACCCAATGAAGAGACGAGCGCCCGTGTGGCGCTCCAGCTGCAGAAGGCGGGGTGGCCGCGCGCGCGTGCGCTCGCGGGTGGATGGCGCGCGTGGCAGGAGTCCGGATTTCCGACCCAGCCGAAATCAGGTCAGGCCACGGGCTGAAAATCGCGCGAGCTTCTACAGCGTTTCTCCACTCTTCGCCGCTTGGGCTGCCCGCGGCACTGGGTGCTCAGCAGTCCGGCGCTTGTACACGCCGAACTTGGTGAATACCCACTCTCTCCACTCATCGAGAATCTCGTAGAACGTCGGAATCACGACGAGGGTCAACAACGTTGACGTGATCACACCGCCGATCACTGCACGCCCGAGCGGCGCACGAAATTCCGCGCCTTCACCAATGCCGAGCGCAACCGGAAGCATGCCGGCGATCAGCGCCAGCGTCGTCATCATGATCGGACGCAAACGAATAGCGCCCGCCTGAATCAGCGCTTCGCGCCTTGGCATTCCGTCCTTCTCGCGAGCCCACTTGGCGAAATCGATAAGCAGAATCGCATTCTTGGCAACGATGCCCATCAACAAGATCACTCCGATCAGGCTCATGATGTTGATCGTCGTGCCCGTGATCATGAGCGCCAGCATGACGCCGATGAGGGACAGCGGGAGTGAGATCATGATCGCCAGCGGCTCGAGGAACGAGCCGAACTGCATTACCAGAATCAGGTACATCAGCATCACCGCGATGCCGAGCGCCGAGAAGATGCGCCCGAACACCTCGTTCTGGCTGTCGACTTCGCCGCCTTGCGTCATGTGCACGCCGGGAGGAAAGGGTATCTTGGCGATCCGGGCGTCTATGTCCTTCATCACTTCAGTCAGCGGACGATTGGACGTATTCGCCTGAACGGTGACGACGAGATCACCATTGAGGTGGGTGATCTGAGCCGGACCAAGTCCCTGGGTAACCGTCGCGATCTGGCCCAGCGGCAGCGTTCTCGGTTGACCATCGGGCCCGGTCACCACGAGGGGAAGCTGTTCCAGATCCACGGCGCGCATTCTGGATTCCGGAGCGAGGCGCACGTTTACCTCACGTGTCTCGTCGGTCGGGTCAACCCAGTCGCCAGCCTTGATTCCAGCGAACGCCGGACGCAGCGCCTGAGCCACCTGACCCACGGTGACTCCGAGCGTGCCGGCCAATCCGCGATTGAGCTCGACGTTGAGCTCCGGCTTCTGGCCTTTGGTCGACAGCCCGACATCCACCGCGCCCTTTACCTGCTTCACCTGCTCGGCGATCGCTTCAGCGGTCGTCGTCAACTCCTGCGAATTACCACCGCGCATTTCGAGCTGAATCTGCTTCTGTGCCCCCTGAAAGTCGTTGGTGAACACAGACATCGTTGCGCCACCAATGCGCCCCACCTCTCCGCGGAGCACCCGCCCGAAGTCTTCCGCGCCGATGCTCCGGTCGGATTTCGGTACCATACGGACGTAGATATTGCCGGTGTTGACATCCCCGGTGCTTCCACCGAGTGTCGTAAAAGTGAAAGTGACTTCCTTGTGCTGGCGCGCCATTCGGCCCGCCTCTTCAGCCTTGATTCTCGTGTAGGCGAGATTCGACCCGGGCGGCGTCTCGATAGCAATGTTGACTTCCGACTGATCCTCGGAGCCGAAGAAGCTCGCACCCACGAGTCCTACGGCCGGAAGCGCGAGCGCGATGACGAACGAGGCAATCGCGAGCAGAACCACTGCCACACGATGATCGAGTGCCCAGGCAATCAGCCCCTTGTAGCGCTGCGCCATGCGGTTGAACCAGTTGTTGAACTTCTCGAGCGTGCGCGCGATCGGATTGCGGTGCTCGCCCGCTTCCACCTGCGGATCGGCCCAGTATGCCGACAACATTGGGTCGAGCGAGAACGACACGAACAACGACACGAGCACTGACGCCGCGATCGTGAGAGCGAATGGCTTGAACCACTGCCCCGCCACTCCATACATGAACGCCACTGGAACGAATACCGCGACGATCGAGAACGTCGTGGCAGCGACGGCTAGACCAATCTCGTCGGTGCCCTCGTGCGACGCCGTCATGTGGTCCTTACCCATCTCGATGTGGCGCACGATGTTCTCGCGCACCACGATGGCGTCGTCGATCAGAATCCCTATGGCAAGCGACAGCCCCAACAGTGACATGGTGTTGAGCGTGAATCCGAACGCCCACACGGCTATGAACGACGCCATCACCGACACCGGCAGCGCCAAACCCGTGATGACCGTCGACCGCCACGAGTTGAGGAACACGAACACCACCAGCACCGTGAGAAGCGCGCCAATGAGAAGCGCCTCTTCGACGTTGGTCACCGATGCTTTGACTCGGAGACCCGAGTCTTTCACGACGTCGATCTTCACGCCTACCGGAAGAGTCTTCTGGATCTCCGCCACCTTTGTGCGAACCTTTGCGCTCACATCGGTCGTGCTGTAGCCCTTCGCTTTGACGATGTTGATGCCGACTGCCTCGCTCCCGTTGTAGAGAGCGAGCGAGCGCTGCTCCTGCGTGCCGTCAATCGCGTCGGCGACCTGACCCAATCGCACGATCTGGCCGTTGCGCTCAGCGACCACGAGGTTCATGAAATCCTGCGGACCATCGAGGCGTCCTTGCAGACGAATCGTTCGCTCGTCCAGGTTTCCGTTGAGACGCCCTACCGGGGCGGCAAGGTTTTGTGCTTCCAGCGCCTGCACGACCTGGCCGACACTGATGCCGGCGGCCTGAAGCGATTGGGGCCGCAGCTGGATCGTCATCTCTCGCTTCACGCCGCCCACCAGCTGCACCTGGGCGATGCCTGGAATTCCTCTCAGCTTGCTGGTGATGTCAGGATCAGCGAGTCGTGTGAGCTGCGCCGGCGTCAAATTGGGCGAGGCGATCGTCATCGACACGATCGGCTGGTCCGATGGATCGAATCGCTGTAGCACCGGCTCTTTCATCTCGACCGGAAGATCGGAGCGGATTCCGGAGATCGCGTCGCGAATGTCCTGCGAGCCGATCTGAGGATCCTTCTCGAACAGGAACAGCGTGATGATTTGAGCGTATCCATCGCCGGCTGTGCCGTAGATCTTGTCGACGCCGGAGATTCCCTTGATCGCGTCCTCGACCGGCTTCAGGATTTCGCGCTCGACGCCTTCCGGCGATGCGCCCGGATACGGAATGAAAGTCAGCACCACCGGCTGCTGAATATCGGGAAACTCGTCGGTTTGAAGGCGCCAGAGCGCGAACAGTCCGAACACGACCAGCGCCACCATCGTCACGACGGTGATCATCGGACGCTTGATCGCAAAATCTGAAATAATCATAGAATCAGCTCCCTTTACCGCTATTCGCTTCCGGACTTGGCTTAGGTGCCGAGATCCTGACGGGGGTTCCCGGAGTTATTCCCATGGCCGCGCCCATAAGCAGCGTGTCGCCCGATTGCAGGCCCGACAATACTTCGATTGTTTCCGACGTCTTGTCCGTCAAGCCGATCTTTACCTGAACCTTCTCCGCCTTTCCCTGCTTGATCCGCAGCACGGATGGGATCGACCCGCGCACATCGACCGCGGACTGCGGAACCACCAGTCCCGTCTTTGTCGCGGTGGACATCCGCCCATTCGCGAACAGCCCGCCGACGAGTGCACGGCCTTCGTTGGGAATCGAGACGTAGATGCGCACCTGGCGGGTCGTAGGATCCGCGGTTGGATTAATGCGAGTGATACGTCCCACAAACTGGCGACCCGGATAGCCGCTGACGGTGAAATCGACCGGCACACCGATACGGATCGACGCGAGCTGCTCGGCCGGAACCGAGGCCTCGAGCCTCATGCTCGATGGATCGACGACCGAGAACAGCGCAGTCCCCGGCTGAACGACATCGCCCGACGAGACAGGACGCTCGCTCACAATTCCGCTGAAGGGCGCCGTGACCGTCGTGCTCCGATAAGCCTTCTCGGCCGTCGCCAGTCTGGATTTCGCATCTTCGAGAGCCGCTTGCGCAGCGATCGCCGAGCGACGCGACTGATCGATGTCCCGTTCCGCAATCGCGCCCGCAGCGAGGAGCTTCTCATTTCGGGCGAGATCCTTCGACGCAACATCCGCCGCGTTGCGCGCGGCGACGAGACCAGCACGTGCCGAGAGATACGCGTCCTGGATTCCCGTCGCGTCCAGTCGGGCCAGCACGGTTCCGGCACTCACAGCCTGACCCTGATCCGCGTAAGTCTGGAGAACGCTGCCTGAAACCTGCGCGCGTAGCACGGCTTCACGGTCCGGCTCGAGCGTTCCGGAGATGGATGGGCCGATCATGATGGATCCGTTGGTGGCCACCGTGATGTTTTCGAGCCCAACTACCATCGTCTCCGTCTTCGCCGTCTCCGCCGCCGAGGCGTCGTCGCCTTTGCTGCATGCGCTGATTGCAGCGAGTGCAGAAGCGCCCAACAGAACAGCCACGCCTTTTCTCATAGTCCTCTGAATTTGCTCCATATATGACTCTCGTCTGAATGCTTTACTGCGGTGGAATGCCGGTTTGCTGCTGACCCTGCGCCTGCGTTTGCGCCGCTTGCACGGCCTGACTGCTCTGCTGGGCCTGCGACTGAGCTTGCTGCGCCGCCGCCTGGCTCTGAGCCTGCGCGGTTCCCGTGCTCTGTAGCGGAAGATCGGGCAGGAGCGCCAGCTTCACTCGCGCTACCTGCAGATTCCTCGCTGACAGCGCGCGATTCGTGACCGCCTGCTCCAGCAGGATTCTCGAATCGTTCAGCTCGATCTGCGTCGAGATGCCCTCCTTGTAACGAACCTCAGCGATCGAATACGCGCGCGCTGCCTGCCCGGCCGTGCCCTTGCTCGCCTCCCACGCCGCGCGGGCCTGGAGGAGATTGTTGATCGTCACCCTGGAATCGAGCGCGGCGAATTCGCGGACCTGATCATACCGAGCCTGCGCCTCGCGCAGATTGGCCTCTGCCACCAATTGATCACCCTTGATTCGGCCCCCGGTGAATAGCGGGATCTGCGAACCGAGACCAATGGTCCAGTTAGTCCGGAAATCTCCCGTTCCCGGAAGGCCGCTTTGTGGAAACGCGACTTTGCCATATGCCGACGTCAGGGAGAGCGTCGGAAGTCTCTGCGACTTCGCTACCCTGAGGAGTCCCCGCTGTGCATCGATCGCCTCCGCCGCTTGTCTCACTGTCGCCCGATCGATCGCAGCCGTGTCGCTGGTGATGCCAATGTTCACCAAGGCGGCATTCGTCGCCACGGAATCGTCGACGGCGGTCGTCAAATTCACCGGCGCGTCGAGCGGAAAGTTGAGGAGCTGCTTCAACGTCAGGTACGCGACTTCGCGATCGCTCTGGCGCTGGATAACGATCGGGCGCTGGTTGGCGCTCGAAACCTGGGCGCGCAGCAGCTCGAACTCGGAGACATTTCCAACCGTGCGAGCCAGTTGAGTCTGCTTCAGCACGTTGTCCGTCTGCAGGAGAGATGACTCCGCCAGCGCGACCAGCCTGTCGGCAAGCGCCGCATCGAAGTACGCCTGCGTGACATCGAGGCGAAGCTGCGCCCGCTGCGCGGTCAGCTCGATGTCTGCCGAGCGACGCCCCGCGTTTGCGACTGCGTTCTGCGCGGAAATGCGTCCGCCCGCAAACAGGTTCTGCGAGAAGGCCAGCCCGAGATTGTATTGATTCTTCGCGCCGAAGCCGAGATCGCCGAACGACGCGAACGGATTTCCGCCGAGGGCGCAACGACTTGCGTCTTCGAGTCCGGCGAGCCGATCGGCTGTCGTGGCTGTCGCGTCGAGTAGATACTGGTCGCACGGCGAGGGAGGCGGCACTGGCTTGGTCGTGTCGACCGCCGGACCACCCGCTACTGAGAACTGCGATGCGAGAGTGCGGGTATAGCTGGCCGATCCCGCGAGCTGTGGCAGCCTCTGGCTGCGCGCCTGGTACTGCTGGCCCTGGGCGCGTTGGACTCCCGCGCGCGCGATGCGCACCATTTCGCTCTGCGATTCAGCGAGTTGGACGGCTTCGTCGAGCGAAAGTGTGCGGGGTGTCCCGGTCGTACGCACCGTGGGCAGGGTGGGCGTAACCTGCGCGCGCGCGATCGCCGGCATCAACAGCAGCGCTGCGAAGAGCGAAGTACTCAGGAACCTGCCGAGCCTGACGGCGCGGAGTTGGGCTTTTCTGTAAGACACTGTTCAGTTTGAAAGTTGTTTGGATCGTTTGGTCTGCTTATGCGTCGTTTTGACTGTGCCGTTTTCGACACCCAGAGCGCGCAACAGGAATTGGGCGTACGCCTGCGCCGCCTTTTCCTTGGGCTGCGGATAGACGTCGGGCATCATCTCGCGACCCATTGCGTCAGCGAAGATCGCTCCCATGAGCATGGCGGCGGCGGTCTTCGCTTCGAACTTTTCAGTGATCCTCCCCTGACGCTTCAGTGCGGTGAGATAGCGGCATAGATCGTTCGAGGCCCGTCTCGGGACTTCGCTGGCGCATTCCGACATCTCCGGTCGCTCTTCGATCTCACCCATTGTCTTACGGATGATCGAGCTCTGAAGTCTCAAATGCTGGATGAACGATTCGCTCCAGTCCGTCAACTCCCGCTCGGGGTCAGCAGGAATGTCCGGGAGGGTCGCCAGCGCAGCCGATTGGGTCAGGTGTTGCATTGCTTCGCGAATCAGTGCTTCCTTTGACCCGAACTGGCGGAAGATCGTGATCTCGTTTACGCCCGCGGCATCCGCAATGCGGCGAGTGGTGGCACCGCGGAAGCCATGCTGCGCGAAGACTCCGGCGGTTGCGGCGAGGATTGCGTCTCGATGATTCATGGGGCAGGGAAACTAAAAACAGCGATCGCGGAATGCAAGTAGTCACTTGCTTACACAAGCGTTTCCGCGACTCCCTTACCGGAAAAAAGCCTTGGCCACTACTGCTGAGCTGGGATCGGCATTCGATGCCGCGATCAAACAGACACGTAAGTCCATTAAGGACGGCATGATAGCGGTCGGTGGGGAGCCGGCGACCCCCTACCTCGAAAAACTGGAAAAAGAGCTCAAGGTCGAGCGCAAAAATGCTTTGGAGCGCGGAGCTGTCGACCGTGAATGGTTTCAGAAGACCGTGCGCTGGCTGATCGAATGGGCGCCCGAAACCGAGGCTGCTCTCATTGCCGCACTCGGCCGCATCGCTCGGGCAGCGCCCATCACTCAACCGTAGCCCGATCCGAAAATACACCGGGCCGATTACCCCTTCCTGGCGGTGAGCGGCCTACTTTGGATTGGTCAACTGCCTATATTCGTCGCGTGCATCGCACTCGAGTCTTCCGCGGTCTCGCCAGCATCGTCTCCGTCTGGCTCGCCATCTGCCTGGCCGAGCCGACGCAGCTTCACACGTGCGTCATGCACGGGGGCCTGGCAATCGATGTTTCAGCGGGCGCCGCTGTACACGGCGGATCGCACGGCGGAATGGCTTCCCACGCGCTGGCTGGTCACTCCCATCACAACCAGGGGACCGACGGCCAGTCGAAGCAGTGCACCTGCATCGGCGATTGCAGCACGGGCAGGGCTCCGATCGGGCTCGCGCCTGCCCCGATTCAGCTCACCTTGCTCGAGGTCGAAGTTCCGGGAGCGGTTTTCAGCTACCTCTCGCCCTCCCTGGTTTCTCCGCAGTATCTCCTTCCTTTCTCCAACGGTCCACCCAGCCTTTCCTCTCGCGCGTAGCTGACCACCCGCTGGCGCGAGCTCCGACAACAGATCACCGGCGTCTTCGATCGCGGCGACTCTCGCCGTCACGTGGCGCCACTCGGACTCGAGAGGAATCATGTCAATTCATTCGTTATTTCGGCGCCCAGCGCTGTGTTTCGCATTCACTGCAGTCGGAATCGCAATCCTTGCCAACAATCTCCCGGCCCAATCCGTTGGGGAGGTCACTGGAAAAGTCACGACGGTCGGCAATTCACCGATTGTCGGCGCATTCATCTCGGTCGACGACGCCGCTCCTGCCGCGCAGACCGATGCGCAAGGAGATTTCCGGATCGGCGGTGTCGCGCCGGGAAGCCATGTTCTTCACGTGCGCCGATCGGGCTATGTGGACTCGGCTGATTCCATTGTCGTGGCAACTGACGCTCCAACCCAGATCAACATCAGTCTCGCCGAAAAAGTAGCCACGCTCGCAGGTGTGACCGTCATTGGAACCAAGACCGACCTAGCCGAGACGCGCGAACAGCTGGCGAAGATCCCCGGGGCAGTGGCGATGGTCGAGGCTCCCGAAATTCGGGCAACGCGTCAGGCCAATCTCAAGGACGTGCTGCAGTTCGTTCCCGGCGTCTACATCCAGCCCCGATTCGGCGCTGCCGATGAGAGCCAGATCTCAATTCGCGGCTCGGGGCTGCGCGATAACTTCCACGCGCGCGGCGTGAATCTCCTCGTTAACGGAATGCCATACCGCAACGCGGATGGTTTTACGGATTTCGAGTCGCTCGAGATGCTGACGACGGAAGCGATCGAGGTCTACAAGGGCGGAAACGCTCTTCGGTACGGCGGCTCCACAATGGGTGGAGCGATAAACCTCGACACCAAGACCGGTTACAGCTCGAGCCCGACGTCCCTCTTCGGTGAGGGCGGCAGTTTCGGCTTTTACAAGACGCAGCTGGAATCCGGCGGAACACGCGGTGCCTCGGATTACTACGCGAGCTATGGCCACACTTCGCTCGGCGGATACCGGCAGTGGTCGGCGCAGCGGCGTGACAGAGTCAATCTGCACGGAGGGTATCGCCTCTCCGACAACACCGACGCGCGCATGTTCTATTTCTTCGCGCACGTGAACGAGGAGCTTCCCGGCGCGCTGACCCGCGCCACGTTCGAGAGCGATCCTCGCTCAGCCGATCCCGAGAATGTTCTCAATCGCTGGGGCCGCGATTACGATCTGCATCACGTAGGGCTTCAGCTGCGCACGCAGATCTCGCCGAGCCAGCGTCTGGAGATCAGCCCGTACATGCAGTACCGCGACATCGATCACCCGATCTTCCAGGTGATCGCGCAGGTCAGCCACGATTACGGAGCCGAGGTTCGCTACGAGAACACGGGCGATCTTGGTGCGCTTAACAACCGGCTTACGCTGGGATTCCAGCCGGCCCATGAGTCGCTGCTCAACCAACAGTACGAGAACGACGCAGGGAAGCACGGTGCGCTTACCAAGAACCAGCACGACCATGCCACAAGCGTCGCTCTATACGCCGAGGACGTGCTCTCGCTCACGTCGCAGCTTGCGGCGGTGGTTGGAGTGCGGGCGGATCGCGCCACGCGAAAGACGAAGGATTTCTTCCTTTCCGACGGAGATCAGTCGGATCAGCGGACGTTCAATCCCGTTAGTCCCAAGGTCGGATTTATCTATTCGCTTAGGTCAGGCGCGGCGCAGATATTCGGAAACGCGAGTCGCAGCTACGAGCCGCCGCTCCTTCTCGAGCTCAACAGCCTGACGGTTCCGGGCTATATCCCGCTCGAGGGACAGAGCGCATGGCAGTACGAGCTCGGCGCCCGCGGCAGGCAGATCGGAGTCAGCTGGGATGTGTCGGCGTACGACATCGAGCTCACGAATGAGATACTAAACATCAACGTGCAACCGTTCCCGGGCGCGCCGTTCACCGTACCGACCTATCGCAATGCTCCGAAGACGCGACACATGGGGCTGGAAGCCGGATTGAGCTATCAGTTGCCGGGCGCGTTGTTCGTGCGGGGGGACGTTTCGGACCATCTATCGTTCCGAACGTCGTACACATTGGCACGCTATACTTTTGTCGAGGATTCCAGCTACAAGGGCAACGACATTCCAGGCGCTCCGCGTCAGGCGTTGTCCGCCGAGGTCAAGTACACGCACCCGTCGGGCTTCTCATTCGCTCCGACTGTGGAATGGATTCCACAGTCGTATTTTCTCGATAGTCAGAACACGGTTACGAACGATGGATGGACCAACTTGTCCCTTCGCGCCGAGTGGGCAACCGCTTACGGAATGACATTATTCGCCGCAGGACAGAACCTGGCCAATCGCCGCTTCTCGCAATCGGTGCAGGTGGACAATGCCGCCGGCCAATATTACGAGCCGGCGGACGGCCGGTCGTTTTACGCGGGCCTGCGCTGGACGCCTTGATCGCTTCCCTCCCGTTCGATCGCCGTCGCTCGCTGAGAGCGGCGGCGATTCTGCTCTGTCTCGTACTGTTCGCGACCGTCGCGCAGGCTGCAACGAGCTTGTTGCTGCACGCGACGCTGCTCCGTTCCACCCCGGCGGCAAACAGCCATCTCACCACGCCACCTGAGACGATTCGTCTCGTCTTCAGCGAGCAGGTGGTTCCAGAGCTGAGTCAGATCACTCTTGTCCGAGCGGACGGAAGCAGCGTCCCACTCAAGGTGGCAAACGATCCGCACGATGTGCATACGCTCGTCGGTTCTGTTCCTGGTGGATCGACGAGCGGCCGCTACAAGATCACATGGCGCATAACCTCTGCGGATGGCCACCCCGTCGGGGGAAGCTTCACTTTCACGCTGGAAGGAACTGGCGACTCTTCGCGGGCCGGCGTGCTTGTGTCGCCACAGGCAATGACGACGCCGAATAATTCGGCCGACTCGACGGTGCAGGACTCTGCTGGGTCACCTTCGTCAGGAATGTCGCCCGAGATGAAGCCAGTCCCCGTATTGGCTGCGCTCTTCCGCGGACTTGGGCTGGGCGCGCTGATGACTGGAGTCGGAGTCCTCTTTTTCGGAGTGACTTCACGCGAGCGTCGAAATCTCGCTCCCCGAGTACTGATCGTGGGCGCGATCGCGATCGGTGCGACTCTGCTGGTCGCGCACCTGATAGCGTGGCTCGAGCACGTTTCGCCCACGGGAAGCCTGAGCGGTGCTTTTCTTGGATCGGCGCTAGGCTCGACGATCGGCCGAGTCGAGCTGCTTCGGACAGTGCTGGCGCTCCTCGCGCTCTGGGCAATTGCGCTGACGCGCCGTGACATGCCCGCGCTCATTCTTGGTGGCGCGTGCCTCGTGGTGAGCGGTGCGATTGGGCATCCCGCTGCCATCGATCCTTATTTGACGATTCCCGCCAAAATGTTGCACCTCGTCGCGGGATCAGCGTGGATCGGCGGCCTGGTCTGGCTCGTTTGGTTGTCACGGTGCGACGAAGCAGCGTGTCGCATCGAGGCCGGACGTGTTTCTTCGGTCGCCCTCATCTCGGTGATCGTGATCGCTCTGTCGGGCCTCCTGCAGGCGTTTTTCTTTCTCAATACTCCGGCCGATCTGCTTCATTCGCGCTATGGCCAGCTCGTGCTCGCCAAGATGACAGGCCTCGCGATTCTCGTGGCACTCGGCGAATACAACCGATTCGGCGTGCTTCCGCAACTTGAAGCGGCGAGTGGGCCAAAGCGATTGTCCCGCTCCGTGAAACTGGAGATCGCCGTGTTGACAATGATAATTCTGATCGGTGGCTTCCTTGCGTACGAGCCGACTCCACCGGCTCCGGAGTCTCCGGCATCTCCAGCGACAGGACTACTCCAATGACCAGCACCTCGAAGCGCGTGTTCGTCCTGCTCGTGCTGCTCGTCGTACCATCGATTGCACTGGCACATGCGGTGGTCTTTCCAAAGACTTCGAATCCGGGTGCGTACGAGAAGTACATCCTGAGAGTTCCCAACGAACGCGACGTTCCGACGCTCAAGGTCGAGCTGCACTTTCCAACGGGTTTGCGCGTCGTTTCGTTCGGGGACGTTGCTGGCTGGAAGCTTCAGGTTCTGACCGATTCCGCCCAGCGAATCACCGGCGCGGTGTGGACAGGCGTGCTGCCGAAAGAGCGCTTCGTCGAATTCCCATTCGTTGCCGTGAATCCGAAGGACAGCACGTCACTCGCCTGGCCTACTTACCAAACCTACGAAGGTGGCGAGAGAGTGGAGTGGACCAGCGCCGACACTGCCTCCAAGACCCCCGTATCGTCTACGCTCATCGTCGACACCACGCCAAAGCCGATCAAGATCTCCCGCACTTCCCTCTATATATCGGTGATTGCGCTCGCCTTTGCGCTCACTGCGCTTGGCGTCGCGCTCCGGCCGCGGAGCGTCGACATCAATCCCTGACTTTAACCGCGATTGAAGTCTCTTGACACAACAAGTTTTCTTGATATGTTAAGACCATGGCTGTAGCTACCCGCAACAGGACCGAGCGCGCGATCGAGCTCTTTCACGCCCTCTCCGACGAGACCAGACTCGAGATCATCGAGCTGCTGCGCAAAGGCGAGCGGTGTGTCTGCGAGCTCACCGACACGCTCGACGCCGCCCAGTCCCGGCTTTCGTTCCATCTCCGCGTTCTCAAGGACGCCGGAATCGTCCGTGACCGGAAGGACGGACGCTGGGTTCACTACGAGCTGGATCCCGAAGCATTCGATGAGGCAGAAAGCCTCATTTCCGGG
>DATHHC010000269.1:0-5268 GCA_035317285.1 Gemmatimonadaceae bacterium | reverse complement strand
ATGAGCGTCGGCTCGATGAAGTATCCGTCCTCGCCGCGAGCTACACCGCCGGCGATGATATTCGCGTTCTTGCGGCCGTGCTCGAGGTATTCGCCAATCTTCGTGAACGCCTTCTTGTCGATCACCGCACCCATGAAATTCCGGAAGTCCGTGACATCGCCCATCTTGATGTCCTTCATGATCGCAACCGTGCGGTCACGCACTTCGGGCCAAATGGATTCGGGGATGTACACCCTGCTCGCGGCGGAGCACTTCTGGCCCTGGTACTCGAATCCTCCCCGTGCGATGGCGACCGAGAGCGCAACCGGGTCCGCCGAGGCGTGCGCAAGAATGAAATCCTTGCCGCCCGTTTCGCCGACGATGCGCGGATACGACTTGTACCGCGACATGCTGGCGCCAATGGTCTTCCACATGTTGTTGAAGACGGCCGTGCTGCCCGTGAAATGCACACCGGCGAGATCCCGGCTCGAGAGAAGCTTGTCGGAGATGAGGGCAGCATCGCCCGGGACGAAGTTGATCACCCCGGGAGGAAGTCCTGCCTCCTCGAGCAGCTTCATGATGTAGTGCGCGCTCAACATCGCGCTCGACGCCGGCTTCCAGATGACGGTGTTCCCCATCAACGCGGGTGCGGTCGGGAGGTTTCCCGCAATCGACGTAAAGTTGAACGGCGTCACCGCGTAAACGAATCCCTCGAGGGGCCGGTAGTCGAGCTGATTCCACATCGTGCGATCGCTTAGCGGTTGCTCGTCGTAGAGGCTCTGTGCGTAGTGCGGATTGAATCTCCAGAAATCGATCAGCTCGACCGCCGAATCGATCTCCGCCTGGAAGGCAGTCTTTGATTGGCCGAGCATCGTCGCTGCGTTTATCGTGGGTCTCCACGTCGTCGCCAGCAGCTCGGCCGCCTTGAGGAAAACGGCGGCGCGATCTTCCCACGCCCAGTTCGCCCAGTCCTTCGCCGCTTCCTTTGCCGCGGTGATCGCCTGATCGATGGAAGCCGCGCTGGCGCGGTGCCACTGAGCCAGGACGTGACGGTGATTGTGGGGCATCACCGACTCGGCCAGCTCGCCGGTGTGAACCTCATTGCCGCCGATGATGAGAGGAATGTCGATCCGCTCGCTCGACATGGAGCGGAGACGATCTTTCAGCGACGCTCGCTCTGGAGATCCGGGCGCGTAGCTCTTGACCGGCTCGTTCACGGGAGGTGGTACGCGGCGGTTGCCATTGAATCCGGCGAGAGTGCGCGCGGGTGTTTCCGGCTCTGCGGGCTGGGCGACGGGCTGGCTCTTCGCTGGTTTGGCTTTGCGCGGCTCGGCGGTGGCGGTGCCGGACCGGCCGGGTTTGACTGCGGAGGCGGACATGAATCCCTCGAGATGACGTGCGTTAGTACCCTCGAAAGATAATCATGACGCCCTTCTTTCGTTCGTCGCGTGGCGCTAACGTGCGCGAATGAGGAATCGCGCTCTCACATACTTGCTGGCGCTCCTGCTTACCGGCTGCGTCAACGAGCCCGTGGAGTGGGGCGACGTCTCATATCGTCAATCGCAGCTCGGCGACCCCGACACGCGGAGCGCGGTAATGAGCGCGAATCTGCCGGCGATCGCCGGGACAAGCGCACCGTGTATCCGGTCGATTCGCGCTACTGGATCCGCGGGGGAATTGTTTCGCGTCTGGTGGTCGTCGCGGAATGACAGCAGCGTCGTGCTCTCGATGCAGGGGTCCGGAGATCGGGGCAATTCCTGGCAGGCCCCGGTCGAAGTTGAGGCGCGCGACCGCGGCCGTCGTGGCTGTGATCGTCCGGCTCCCGGGATCTTCTACGATCCAGCGAGCGGATACGTGCATCTCGTCTACTTCATTGAGGCGAGCGATGGGGCCGGTGTTTTCTTCGCGCACTCGATGGACAAGGGCGGAATGTTTCACTCGCCCGTTCCCGTCGTTTATGGCAATTCCCCTTCGCTGGCGAGCGTGGCCGCGCATGGCGACAGCGTAGTCGTGGCGTTCGAGGATCCGAACTCCACTACGCAGAGAATCGGGATCGTGCTCTCGCGCGTCACGGGGCACATCTTCGATCAGCGAGGGCAGGCAACCCCGGACGACGTACGGGCGATCGCGCCGTGGGTGTCGCTCGACCATAACAAGATCAGAGTCTGGTGGAAGACTCCCAGCGATTCAGCGGGCCAGGAGCGGGTTGGGTACCGCGATGGGATCTGGCGGTGAGCCTCTCGTTCAGTTGCAGTTAGCAGTTCACTGCTTTGCGGTCCCGCCGCTGCCGTCCTCGGGTCGGTCACGAATTTCGTGCGGCAGAATCTCCCACTGCTCGGCGCGCAACAGTTTTTGCGCGGCGGCGATCGCTCGGGCGGTGTTACCCGAAGCCTCCTCGAGCATGATCGCAACGCTCCCCGCCATCTGCGTGACGTCGCCAGCCTCCTGTGACTTGGAGAGCAGAGAGCGAATGTTCCTGTAGATCCTGCCGTTCTTCGCCTGCAGGCTATCGGCGGCGTCGGTGAGGCCGATCATCTGAATCGCACTCAGACGGAGCGTGTCTTTCATGGCGATGATTTCGGCGATCGGGTTCGGGACCGTTGCATCGACCCCGGAAGCTTTCTCGGCCTCGCGCGGTGGAAGCGCGTCGGAGCCACCCGTAATTTCCACCATCGACAACGCGAGAGGCGCGCCTCCGAGCTGGAGATCGATAGTCATCTCCTCAGGGTCCTTGGTATGGCGGGTGATCGTCCGCTGCACGGGTGCGAAGCCCATGCGCTTCGCCTGGAGTACGTACTTCGGCGCCGTCTCCGGGAAGAAAATCTTATAGCGCCCCTGCTCGTCGGTGGTGTACGAGCGCGTGTGACCCGAGCCGAGCGATGTCGCGCCGACCTGAGCATCGGCGATTGGCTTGCCGGTCAGATCGGTGACACGTCCGGTGAGAACGTCAACACGGGCTCCTGTCTGCGCCTGTAGTGCTGCCGGGGCAAGGCAGAGAGCCAAGAGGGAGAGGATTGTTCGCATCAGCCAGCTGAGGGAGACTTCTCTATTATCAATGGTGGCACGCGCTGGTGCAACAGCGAGATAGCCCGGCCCTCCGGGGGACGAGCCGCGACCTTCATCAAACACGACCAACATGACTCGATTCATAGGCGCCCATACGATCGAAAACGGCGGCATTCATATGGCCGTTCTCCGCGCGGGGAACGCCGGAATGACCGCCCTTCAGCTCTTCACCGCCATCCCGAAGTTCTACGGTGACAAGTCGACAATCAAACCCGAGAGGGTGGCACGCTTCAAGGCGGCGCTGGCGAAGACCAAAATCAAGCCGGCGAACGTCGTCGTGCACGCCGCCTACGTCCTGAGCGTGGCGACACCGGAGGACGACAAGTGGGCGAGGGCGAGCGCGGGACTCACCAAGGAGCTGGAGAGATCGAGCGCTATTGGTGCGGGTGCGGTGTGTTTTCATCCTGGCTCAGCGGGAACGGGGGATCGCGCGGACTCGGCGAAGCGTATCGCCAAGGCGATCACGGTAGCGCTCGAGACGATCAAGTCGGACACGCGCCTCCTCGTCGAGAACACCGCGGGCGCCGGTAAGACGATGGGAAAGACTGCGCAAGAGGTGAAGGAGATTCTGGCCGGCGTTCCGAAATCTCTCCGGTCGAGAACCGGTTACGGACTCGATACCTGCCACCTCTTCTCCTCGGGCTACGACATCACAGCATCGAAGCAGGCTCTCACCGCGGTGCTGGACGAATTCGAGGAAGCGGCGGGCGAGCCCCCCGCCTTCTTCCACCTGAACGACAGCGAGGGAGAGCTGGGTTCGAACAAGGATCGGCACGTTCTCATAGGGGACGGGCGCATAGGGAAGCCGCCGTTCGAGTGGCTCATGCATGACCGCCGCACGAACGATGTGCCGCTAATTCTCGAGACGCCACAGCAGAACTACGAGATAGCGGAGGACGACGATTCGCCCGACCCGTACGACGTGAAAATGGTGAAACTCCTGGAGGAATTGGCGGAAAAATGAGTGAGCCGCCCGACCCGTCCGGACCGAAATCTCGTTTTCCCCTATGGGATTTCGAGTTTCTCATAGGGAAACTCTTTGCTTTCCCTATTGCTTTCGCCTCGCGGGACTATAGCTTGCTCCGCTGACGGACGGCGTTTCACTCTCTGCAGCAACTCGCATCCGATCACCAAACAAGGAGACAAGATGGCAGCAAAAAAGAAGAGCAAAGGAAGGAAGAAGTCCTCGTCCCGGAAGTCTTCAGCCAGAAAGTCATCTAGAAAGGCGACAAAGAAAGCCGGCAGAAAGACCAAGCGGAAATCCTCGGGCAAGAAGCGCACGCCAAATGCGGCCTTCATGAAGCCGATGCAGCCGAGCAGCGATCTCGCCTCGGTAGTGGGCAGCTCCCCGATGCCGCGCACGGAAGTAACGAAGAAGCTCTGGCAGTACATCAAGCGGAAAGGTCTCCAGGATTCGAAGAACCGCCGCATGATCAACGCCGATGACAACCTCCGTCCGATCTTCGGCCGCGCTCAGGTATCGATGTTCGAGATGACGCGCCTCGTCAACAAACACCTCAAGAACCCGTAAGCTCCTTGGCAACTTCGTCCAATGCGGGGCGCGCTCAAAAGGCGCGCCCCGTTTCGCAGCGCTACAGTCCCAAAAACCTCTGGGAGAATCTCAAGTCGATCGTCGGCGCACTGGCGATCTTCCTCGTTCTCCGTGCGTTCGTCGTCGAGGCGTATCGCATTCCGTCGGGCAGCATGATCCCGACGCTCCTCGTCGGTGACTGGCTGTTCGTGAACAAGGCCATCTACGGAGCGCACGTTCCATTCAGCCGCGCGAGCCTGCCGGCCGTCAGGGAGCCCAGGCGCGGTGACGTGGTGGTGTTCGTCTCTCCGTACCAGGCGGACGAGGCGGAGCGCGGAGCGGATCCCACGCCGACTCTGGTAAAGCGGCTGGTTGGAACTCCGGGCGACACGCTCTATATGCGGAAGGGCGTGCTCTATGTGAACGGGATCGCGCAGCGGCGGGGATTCGGGATGGGAACGCCGGATTCCGCGATGGGCACATCCGTGAGCCCGCTCTTCGACTGGCAGAAGAAGGTCAGCCTCAGCTCCTCGCGCTTCGGAGCCGCGCCGGCGCAGCCGTCACTGGACAACTGGGGACCGATCGTCGTCCCGCCGCAGCGCCTCTTCATGATGGGCGACAGCCGCTACAACTCGAAGGACAGCCGCTACTGGGGCTTCGTCCCGAGGGAAAACGTGAGAGGGAAGCCGCTA
>DATHHC010000268.1:0-2525 GCA_035317285.1 Gemmatimonadaceae bacterium | reverse complement strand
CTGGCCAACGAAGAGAAGGCCAAGCTCGAGGAGAAGGCGGAGGAGAGAATCGACCGCGTGCTGCAGCCGGATGAGCTGCCGCCGGGCGTCATTCAGCTCGTGAAGGTTTACATGGCCGAGAAGAGAAAGGTCTCTGTCGGCGACAAGATGGCTGGACGCCACGGCAACAAGGGTATCGTTGCCCGCATCGTTCCCGAGGAGGATATGCCTTTCCTCCCCGACGGCCGTCCGGTCGACATCGTACTCAACCCGCTCGGCGTGCCGAGCCGTATGAACGTCGGACAGATTCTCGAGACCCACCTCGGGTGGGCTGCACGCCTGCTCGGCTTCTACGCCAAGACGCCGGTGTTCCAGGGCGCGAACGAGCGCGAGATCGGCTTGCTGCTCAAGCTTGCCGCGGTCGCGTGGGTTCGTGATGCGCTCGATCTGAAGGTCGAAGGCGTCACCATCTCGGACGAAGAGATCCGTGGCATCATCGTCGATGTCGCCGGAGGTGGCAACAAGGAAGGACGCGTGGAGCTTCTCAGCGACGCGACGATCGATTCTCTGGGCGCCCGCGGCGTTTCAACAGCGACCCGCGACGTGTACAACCGCATCCGCGATTTCGTCGCGGCCGCGGCTCGCGAGCTGGCCGAGCGCGACACGGCGGAGGTCAACAACCAGATCGCGTTCCACACGACCGCGGCGGGCGATGAGGAGTACGAGCCCGTTGCACGTGCGCAGTACAAGACCGCGGGGAACCAGATCGAGAAGAAGCGAAATACCGATCCCGCCTCGGTTCTGGCCAGTCAGGAGCTGCCCGCGCTTGCGGCGGCGCTTGGCCCCAAGAAGTCAGAAGTAGAGGTAGATGCGGCTGCCATGGAGCTGATGCGTCTGGCGGGGATTTCCGCGGGTGGAAAGGTGAGGCTGCGCGATGGCCGCACCGGCGAGACTTTCGCCAACCCTGTGACGGTTGGCGAGATCTACATGCTCAAGCTGTCGCACCTGGTGGACGACAAGATTCACGCGCGAAGCATCGGACCCTACTCTCTCGTCACGCAGCAGCCGCTCGCCGGAAAGGCGCAGTTCGGCGGCCAGCGCTTCGGAGAGATGGAAGTGTGGGCACTCGAGGCTTACGGCGCTGCACATACGCTGCAGGAGATTCTCACCGTCAAGTCGGACGATGTGAACGGACGCAGCAGAGTTTACGAGGCAATCGTGAAGGGACAGAACCTTCCCGAGCCAGGAATTCCGGAATCCTTCAACGTGCTCGTGCAGGAATTGAAGGCGCTCGGAATCCACGTCAGCATGGGAGCGAATGCGACCAGCGGCTACGGCCTCGGAAACGCCGGCTCCAGAAACGGCAACGGGAGCGAGGACTAACTAATGATTGATTTTAGAAGCACGCGCGAGACGCGGGCATCATCGTTCGACTACATCCAGGTCCGCATCGCTTCTCCGGAAGAGATGCGCGGCCCGAAGGATTCCAAGGAGCGCGAGCGGCTGGAGATGGCCGGCCTGCGCACTTGGTGGTCGTGGGGCGAGGTACTGAAGCCCGAGACCATTAACTACCGCTCGTTCAAGCCGGAAAAAGACGGCTTGTTCTGCGAGCGCATCTTCGGTCCCGTCAAGGACTGGGAATGCCACTGCGGAAAGTACAAGCGCATCCGTTATCGCGGTGTGATCTGCGATCGCTGCGGCGTCGAAGTAACCCTGAGCCGCGTCCGTCGCGAGCGCATGGGTCACATCGAGCTCGCCGTACCCGTCGCCCACATCTGGTTCTTCAAGACCCTGCCCAGTCCCATGGGCAATCTCGTCGACCTGACGCTGCGTGACCTCGAGAAGGTCATCTACTACTCGAACTACGTCGTCATCGAGCCCGGCAAGCAGGAAGTCCAGGCAAACGAGCTGCTCGACGAAGACACGTTCCTCACGCTGAAGCAGAAGGCGAAGGACGAGGGCGACAACGCTTTCCTCGCCGACATCGGCGCGCCCGCCGTTCGCGAGCTGCTCAAGCGAATCGACGTCGACAAGGTCGCCGCCGAGCTTCGCGCAGGTCTCGTGGACGAAGGCTCGCAGCATCGCAAGAAGCAGATGCTCAAGCGCCTCAAGGTCGTCGATGCGTTCCGCAATTCCGGCGATTCAGGCCAGGAGCGCAACAAGGCAGAGTGGCTCATTATGGACGTCATACCGGTAATCCCGCCGGATCTGCGTCCGCTCGTTCCGCTCGACGGCGGCCGTTTCGCCACGTCGGATCTGAACGATCTCTATCGCCGCGTCATCAACCGCAACAACCGGTTGATGAAGCTGATCTCGCACCGCGCGCCTGAAGTCATTCTCCGCAACGAGAAGAGAATGCTCCAGGAAGCAGTTGATGCGCTGTTCGACAACGGCCGCCGCTCCAAGGCGATCCGTGGTCGCGGCAAGCGTCCGCTCAAGTCGCTGTCCGACATGCTCAAGGGCAAGCAGGGGCGCTTCCGTCAGAACCTGCTCGGCAAGCGCGTCGACTACTCTGGCCGTTCGGTCATCGTCGTCGGTCCCGAGCT
>DATHHC010000267.1:0-10211 GCA_035317285.1 Gemmatimonadaceae bacterium | reverse complement strand
CTCGGGGAAACCTGCGGATCGCCGACGTTCTTCACTGCGGAAAAATCGTCGAACGTCATCGGGCGCTGGTTGATCCCCTGCGCGGAAAGATCGGCCGCGAGGAGTCCCGCCGCCGCCAGCAGTAGTCCGGTTCTCATCGTTGCTCGCTCGTAGGAGTTACTGCTGCGGCTGCTCGACCGCCGCAATGTCGATCTCGATCCTGACCTCGTCGCCGACCATTGAGCTCCCTTCAACGATGCGATTCCACGTCATGTTGAAGTCTTTGCGGTTGACCGTGGTCTCGGCCTCGAAGCCCGCACGCCGTTTGCCAGGGACGCCGGTCATTCCGTTGAAGTGACCGCGCAGCACGACTGGTCGCGTGATGCCATGCATCGTCAGGTTCCCCGCCACAGTCAGCGAGTCAACGGCGAAGCGCGTGACCTTCGTGCTCCGAAACGTCACCGTCGGATTGGCGTCGGCGTCGAAGTGGTTGTCGCTCCGGAGATCTGCGTCGCGACGCTCGTTGTTGGTGTCGATGCTCGACGTCTGCGCAACTACCTCGACCGAAGCGGTGCTCCAGTCGGCTGGGTCGGCAACGATGGTCCCGCTCCACGCGTCAAACTGGCCGCGGACCTTGCTGACCATGTGCCTGATGGTGAACGAAAGCTCCGAATGCGTCGGATCGATCTTCCACGTGGGTGGTGCGTTGACCGACGCGCCGACAGCGGACGACTTCGGCGCGACCGCGCTCTGGGCGCCCGCCACGAGCGGTGCGAAAGCCAGAACCAACGAAAACCTGCGTATCATCTGAAAGTTTGTTGTTTGACTGGTACTACTTTGGAATCGGGATGTCGTTCCAGGTGGCCTGATCGAACGTCCCCGGCGGGAATTCCGCGTTGATGCGAACGTCGGCGTACTCCTCGCGCCAGAATGGCCGCCCGTTCCGTATCACCAGGAACTCGGTCGGAACATCGAACCCTCCGATCTCCTTGTAATTCTTGACGCGAATGTCGCTGACCATCGTCCGATCGCCGGTTTTCGTGCTCTGGATGAAGCGAACGAGCCGCAGCCGATCCCGGTCCACCCACAACTGGCTCGACGTGGTGTCGCCCGCCTTGGCGCCAACGACGTACACCGCCTCACCTTCCCACGTGGCGTCGCGAATCAGGCTGCCGTCGACGTGCAGTGAGTCCAGACCGCGCATGATCGTGGCTAACGGAGCGACATACACATCGGCAGTGAGCAGCAGCAGCGGATTCACCGATGGCCGGAAATCGACGCGAATGCCGTTGTCGAACGAGGCGACCTTTTCATCGAGCTGAACGAGTCCGCTCCTCTGGGAGGCAGGCAGAAACGCGATGCGAAGCTTGCCGGGGATCTCGATGTGCTCGTACCACTGTGACTTCTGCTCCGCGCCCGTGGTGGGGTATGCGGTGTTGTTCTGAAGAAAGCTCATCGTCTTCACATACTTCCCGTCGTAGCGGTCGTGCATCGCCTTGATCAGCTCAGTGCTGCTGGTTGCCCTCACCGTCGACGCCGCTCTGGACGCGGCCGGCTTGGCAGGAGCAGCAGTAGGCGACGGCTCAGGTACAGCCGGTGTGCTCGTCTGGAAATACGAGCAGCCCGAAACGGCAAGAGCTGCGAGCAGAATGCGTGAGCGGTTCATCTAGTCCCCGAGTTCGTTGCGATAGAGGAGGCCATTGAAAAGTAGCTTGAACGTGCCGTGTGGCTGCGAGCGGAAATATGGATCGGGGCCGAAAAGCACAAGCATTCCCTTCCCGATTGGAGCCTGCAGAACCTCTGTTACACCGCTCAGGTACCTTTGGCCCCACGCCCAGCCGCTGCGCAGCGGAGCCGGACCTTCGATCCAGACCACTTTTTTGACACCACGTTCAGCGGCCGCGGGGAGAAGGCGGAACGCCGGAGCGTTATCATAGTAGAAATCGGTTACAGGGCGCAGGCCCTCGGCGAGCGCAAGCGTGGTGTCGACGCGCATGCTGAGAATCGATCCGGGCACGTAGAACCTGTTCCGTGGCAGCGACCGGCCGGTGCTGTCCACCAGCGCATTCGCGATCGGAAGCTGGAGGCGGATGCCAAGGTCAGTCGCCGAACCGATCGCGAGGATCGTCCCGCCGGCATTCAGAAACTGGAGAAGCTGCGGGACAGTCTCGGCGATAGTCATCGCGCCGACACGATCGCGAAATTCGGCGGGGACGTCCTCCGGGTTTACTCGCGGACCAGCGCGCGCCCCTGGCCGTCCGAACGTTACGCCGTCCGGCAGAATCAGGACGTCGAATTTGGATATCAGATTCCCCGCGTTGAGGGCGGGCGGATACACGATCTGATACGGAAACTCGAACTGCTCGAGAATGAAACGCGCCCACCCCGATGTGATCGCTCCACCGTACTGATCCCACAAGGCGATTCGCGCCGGCCGGACGCGCTTGAGCGATGACGAGGAAACCTCGGTGTCGAAAGGATCGAACTTGAGCCCCTTCTCCTCCGCGAGCTGCGTAAGAATCGGCGCCGTCGTTGGCTTCGCGGGAATGTAGAAAGTGCCGATGTCGTAAGTCTTCCCATTGATGCTCAGGGGCGCGGTAAGCGTAAAGACCTGTTCGCCGCGGGCGAGCAGGCGATTCACGGCTATGAACGCGTCGTTCACGGAATGACTGAGCGCGTATCCGGCCACGGCGGACGCCACGCGCGGCACCGCCGGTTTGGCGAAACCCACCACCGGCACAAACGGTCCGCCGAACGGATCCAGAATCCGGTCGAACTGAACCCCCATTTGGTAGGCGAGAGTCCAACCCGCATTGTCGTATGGCGGTGTCGGGGGACCTCCCGGATACGGAATGTCATTCGGATGGTCCTGCGGCTCGAACATGTCCATGACGTGCGGGCGGAACGCCTGCGCCGTCCTGACCACAAATGAGCCCGCCGGATAGTTCTTCCCGTTCACGGTGAATGCAGACGTCGCGCGCTGAACCGAGATGCCGGTCTTGATGAGCGCGTTGACGAACTTCGTCGCCGTCAGGAAGTCCGGTTGATCGGCCGGCACGATATAACCGCGCGGATCTCTGTCGGCCGGATTCCGCATTATGCTCGTGTAGGTCGCCAAATCGGCCGGAGTCGTCACCTGCGGACGACCACCACCGCCGCCGCCGCCGGCATCGCCACCCTGAGGGCGCGCTGTGTCCTGTGGCATGGCCGCCTGCAGCGCTGCCACCTTCCGGGGCGTGATCGTCCACGTGTCGGTGTTGCCGCGACGAATCGAGTTTCGCCCCATCTGGTAGATGTTGTAGAGGAACGTCTCCCGATAGCGCGACGCCACGTCAAGCACCGCGCGGTTCGCCGTCAGCTCGTAGGCGATGGACTGCGCGAAGTGCCATTTCTGTGGCTGTATGGGCATCGGCAGATCTCCCTTGGGCAGGAGCTTCTCCGGTACGAGCGGAATCTCCATGGGCGTGGGATTTCCGATGGCTTCGGTGAGAAGGCCGATCATGTTGTGGAAGTAGACCGTCGTCCTCAGCCCGCCATTCCACCACGTTGAATACCCTGATCCGCTCCTCATCGTCGCGCCAGGCTTGCCCTCGGCGACGAACCTCGAATGCATCGCCGCTCCGACCAGGTCGAGCTCCATCGGGACGAGCGGATCGTAGTTGTAGTTGAAGGGATCGCGGAACGGCGGCGCGAAGATCACCGTCCCTATTGGCCCCGTCTGGTGGTGGTTGTACATGATCTGCGGATACCAGGCCCTGAACAGAATGCTGTCCATCGCCTGGGTCTCCGGCTGCGATGCCATGTAGGAGTCGCGGTTGTTGTCGTGCCCGGCGTATTTGTGGTAGAGTCGCGGCAGCCGCGAGGTGGTCCGCTTGAGCGTGTCTGATTCCCGCATGTACCAGTTGGACACCAGCTCCTGTCCGTCCGGATTCGCGGGAACCGCCAGGATGATATCGTCGCGCAGAAACCTGATGGTCTCCGGATCTGTCTTGCTCACCAGCTCATAGACCGTCTGAATCAGCTGCTGTGCGCCTAGAACCTCGGTGGCGTGCAGCCCTCCGTCGATCCAGACCACCGCCTTCCCCTCTGATGCCAAAGAATGCGCCTGGGCATCGGTGAGATTCTCGGCCAGCGCCAGGCGACGGGATATTTCCTGATAACGCGCAAGCTTTGCGTGGTTCTCCGGGGAGGTGATGATCGCCATCCAGATCGGCCGTCCTTCGGCCGTGGTGCCGATCCGCACCATCTTCATCCGATTCGATTCGCGATCCAGCTTTTGCCAGTAGTCGATCATCTGGCTGTAATTGGCGAGAAAGTAATCGTCGCCGATATCGTGTCCGAACTGTGCACGCGGGCTCGTAATTCGGGTCAGCGAGCCCGGGTCGAGTCTCGCCTGAGCCGAGCTCGCGGCCGGAATCGCGAGGAGACAGAGCAGTACCGATGTGGATCTCAGCAGCGGTGCAAGCCGCGACGTGCGAGGACGTTTTGGGGTTCGCATCTGTTTACGGGTGAGCGAATGAGCGTGCTGGTCGCGCCTTCGATCGAAAGCGGACGGCGATAATTTAATTGTCAGACGTTTAGGGTGCTGCGGCGCGTCGTGCCGCCCGCGGCGATGATCACTCCGCCGAGCACGACCGCACCGCCGACCAGCGTCGACACCGTGGGAATCTGCCGAATTGCGGGAATGAGTGCTCCCAGCAATGTCGCGCCTACGGGCTCACCCAGCACCGTCAGGTTGACCACGTAAGCCGGCAGGAATTTGAGCGCCCAGTTCATGCCGGTGTGACCGAGCAGCATCGGCCCCAGGGCAAGGCCCGCGAAGATGGCGATCTCCCGCGGCGGCTGAGGGCCGAGCGTGACGCCCCGCGACAGAGCTATGACAGTCAGCGTCACGAAGGCCGCTGAGTACACGATCCCCACATAGGCCCAGATGCCCAGCGATTTACGCAGGCTGCGACCGATGGTGTAGTAGATGGCGGCAGTCACCGCCGCCGACGCGGCCAGCAGATTCCCCAGGAGCGCCGCATTCTCGCCAGGCGCCGTGCCACCCCTCAGGTCAGGCGCGGCCACTACCAATGCGCCGAGGATCGCGAGGGAGATGCCGACGACCTGACGGCGTGTGGGAGCCTCTCTGAGCGCCACGGCCGAGATGGCCGCTACGACCGCGGGCTGAAGATTCACCAGTGTGACAGACGCGGCGATCGTTGTGAGATGAATGGAAGCGTTCCACGCCCAGAAGTGGAGCGCCAGCGCGATCCCCCCGGCAACCGCGAGTGCAAGTTCGCGTGACGTGATGCGCCTCCAGTCGCGCCACTCCCCCGTGCCGAGAAGAAAACCGGCAACGATCAGCAGCGAGAAGCCCAGACGCCAGACGGCGATCGCGACCGGATCAGCGGTCGAGAGCCGCACCAGCGGACCCGCGAAGGAAATGCCGAGTAGCGCGAGCGCGAGCACCCAGTATGGTTTCCTGGAGCTGCGCCGGCTTTCAGAGTTTGTGGAGGATTCCGTCAGCATGAAGAGAGAGCTAGCCGATTCTCGGAGTTACGGAGAAGGTCAAACAAAAAAAAAGAGCCGGTGCGATTAAGCACCGGCTCTCTTTTCAGGACAACCTTAGTCGGTCTTTTTGGTTTTCACCAGTCGCATCTCGGCGGCGGCACGGCCCGCATGTCTCAGGACCTTGTCGTCGTACGTGTGACAGTTCGGGGTGTTCCGACCGCGTACGCAGCCGTTGTAGCGCAGCAGCGCTACACGCGTGTTGGGCGCGCCGCGCATCGCTTCCTTGAGAATCTGAACGCCGTGACAGATGTTGCTCTCGATGTTGAACAGGTCCGACGAGCCGCAGCCCCACTTCCCGCTGTGCAGCGGCATGACCTGCATCAGGCCGCGCGCGCCAACGGAGCTGCGCGCGTGTGGATCGAGCGTCGCATCTTCAGTGAGAAGAACACCGACCAGAAGAGCCGGGTCGATATGCTCCCTTTCGGCCTGGTCGACGAGGGCGTCGGCGATACGGAACGCCAGGGCGCGATCGTGCGTGTACTGATTCAGAACCTCACCAATGCGGAACGCCTGCTCGGTGGGCTGTGCAGCGTCGACAATAGCCGCGGGCAGTCTCAGGAGCTTGCCCGGGTTCGCATACAGCGGGTGCTGCTGCGAAATCGTCCACACAGCTCCGCTGACGAGCAGCACGCCCAGTGCAACTGCATGGGATGCGGCACGCATAGCAGTCTTCATAGGCGAAGACAGCTTCGGCGGAGGTGCGTTTAACGGCTTGAGTGACTTCTTCACAGTTTCTCCTGGAATTAGTACAGCCCGAGCGCGCTTAAATGAGCGGAACAAGAACCCGTCCCTTCTCATCGCGGTACGCCCGGCCCAACCGATCCGCAAAACCGTGTAGAACTTCCATGTCGCGCTCTCTAACCCGGTACTGCGCTGCCGTCGTCGGAAGCCTGTATGTAGCAATGCTCTCGTTCGCCGGCATCTTCTTCACCTGCATCCTGCCCTTCACCAGCTCCGCTCCCCTGGGCTTGGCGAAGTCCCACATCCTTCTTCCTATCTGCGAGTTCGTCAGCGGACAGTCCGGATAACGCGCCCGGATGTACCGGATGAAGTACTCGTTGTCGATCAACCTTTCCTGTGCCTCTGCCGGGGGTGCATCGCCCAGCTGGATCGCTGGTCGTTGTCCCGGTGGCGTATGCCAGCGATTAAGATCCTCGGCCTCTAGTGAGACCTGGATTTTAGCGCCGAGCACCGCCGCTATCTGTCGCAAAAGATCGAGCGAGACATTGTAGTCCGCGTCATGCTCGATATTGCGAATTGTCGACGCCGACACTGGCTTAGCCATACGTGCCGCAACGTCTTCACGACGCAGACCTCTGAGCTTTCTGATGCGCTCGAGCTCCCGTCCTATCCATTCGGGCATATCTGCAATTCTATTGTGGTAATGCCACTGCTGAGATACGTATTACGGTACCTCTATTGACGAATTCGGTCAAGGATTAGTTATGGCCGGTGGCAGAACGGATGAGGTCGAAAATGTCATAAATGTGCCATCACAATCGTAACCTACTGATCTACAACAGGTTACGCCGCGAATTCGCAGATTTTGTGAGTGGTCAGATGTTTACGCCGGACTCGCGCCGTTCAATCCGAGAGCGAAAAACTCAGCATCTGGGTTGCGGCCTGCTCCGCGAATTTGAGCACCTTTCCGGAATAGGTGTGGCAGTTAGGGGTATTCGTTCCCCGCACACACCCATTGTACCGTTGCAGCGCGCGCTCGACGTTGGGCGACCTCTTGATCAGATCGGCCAGAATGCTCACGCCGTGGCAAATGTTCGAATCGATCTCGAACAGATCTGCCGATGTACAGCCCTTCCACTTCCCGGCGTGGAAGGGCATCACCTGCATCAGTCCGCGGGCGCCGACGGAGCTCTTGGCGTTGGGATCGAGCTTCGCGTCTTCCGTAATGAGCACACCAACAAGGAGGGCCGGGTTGATGTTCTTCTTTCCGCCTTCCACCACGATCGCCTCGGCGATCCTTTGCGCGAGGAGGGTATCATTGGTGTACTTGTGAAGCGAATACGCGACCTTTTTGATTTCGACCAGGGAAGCCGAATCGGTCGGAGGCTTATAGCCTTCGGTGCCCGGGATCTGGGCGGTTACCACCGCGGCAGGGAGATGCAGCAGCTCGCCTGGCTTCAAGAACACCGGGTGTTGCTGCCGCAAGGTCCAGACGATGCCGGCAGCCAGCAGAATCGCTGCACCGACGCCTCGAAGTGTGGCCTTAAGCAGTCTTATCCAACGGGGGGCCGGAGGATTGCGCGGTCGTCGGACCGCCACGTCAAGGAAGGGATTGGGGGCTCCTGACTGGCGCTGCTCGATCTCGAGGTCGGCCATGCCAACTTCGGTTGCACCTCACATGCCAAACCGGGTATGGAGATTGCCCTCCCGCCCGTGCCTGCCTCCCACTACACTGATCCCAACATGAAAGAGTCTGAGGGACTTTACCGCTCCTTTCGGTTTCTCAAGAAGGCACTCTTGGGACTGGTGGTTGTTCTGGCGGCGCTCCTTCTGTTCGGATACTTCTTCTTCATGCGCCACGTCGACGCGCCAAAGGCGTACACCGCGGCAGATCGGGAGCTGCAGGGCGGGATGCTGCATTTCGGTGAGAAAGTCGAGCGCGGAGCCAAGGTCTTCATGCGCCGCCCCAGCGACTACTACCGGGGTGCGAACGGAATGCTGTACGCGACCAACGACCGCCTCATCTTCATCGGCGTAGCTCCCGGCAGCAAGTTCGAGAGCGAGGACGCTCCGCCCGTGATCCTTTCGCAGGAATTCCCCAATGACACGCTGTTGGGGATGGAAGCGCGCAGGCTGAACTTCATGACGGCGCACGGCGTTCGGGTAACGCATCCCGGAACTCCGCGCGGCGAGTTTGCGGCGGTTCGTGGCCAGGAGGCCAACCTCGATTCACTGGTGAACTACGTTAACGGAGTCCACGAAGTACAGCGCAAGGAGGCGGCGGCTGAGCGACATCTGCGGGAGAGGGTCGCGGCACTCATAAATCAGCCCATTTATTATACGGTGAAGCGCGGCGACGCACTCTTCAGCATCGCGAGAAAGTTCAGAATAACTCCAGAGCAGATACAGCAGTGGAATCAGCTCGAGGGGGACCGGGTGAAGATTGGGCAGAAGCTGCTGGTCAAGCCTGCAAAGAAATAGCACGTGTTATATCTCACCGGCCGCTCAGGTTTCGCGCGGCGGAAACCGCCAGTGCGGTCCCGGCGTAAGTAGCATCTCACACGCCTTCGGCGTATGCTACGAGTGACGCGCGGATCCGCGTCGAAAACACTTCAGGAGCAGTCCCCATGGATGACATCAAGCAGACGTTGGACAAGCTGCGCGAAGAGTTGACGAATGCCGGCAAGCGACTGGCAGAGCTGGCGGAGAAGGCGGAATCGGAGCTTCCCGCGGCCGGCAAGCGAATCAATGAGGAGTATCTCCGATTGCAGAAGCTGCTGGATTCCGCGGTCGAAAAGCTTCGCAACAGATAGAATCGGGCGCCCGGCCTGGTCGGGCCCCCGGTACCACTTACACGAGGTGAGGTCGCGCCTCGTGCCCCGCCCTGTACGCTGACAGTATCAGTATGTCTCCAACCGTGGGCGGCGCGACCGAATAAACGATTCCCAGTCGCCAGCTCTCGTGCGCCAGATGGTAGCGTTTGTAAATGATGTAGGGCGCGTCCTGAATCGCCTTCTTCGGCGCGTTATCCTCGATCTCCGACAGCGGCTTGTCGGGAAGGCAGATCTCAGGCGGGGGCTCCTGGCCGATCTCGAGGCGCATCACCTCTGCGCGCGATGTTATTAACCAGCATTCCATTTGGTGGGCGCGGAGAGAAGGAGAGGGCGAATCAGGAACTAATCTGCGCGCAAAAAGGAGCCGCGGCCAGCGCTCCGGATCTTACGATTCTAGGGACAGTCGATATCCCAGGCGGACGGGCCGACAGTAGTGATCGAGCACGTTTGTGCAGTCTTGTCATGGATCGCGATGGCGTTCCAGCTCGGAGGAGGTCCTGGGGCGATCGTCGCGGTGACTGTCACTCCCGTGGTTGGCAGGAAGCCTTGCGCCGCACCGTTCCCCGCGAAGTAACTCCCTTGACTGTCGATCAGATAGTTCTGCTCGTAGAGCGCAAAGTTTCGGAGATCGGTTTTCATCGTAGCGAGGTAAGCCGCCTCCTTTGTGCTCGCGAACCTGGCTATGGCGATACCAGAAAGGATGCCGAGCACCACGAGAACCACGAGGACCTCGATCAGTGTGAAGGCCTTTCTGATGGCTTGCATGCACCGCCGGGAGGACGTTGGCTCGCAACCGCTGCGAAAAGGTCTTGGGTTCAGTCCGATCGCACAAGCCTATAGTTCCGACGGGTAGTTTACCACTACCTGGCTACTTGTTGTAGCTGCTACCGGTAGCTACTTGGCGCCAGTCGCTGTTTTTGGCTTGAACAGAATCGCGTACTGGCCATAACCCTCGGCCTCGAGCCGCGCCGCAGGAATGAAGCGCATCGACGCGGAGTTCATGCAATAGCGCAGGCCCGTGGGGCGAGGTCCATCGTCGAAGACGTGACCGAGGTGGGAATCGGCATGCGCAGATCTCACTTCCGTACGTGCGAAGCCGAGCATTCGGTCCGTCTTCGTGCGGATGTTCGCGGGTTCGAGTGGCCGCGTGAAACTTGGCCA
>DATHHC010000266.1:0-4625 GCA_035317285.1 Gemmatimonadaceae bacterium | reverse complement strand
GGGCTGGCCGAGCGACGAAATGAATCCCCCGCCCGACCTCGGCGCGCAACTTCCCCGAGATGTCCCTGTCTTTATCTTCCACGGACTCGACGATGCAACCGCGCCGCCGTCGCATGCCGACCTCTATGCGCGTGCAATTCCGCAGGCCCTTGTCCGTCGCCTGCCCGACCGCGATCATCAACTCAACGATGATCTGAGTGAGATCGCCGCGACGATCAAGTCGTTGAAGGGTGGATCGTGAAGCGGGAAGCGGGAAGCGGGAAGCGGGATGCGGGATGCGGGAAGCGGGATGCTGCGCGCCTCTCTCTCCCGCTTCCTGCACTCAAAGGCTTAACCGGATGATTTTTGGGTGTCCCATTGGCTCGTTATCCGCTGAGTTGTTCCAGCTACTAAACGGACCGGGCGTGTGGGGGTTCAAAGCTATTGAGATCTGAAAGTCTGGAATACCGCAGTACAACTCACGCTCGAGATTTATCGAATCACTGACTCATTTCCGCAGTCTGAACGATTCGGACTGACAAGCCAATTGCGGCGCGCTGCAGTTTCGATCGCCTCCAACATTGCGGAAGGACACGCACGCAGCACCCGTGGCGAATTCCGTCACTTCCTTTCGATAGCGCGAGGTTCT
Source organism: Gemmatimonadaceae bacterium (assembly GCA_035317285.1). GTDB lineage: Bacteria > Gemmatimonadota > Gemmatimonadetes > Gemmatimonadales > Gemmatimonadaceae > UBA4720. The sequence continues at coordinate 3,997 of DATHHC010000266.1, read as the reverse complement.
GCCATCGAGGTCGAAGTGCAATTGTTTCTCGCTGAGCAGATCGGCTACGCACAGTCACCGACGCTAGTCAAAGCACGCGACCATTGCGATGCGATTAGCCGGATGATCACGAACCTGAAACGCGCAATGTAGGCGGGAAGCGGGAGGCGGGAGGCGGGAGGCGGGACGCGAAGATCTCTTTCCGCCCGTCGCTTCCCGCTTCCCGCTTCCCGCTTCCCGTCAGTCGCTCGTCATAATAAACAACGGCGCGCCATCGAACTCGTAGATGGGCCGCAAGCGATCCACATTGTAATACTTCTTGACGTCGACGACTTTCTTCTCCGACGTCACGCTGGTGATCGGAACGCTGTCGTAAAAGCCTTTGTGAACGCTCACGAGCCGCCCGTATTCTTTCTTCAGGATCAGGTCGAGCGCGAGGTTCCCGAAGGCCATTGGCACGATCGAGTCGAGTGCGTCAGGATCCCCCGAGCGAACGAGATAGCCGAGCCGCTGGCTGACGACGTCGATGCGGCGGCCGTTGTTGTACTTCGGTGAGTACTCCTTGAGCGCGGCCGCCACCTTGTCGCCGATGCCGCCGAGCTTCCGGTGTCCGAACATGTCCGTCTCCTCGCTCTCGAAGCTCATTCCCTCCTGGGTCTTGAGGCGCGCGCCCTCCGACACGAGAGCCACCGAATACTTGCTGGGATTCCTGTTGTGGTCGTAGGTCATCAGCTCGGTGAGGTGCTCCATGTCGGTCGGGTTTTCAGGAATCATGCAACGGTCGGCCGCGCCGGCCATCGTCGGCAGGAGTGCAGTGAAGCCCGCGTATCTGCCGAAGACTTCGATGACGAGAAATCGCTCGTGTGAACCGGCCGAGGTACGCAACCGGTGTGTCAGCTCGATCGTACGGGTGACGCAGGTGCTGAAGCCGATGCAGTAGTCGGTGCCGAAGACATCGTTGTCCATCGTCTTCGGAATGGCGACGACGTGCATCCCTTCATCATGCAGTCGCTTCCCGTAGCTGAGCGTGTCGTCGCCCCCGATCGGGATCAGCACATCGACTCCGATATGCTCGAGGTTCTTGAGCACGTCCTTGGTGATGTCGTTGATCGGCTTGTCGTAGCCGGTGAGATGCGCCGGCACGCGTGCGAGCGGCAGGTGGCTCGGCCGCGTGCGGGAGGTGTGGAGGAAAGTGCCGCCGGTGCGGCCGGCGCGGTTCACTTCGGCCTCTGTCAGCTCCTGGACGCACTCGGAGTTGTCGACACCGGCTTCCCGATTGTAGTCGACGAGTCCCGCCCAGCCGCGCCGAAGGCCGACGACGCGGTACCCTTCGCGCAGCGCGCGGATGGTGATCGCCCTGATCGCGGGGTTGAGACCGGGGACGTCACCGCCGCCGGTGAGAATCGCAATTGTCCTTTTGTCTTTCGCCATGCGTCAAAAGCTATCGCGGACGGGCCAAGCGGCAAGAAATATGCGGCTCCAGGATGGCGGCTGGTCGTCCCGGTTGCACCGACTGTATACAATTGCTAGATTGAAATGGAGTCTCGATTCGGAGGCTGTATGCTGTCTGACCTTGTCTCATCTGTCAGAACTGGCCGACGCGCGATCGTTCTGACCGCAGTCTTCGCCGCCATTGTCGCGTGCGCACCTCCGATTCGGCTTGGCCCGGCACTCTCCAGGGCGAGTGTCGTTCCGGCCTCAACCGGAACAGTCGATCGTGCGACTTCTAGCGAACCGATCACTGTGGTGGCGCGCTACTACTCCTTCTCTCCGACCGTGTCGATTGTCGCGTGGGACGGCGAAGAGGCGGCGTACGGTCTGCGTGCGGTAGTGCGCCGCGATGGCACTCTGGTCGCGGAGGAGCATCAGTTCTACGTGAGCACGTACTACTTTCCCGATTACCGTGCGTTCGCGCGCGGGAATTGGCACGCCTTCACGCGATCGATGGAATTATCCCGGCCTCTCAGGTTTGCCGGCGTGTTTCGCGACATTCACCAGTGCGAGGGCGTCAGCGTCTGCTCGCCGTACGAGACCTTCAATGCGCGGATTCCTGACGAGTTCCTCAGGGCGGGCCACGACAGTCTAGTCGTGAAACTCTACAGCCGAAACGGTCGCGAAGAAATCTTCACGCTCCATCGGGATATGATCGACGCGTACCTCGAGAAGGTGGCGTCGGTGTCCGAAACACTCCGGAAGCACTAGCGAGCCGTTGCCGTAGTCGGACGCACGCTTGGCCACGCACTTCGAGATCGAGGATCTGACCGCCCGCGACAGCGCTCAGATCGATGAGGCTGCTGCGCTGCTGCACGCTGCTTTCTCCCCCCTCGGCGTCTGGACAACGATGGCCGAAGCACGGCAGGAAGTTGTCGACTCACTCGCCGTGGATCGTGTCAGTCGCGTCGCGCGATCTACCGAGGGCGCCGTCATCGGCTGGATCGGCGCCATTCGTGAATACGACGGTCTCGTGTGGCAGCTGCATCCGATCGTCGTGGACGAAACACACCGCCGTCACGGTATCGGTCGCGCGCTCATCACGGATCTCGAACGGATTCTGACGGCCCGAGGCGCGCTGACACTATGGGCCGGAAGTGATGACCTCGCCGGAGAAACATCCCTCGGCGGCGTCGACCTCTACTCCGAGCTTCCGGGAGCGTTCGGCACGGTGCGCAGCTGGGGAACCCATCCGCTGCCGTTCTATCGTCGTCTCGGCTTTCACGTCATCGGCGTGATGCCGGACGCAAACGGCCCCGGCCGGCCGGACATCTTCCTCGGCAAGCGGCTGCAGCCTGCCGTCTAACCAACGCCGCCTCTGACGAGCATTTTTCTGTAGCGCGCTCGGCCCAACCATATAGATGCGCTCGCGAAAACCTGGTTGTGGCACCACAGACTTCACGAAACTTCAACAACGAGGCAGCAATGGCACAGGCGACACTTCAGAACCAGAAGAAGATCATCTCAAACCAGGGGACAATCACTGGGAATCAGACGAAGATCATTCGGAACCAGCTGGCGATCCTGAAAAACCAGAAGAAGATTCTTAAGAATCAGGCGAGGATTCTCAAGAAGTAGCTCGAGGTAGTAACTCTCGAAGGCGATACTCCCGCTAACAACGCGCGAAGCCAGTGCCATGATGCGCGCCCTGCGTTTCCGGCACCTCGTCGTCGCGCTTTTTTGCGCGCAGGCCTGCGCAACCGCGCAGCCTGCTCGTGTTGAACCAGCCAGCGGAGCCACCACTACCATAGTTGTGGTGCGGCACGCGGAGAAAAGCACCGACGATCCGCGAGATCCTTCGCTCAGCGCGGCCGGCCAGGAGCGCGCCAGGGATTTGAGCGTTGCGCTCAAGGACGCGGGAATCACCGACATCTACACCACTCAGTACAAGCGCACCCGTCAAACGGCCGAGCCTCTCGCGCAGCAATCCGGGATTGCAATTCTAGAGCGGCCGATCAATGCGGCGAACTCCGCGACGTACGCTCCTGACCTCGCGCGGGAGATTCTGACCAGAAGCGCCGGGAAGAGCGTGCTCGTAGTCGGTCACAGCAATACGGTGCCGGATATCGTGAAATCTCTGAGCGGCCGCGCGGTGCCTCCGATAACGGACGCCGAGTATGATCACATCTACATTGTAATAATTCCTGCATCCGGTTCCGCTCGTCTGATGCAGGTGCGCTTCGGAAACCCCGGGGCGTAGGGCGACCTCGGAGGTTTATGCCCGAGATTCACGACGATGAGTCGGTCACTACATAATTCGAAAACAGGTGTAGCGGTTTCCATTTCCGCGCACTAACATATGCGCGATGGTGCCGAGCCGGCCGAAGGTTCACTGGTTCTCCACCAACACCGTACATCCTCTCCACCGCAACCCGGTACACGTCTCTATGAAAAAAACATTGCTCCTCGTGCTGACGGGACTATTCCTCGTTGCCGCGCAAGCTTCAGCGCAGCAGCAGACGGTCACCGGTAAAGTGACGAGCGAGCAGGGCACGCCCTTACCCGATGTGACTATCATCGTCAGAGG
>DATHHC010000265.1:0-14460 GCA_035317285.1 Gemmatimonadaceae bacterium | reverse complement strand
ATCGGACGGATTGGGGGCAGCATTCTTGGTGGCGAGCCGATGATGTTCATCGTCGGTCTATCGGCGCGGACGGGCGCGCTGTTCGGCAATCCGGGCCCGTTCTTCTCGACCCAGTCGTTCGCTCTCGGAGGAACCCAGTACGGCGAACAGCTCCGTGGTTACGATGAATTCTCCGTGACCCCGAGCGGTTTCGACCCGCGCGGCGATCAGACCACCGCTAGCAGGGCGTCGTTCGGAAACGCGTTCTTCGTCGGAACCGGGGAACTGGGACTCCGGATCAATCAGTCCCTCTACTTGAACACTTTCTTCGAAGGCGGCAATGTTTGGGAAAAGCCGCGCGAGTTCGATCCCACTCGCCTGTTCCGGAGCTTCGGCTTCGGCGTTGCCACCTTGAGCCCGCTAGGACCTTTGGGTGTAGACGTCGGGTATGGGTTCGACAAGATTGATCTTCAGGGGAGACCGGCACCTGGCTGGAAGCTCCACTTCAAACTCGGGCAATTCTTCTAACATTGGAGTCTTAAATGCGAGTGTTTTTCCGTGCGACCTCCACCGCACTGATCACGTCGCTGATTCTGGTGAGCACCGCTGGAGCACAGGCAGCACAGGCTCCGCCGTCGCCCGCCAAGATCGGCTACATCAATTCGGCTCAACTCCTTCAGCAGGCGCCCGGTCGCGCCGAGGCCGAGGCGCAGTTTGAGAGGGAGGTAGGTGTCTACCGCCAGCAGATCCAGCGGATGGATGACTCCCTTCGCACGCTCATGGCTTCCTTCGATCGTGACTCGCCGAAACTGGACAGCGCCACGCGTGAGACGCGCCGCACATCTATCGGAGCGAAGGAGACGGAGTATCAGCAGCGCGCTCGCGGGCTCGATTCGACAATGCAGGCGCGGCAGGCTCAGCTCGTGAAGCCGATCATGGAGCGCGTGCAGGCCGTCATCGAGGCCATTCGCGCCGAGGACAACTACGCCGTGATTCTCGATGTCGGAGCTCAGGTCAGCGTCGTGGTCGCCGCCGACAAGCGCCTCGATCTGACCGATCGTGTGCTCGCCCGGCTCAAGTCCCAGGGATTACCGGCTGCACCGCCAGTGAGCGGAGCGATCCCACAACCTGCGGGAGTGACTCGGCCCAAGAAGTGACGGGCATCGCGAGATCCAATAGTTCAAACAGCGGTGATGGTGCCAGCACCATCACCGCTGAGGCTATTGCGACACTCGTGTCCGGAGAGCTCATAGGCGACGGCAAGACCGTCATCAGCGGCGTCGCGCCGCTCGACCGCGCGGATGCTACTCACCTGAGCATTCTTTCGAACGGAAAATACGCGTCGATGATGGCACTGACAAAAGCCGGAGTCGTCCTGGTTGATCCCGAATTCCGTGATGTGGCGGGCGCACCGCGAGCGCGCATAATCGTCAAGCAACCGCTGGAGAAGCTGCTCGCGCTGCTACCCAGACTCTATCCCCAGGAATCACCGCCGGCAGGCGTCGCATCGACGGCCCGTATCGGGAAAGGTGCGAGTCTTGGCGAGCGAGTCACCATCGGCGAGTATGCCATCATCGGCTCGCGGGCGAAGCTGGGCAACGGCGCCGTTGTCGGCGCCCACTGCGTCGTTGGAGATGGGGTTTCGATCGGTGACGGCGCGCGCCTGTGGCCGGGTGTTACGATCTATTCGGGCGCGACGCTCGGCGCGCGGACGACCATTCATTCGGGCGCGCGCATCGGCTGCGACGGGTTCGGGTATGTCTTCCGCGATGGAGCCCATCAGAAGATTCCGCACGTCGGACGGTGCATCATTGGCGACGACGTGGAGATTGGCGCGAACACGACGATCGATCGCGGCAGCATCGATGACACCGTCATCGGCAACGGAACGAAGATCGACAATCTGGTGCAGATCGCTCACAACGTGCGGATCGGCGAGAAGTGTCTGATCATCGCGCAGGCCGGCATTGCCGGCTCGGCGACGATCGGCGATGGCGCAGTCATCGCCGGTCAAGCGGGCCTCAGCGGTCACATCTCCATCGGCGCCGGCGCTCGCGTCGCGGCGCAAGCAGGAGTCTTTGGCGACATCCCCTCGGGTGAGACATGGTCCGGGTATCCGGCGCGTCCGCATCGGGAATCGCTTCGCGCCTCGGCCGCGTTGTTTAAATTGGCGGGGATGATGCGACGCCTCGAGAAGCTGTTGGGAGAGCCCGACTCCACGTGAGTCGCAAGACTTTGGCCCGGCCGGTGGTACTGGAGGGCATAGGCTTGCACCTGGGTGTCCAGTGCCGGATCACGTTTCAGCCGGCGGCAGAGAAACAGGGAATATTCTTTCGACGGACGGATCGTCCGGGAATGCCGCGAATACGCGCGCACGTGAGCGAGGTGAGCGGAAGCGATCGCAACACCCAACTCGGGAAGGGCGATCAATCGGTCCACACCGTCGAACACGTCCTCGCCGCCGTCGCAGGACTGGGCATCGACGACGTGACCATCGATATGGATGGTCCGGAGCCGCCGATACTCGATGGGAGTGCGGCGCCTTTTCTGGCGGCGCTCTCCGAGGCAGGGCTTGCGTCGCTGGATGGGGAGCCGGAGTTTTTGGACCTACGCGAGCCCGTGCGGATCATAGATGGAGCGTCAGTCTATGAAGCGTATCCATGCGACCGGTTGGAGCTCGATGTAACCATCGAGTTCCCACACCCGCTGATCGGCAAGCAGTCGCGGCGCTTCACCGTCACTGAAGAGTCATTCGCGACCGAGCTGTCGAGAGCGCGGACGTTTGGGTTTGTTCATGAGGTGGAATCCCTGCGCGCCAAGGGACTGATCAAGGGGGCCTCGCTCGAGAACGCAGTCGTGCTCGACGATACCGACGTCCTGAGCGGCGACCTGCGTTGGTCGGACGAGTTCGTGCGGCACAAGGCAATGGACTGCGTAGGTGACCTGGCGCTTGCGGGCGCGCGCGTCCGCGCGCGGATCGTCGCCGTGAAGCCGAGTCACCGCGGAACGATTACGTTGGTACGTGAGCTGGTGAAGGCCGGCCGAAAGGAGAAGGGGATGTATACGATCGAAGACATCATGAAGGTTCTGCCGCACCGCTATCCGTTCCTGCTGGTGGACCGGATCCTCGAGATCGGGGAGAAAAAGATCGTGGGGTTGAAGAACGTCACTATCAACGAGCCCTTCTTTCAGGGGCATTTCCCGGGGCATCCGATAATGCCCGGGGTGCTCATCATCGAAGCGATGGCGCAGGTCGGGGGAATGTTGATGCTCGGCTCTTTGGCAGATCCCGATTCGAAGGTGGTTTACTTCATGTCCCTCGACAACGTGAAATTCAGGCGACCGGTGAAACCGGGCGACCAGCTTCGTTTCGAGCTAGAAGTCGTCCAACTGAGGGGCACCGTCTGCAAAATGCGCGGGGTGGGCAAAGTCGACGGTGACGTAGTCGTCGAGGCAGATATGGCCGCGACGATCCGCGATCGATGACCGGCAAGCGGATTCACCCGACGGCGATCATCTCGCCCGACGCGGACATAGCTCCGGACGTCGAGATCGGTGCATTCGCGATCGTCGGCGAAGGCTGCACCATTGGCGACGGCAGCGTGATCGCACCTCGCGCGACCCTCGAGCGCAACGTCACGCTCGGCCGGTCGGTAAAAGTCGGCATCGGCACGGTCCTGGGCGGCGCTCCCCAGGATCTCAAGTACGAGGGTGAGGAGACCACGGTCGAAGTCGATGATGGGACCGTCATTCGCGAATACGTGACTATCAATCGCGGCACGGCGCATTCGTTCAGGACAACGGTAGGGAAGAATTGTTTGCTCATGTCCTACGTTCACATCGGACACGACTGCCGCATCGGCGACAGCGTCATACTGTCGAACGTCGTGCAGCTGGCCGGCCACGTGTCGATCGAGGACAAGGCAATCCTCTCAGGACTCTCCGCTGTGCATCAGTTTGCGCGCATAGGCCGCCATAGTTTCATCGGAGGCATGTCCCGGGTCTCGAAGGACATTCCTCCCTTTCTCAAGGCCGTTGGAAACCCGGTGAAGCTTTACGGGCTCAACACCATCGGGCTCCAGCGTAGCGGAATGGAAGAGGCCACGATCCTCGAGCTGAAGCGCGCGTACAGGTTGCTCTTTCGATCGGATCTCAACCTTACGCAGGCGATCGAGCGGGCGCACAACGATCTCGAGCCATTGGACGAGGTGAAGGAGCTCATACGGTTCGTCGAGGCGAGCGAGCGCGGGGTCGTGATTTGACGAACAGTCCACGCGTTGGTGTCGTCGGCGCGGGCAGCCTTGGGTTTCACCACATAAGAATTCTTCGCGGTCTTTCCGGCATTGAATTCACCGGCTTCGTCGAGTCGAAGCCGGATCGCAGAGCGGAAGTCGAGAAAGAGCTGAAGGTAAAGAGCCACCCGACGCTGGAGAGCCTGCTCGATGTGTCCGATGCCGTTGTCGTCGTCGTGCCGACATCGTCGCATTTCTCCGTTGCGATGGCGGCGATAGAGCGCGGAAAGCACGTCTTCATCGAGAAACCGATCACAAAGACTCTGGAGGAGGCTGATTCTCTCCTCGAGCTGGCGCGCAAAAAGGGAGTGATGGTTCAGATCGGCCACATCGAACGCTTCAATCGAGCTGTCCGCGCCGCGCTGCCGCACGTCAAGAGTCCAAGGTTCATCGACAGCGAGCGCTTGGCGCCATTCAGCCCGCGGGGCTCCGATGTAGCCGTGGTCCTCGATCTCATGATCCATGACATAGACCTGCTCCTCACCCTCGTTGGCTCGGACGCCCGCGATATCTCCGCGGTCGGAGTTCCTGTGATCACGCCAATGCTCGACATCGCGAACGCCCGCGTGACGTTCAACTCGGGGGCGGTTGCCAACATTACGTCGAGTCGCATCTCGCGCGAGAGAAAGCGAAAGATCAGGATCTTTCAGCAGAGCGGATATCTTTCGCTCGACCTCGGGGCGGGAACGGGGGATTTCTTCCGGCTGCGCTCCGACATCGATCCTCTCTCGCTTCGCTCAGCGCCGGCCGACATCCTGGCGTTCGTGGATCGTATCAAGCTCGACGCGCCGGATGGTGAGCCGTTGAAACTGGAGCTCGAGAGCTTCGTTGCCGCGCTCAGAGGAAAGAGTGAGGTGGTCGTGACGGGCGAGGAAGGCAGGATGGCTCTTGGTGTCGCGCTGCGGATAGTGAAGGAGATCGAACGTACTCTGCCTTCGCTGGTCGGGCATACGCACCGCCATGCGTAAAGCGCTGTTCGTCGCCGGTGAAGCTTCCGGCGACCTCCATGCGGCGGGCGTCGCGACTGCGCTGAGGCGCATCCGGCCCGAGCTCCTGCTGGCAGCCGTCGGAGGACGACGACTGGCAGAGCAGGGGGTGCAGCTCATTCACCGGGACGAGCAACTCGGCGTGATGGGCTTCCTCGATATCGTGAAGCATGTGCCGCGGCACTACATGCTCCTGAGAACCATGAGGAAGATGTTCGACCGCGGTGAGGTGGCCGTCGTAATACTCATCGACTATCCCGGCTTCAACATGAAGGTCGCTGCCGCGGCGAAGCGGGCCGGTGTGCCGGTACTCTATTACGTGACGCCGCAAGTCTGGGCGTGGGGAGCGGGGCGGATTCCGAAGCTCGCTGAGCTCGTAACCAAGGCCGCGGTCATCCTCCCATTCGAGGAGCCGCTGCTACGGGGATTCGGGATCGACGCGACGTTCGTCGGCCATCCACTCCTGGATCGCGCGGTCAACATGCCGACAAAAGTGGAAGCGCGGGAAGCTCTCAGATTGCCGCTGAATGCGCCGGTGCTCGCCCTCTTTCCGGGGAGTCGCCAGCAGGAGATCGATCGGCACATCGACGATTTCGTGGCGACGGGCAGAGAGCTTCAGCGGAGGATCCCGGGCCTGCAGGTGCTTGTGAGCGTCGCTCCAACGGTTGCCCTCGACTCTGCGCGTTGCCCCTTCCGGCTGGTGCACTCGGCCTCGCTGAGCGTTCTGCGCGCGGCGGACATCGCGCTCTGCAAGAGCGGAACGACAACCCTCGAAGCGGCGATCGCCGACTGTCCGCTCATCGTGGCATATCGGACGGGGCGAATCAACTACGCTCTGGCCAAACGATTCGTGAAGGTGCCAAACATCGGCCTGGTCAACGTGGTCGCGGGCAGGCAAATCGTGAGCGAATTCATACAGGACAAGATCGTCCCGTCGAAAATGGCTGACGTGCTGGCGGCGTTGCTCAGTGATGATGCTGCGCGCGAGGAAGTTCTCAGCGGGTTGGCGGAGGTCCGAGGGAAACTCGGTCAGCCGGGCGCGGCAGACCGTGTGGCGCGGATGGTGAGCGAGCTCGCGGGTCCACGAGGATGAGCGACGGCGACGATTCGTTCTCGCTGCGAGCTCGCGCCGAGCTGCTACTCGGGAGGGCTGCCCTTCAAGTGCTTGCTCGAACGTGGCGTTTTCGTGTCGTGAATGCAGCGGCGATCAATGAACTCCGTGCCGCCGGGCGAAGCTTCATATTCTCGCTCTGGCACGGGCAATTATTGCCGCTTCTCTGGCACCACCGCGAAGAGGGCGTCGTCCTGCTGATCAGCGAGCACAAAGACGGAGAGCTCGTCGCACGCGCGGCTGAGTCGCTGGGGTATGCGCTAGTCCGGGGATCGACGACGCGAGGCGGGGACCGCGCTCTGATATCAATCATCCGAGAGCTCGAGGCTGGGCGTGAGGTTGCGATCACACCTGATGGTCCGAAGGGCCCGGCCGGGAAGTATGCGCCCGGCGCGTTGATCGCCGCGCAACGGTCCGGCGCAGCAATCCTTCCGGTTGTCGCGGTGGCGGATCGAGCATGGCGCCTGAAAAGCTGGGACCATTTCATGATTCCGAAACCCTTTGCGCGAATAACCGTTGCCTACGGAGATCCAGCGAAGGTGCTCGCTGCGACTCCTCGCGCGGCGTCGGCAGAGGCTCCGCGATTCGAGGCGATCATGCGTGACACTATCGGGAAGGCGGGTGGCTGATCGTCGGAGGATGATCGAGGCCGTGTGGACCGGCCGCGGAAAGCGCGCACGTGCCGCGCGCGCGATGCTCGCGCCGGCAGAGGCGCTGTACCGTGCGGTGATGGCGATCAGAGGGAAGCTGTACGACTGGAAAATCTTTCCGGCGACGGAATTCTCGGTGCCCGTGCTGAGCGTCGGGAATCTGTCGGTGGGTGGTACAGGCAAGACACCAGTCGCCGCGTGGCTCGCTCATAGGTTTCTCGAGAGAGGTGTTGCGCCCGCGATCGTGCTCCGGGGCTATGGCGGCGACGAGGTCGTCGTGCACGAGCGCCTGAATCAGGGAATCCCTATCATTGCTGCTGCCGATCGCGTGCGCGGGATCCGCGAAGCAATCGCGCGGGGCGTGGATGTCGTTGTCCTTGACGACGCGTTCCAGCATCGCAGAGCCAGGAGGGATGCGGATGTCCTGTTGGTGAACGCGGATGCGTGGGGAGGAAAGCCTCGACTCCTCCCGGCGGGGCCGTGGCGCGAGCCTCTTCGCGCGGCGCGCCGGGCGACGCTCGTGATCATCACGCGAAAGGCGGCGGACAGATCCGCGGTGGACGACGTAAAGCGCGCGCTCGCCAACGCTGCTTCTCACGTCCCTGTCGCCGTTGCGCACCTCGCGCCCGGAGATCTCAGGAGCACTGCGACCGGCCAAATCCTTCCACTCCAGGCCCTGGATGGGGCGGATCTCACCGCAATCGCCGCGATCGCGCATCCCGAGTCCTTCTTTCGGCAACTCACCGAGCTCGGAGCGGTCGTGCGTCCCTTCAGCTTTCCGGATCATCACGCATTTACGCGTGCCGAAGCTCGCAATCTCGCGGCGGAAGCGGGCAACTCGGATTTCGTCGTTTGCACTCTCAAGGACGCAGTAAAACTTGAGTCGCTGTGGCCTGCCGAAGCAGGGTCATTATGGTATGTTTCACAGCGTTTGCGCATCGAGGACGGGCAGGAGCACATCGACCGTCTGCTCGACAAATTGCTGTCCTCCGCAACCTGAAACCGACCTCACGACACAGGATCGACACCCCACCTCATGGCCACAGACATTCGAATTCCTGCCCATAAACTCGTTCGCCCCGACAAGGACCGTTTTCTCAACGAGGAGAATCCATTCGAGGCGATGATGTCTCGCTTCGACAAAGCCGCGGAGCTGCTCGATCTCGAGCCCGGGTTGTACAAGGTGCTTCGTCAGGCCGAGAAGCAGGTGATCGTGTCGATCCCCGTCATGCTGGATAACGGCCAGGTTGAGGTGTACGAGGGATATCGCGTTCAGTACAACACCTCGCGCGGGCCGGCGAAGGGTGGAATCAGGTTCGACCTGAACGTGACGCTGGAAGAAGTGAAAGCCCTGGCGGCGTGGATGACATGGAAATGCGCCGTGGTCAACATTCCGTTCGGCGGCGCCAAGGGCGGGGTCAGGTGCGACCCGCAGGCGATGAGCGCGGCCGAGCTCGAGAAGATGACGCGGCGCTACACGTCGGGAATCATCAACATGCTTGGCCCCGACACCGACGTGCCGGCGCCCGACGTCAACACGAATGAGCGCGTGATGGCATGGGTGATGGATACCTACTCCATGCACGTCGGTCACACCGTCACCGCCGTCGTCACGGGAAAGCCGGTCGAGCTCGGCGGATCGCTCGGACGACGCGAAGCGACCGGCCGCGGCTGTATGATCGTGACGAAGCAGGCGCTGCAGCACCTCGGAATGCCGGTGAAGGGAACGAGCGTCGCGGTTCATGGCTTTGGAAACGTCGGCTCGGTGGCGGCCGAGCTGCTTGCGCGCGAAGGCTGCAAGATCGTCGCGATCGGTGACCGCTCGGTTTCACTCTATAACGCGGGCGGAATAGACATCGCCGACGCAGTAGCCCACGTGAAGAAGAACCGTTCTCTCGAGGGATACGCGAAGGCGGAAGTGATCTCCGGAGCTGATCTGCTGACGCTCGAGGTCGACGTGCTGCTTCCCGCCGCGCTCGAGAACGTGATCACCACCAAGAATGCGAAGGACATCAAGGCGAAGATCATCTGCGAAGGCGCGAATGGACCGACGACGGCCGCGGCGGATTCCATCCTCGACGAGAACGGCATCTTCGTCATTCCTGATATTCTTGCCAACGCCGGCGGAGTCACCGTATCGTACTTCGAGTGGGTCCAGGACCGGGGCGGATACTTCTGGCCCGAGGATCTCGTCAACGAGCGCCTCGATACGATCATGAGGCGCAGCTTCAATGACGTGCTCGATCTCTCGCGCCAGCGCCGCGTGAACATGCGCACGGCGGCCTACATGGTCTCGATCAGCAGAGTAGCAAGCGTCCACAAACTACGCGGCATCTACGCGTAGATGCGCCTTGTCGTCGCCGTCGTGGGCAAGGCACGCAACGCGGCGCTAGGCGAAGCGATCCGGGACTACGAGAAACGAGCGGCGCGGTACTGGCCGCTCGACGTTCATGAGGTCCGCGAGGAGCGCGCGACGGGAATTCCCGTCGACAAGGTGAAAGAGCGCGAAGGACTGCGATTGTCGGAGAAGGTTCCCGCGAGGGCACAAACAGTCGCCTGCGAGGTCGGAGGGAAAGCCCTCAACTCTGAACAGTTTGCCGAGCTCCTGCGAACGGCGCGCGAGCAGGACCGTGACCTCGCGTTTCTGATCGGCGGAGCGTTCGGGCTCGCGTCCAGCGTGACGAAGGCTTCGACCATGAGGCTTTCGCTCGCGCCATGGACGCTCCCGCATGAGGTCGCGCGTCTCGTCCTGGTTGAGCAGATCTATCGGGCGGGTACCATCGTGCGCGGAGAGCCGTACCACAAATGACGACAGTTCGCGACGAAGCTTCGAAATTGCGCGGCTCCGGTTCCGAGGAGGCCGACTGGTTCGAGCAATGGTTCGGCGAGGACTATCTCCACATCTATCAGCATCGGGACGAGACGGAGGCCGAGCACGCGATCGAGCTGATCGCCTCGAATCTCGCCGGTCGCGAGATCAGCTCCGTCCTGGACCTCGGCTGCGGTGCGGGGCGTCACACGAAAGTGCTGGTCGAGCGGTGGTGGACGGTGGGGCTCGATCTCTCGATGGCGCTTCTCAAGGTCGCGAGAAAGGAATCACCCGACGATCCCTACGTGCGCGCCGACATGCGGGAGCTTCCGTTTGCCGACGAGAGCTTCGACCTCGTCGTGAATCTCTTCACGAGCTTCGGATATTTCGAGGATGACCGCGAGCATGCCCGCGTTCTGGCCAGGGTCTGCGCTGTCACGCGGCACGGCGGGACCTTCGTCATAGACTTTCTCAACGCCGGTCAGGTGCGCCGCGAGCTAGTTCCCTACGATGAACGCGTGGAGAACGGAATCACCATCGAGCAGACCAGAACGATCAGCAAGGACGACAGATTCGTCGAAAAGCGGATCAGGCTCAGACAGCGGGGCAAGGAGTACATCGAGCGCGTGCGCCTGCTCTCGGCCGCCGATCTCGAGCAGATGCTCCGCGCGGCCGGATTCGAGGTGTCGAAGCGGTTTGGCGACTACAACGGGGCCGGGTGGTCCGAGCAGTCGCCCCGCACGATACTATTCGCCAGCCGCAGATGAATCCACGAATCGTAACCCAGCCGCTCGCAGGCAACCCGCTTGCCGCCGCTGTCATCTCAGGGAATCCGCCGCCAGGCTGGTACGAGCGGCTGCCCACCGGCGCCTCGGCGTGGCGGGAGCGGATGGAGTCGGTTCGATCGGCTTTCCCGAAAGACTGGCTGGCGCGACTGGCTCCAGCGTTCGAGGCGACGGGAAGGGCGAAAGAGAGACTCGAAGCGTCGAGTGCCGGGCGCGGGGTAGTCGTGACCACAGGTCAACAACCTGGTTTGTTCGGCGGCCCGATTTACACGCTCTCCAAAGCACTGAGCGCGCTTGCAGTCGCCGACTCTCTGCAGGAGGCGACAGGAATCCCCGTGGCCCCGGTGTTCTGGGCGGCGACGGACGACACCGACTTCAAGGAGGCGAGCAGCACGGTCGTCTCGTTTCCTGGAGGCGCGCAACTGCTCCGCATCGACCACAGCCAGCCGCTCGGGCTTCCTATGGCGGCGATGCCGTTGGACGATGTCTCTTCGCTGCTGGACGTGCTGGAGCGAGCGGCGGGATCGACGATCGACCGGACGCCAATCGAGTTACTCGAGCGATTCTACAAGTCGGGCCAAACGATCGGATCCGCTTATGTGTCGTTTCTTCGCGCGCTCCTGGCACCGCTCGGAATAGCAGTAATCGATGCGTATCATCCCTCGACCCGCGCCGCGGCAAGGCCGCTACTCAGCGCGGCTCTCGAGAAGGCGGCCGACATCGCGGCGAAGGTGACCGAGCGCAATCGTGAGATCGAGGAAGCGGGATTCACTCCGCAGGTTCAGGATGTCCCCGGCCTCTCGCTCGTCTTCGGTGCCGCCGCCGGTGGACGCAAGCGCATTCCGATAAAGGCCGCACGCAAGCAGGCCGCATCCGAGGACCTGGGGCCGAATGTGTTGCTTCGCCCGGTCGTGGAGCGCGCAATCCTGCCCACGGCCACGTACATAGGCGGTCCGGCGGAGATCGCCTACTTCGCGCAGGTCTCCCCCATTGCGGAAGCGCTCGGCGTGGCAAAGCCGGCGATCGTTCCACGGTGGTCGTGCACGATCATTGAGCCACACGTGGAGAAGATTCTGGGGAAACTTCATCTCGTCCCCGAGGATTTTCTCGATCCGCACGCAGTCGAGGCGCGAGTCGCGAGAGCGCACTTGCCCAAGCGCGTCATCGACGAGCTCAACGCCACACGCGTGATGTTCGAGAAGAAGCTCGACAAGCTCAGCGAGACGATTGCCGAAGAAGGCGCTCCGGTGAGCGCGGCCGTTACGGGAGGATTGCGCGCCAACCTGACGCGCCGTCTCGAGCGTTTCGAGCGACGTCTCATCGCCGCCGCGAAGAAACAGCACGCCGAAGTAATGCAGGAGATCGCTACTGCGCGTGGATCGCTCTATCCTCTCGGAAAACCGCAGGAGCGAGCCCTCAATTTCGTGCCACTCCTGGCGCGGTATGGGCCGGCGCTGCGCGACGACATGCTTGGAGAGGCGCGCGAACACGCCAAGCGCATCGTGGGCGCACCTGAGCGATCGCGCCCGCTCGAGGATACCGTTCCCGCTCGAGGGAGATCGTGACAAAAGGGGAAGAAGAAGAGGAGGAAGAGTTGGAGGAAGAGGATCGATCGCTCCCACCCCTCCTCCCGCCCGAAGCCGATGAAGTAACCGCGGCGACGACGCCGATCGAACGCCGGGCGACGCCGCGTGCACCCGCCAAAGCGTTCGATCGATCGAAAGGTGCCGCGTTTCTCGTTGGCTCAGGAATTCTCCTGAGTCGGTTGGCGGGACTGATACGGCAGACGATGATGGCGCGCTATCTCGGTGCAAGCATGGCCGCAGACGCGTTCAATGCGGCGTTTCGCATTCCAAACCTCTTACAGAATCTTTTCGGGGAAGGAGTCCTCTCCGCGTCCTTCATTCCGGAGTATGCCGGACTCCTGGGCAGGGAGAAGGAAGAGGAAGCAACCAAGCTTGCCGGGGCGGTGGCAGGAATGCTGGCCCTCGTATCAGCGGTAATCGTGCTGCTTGGCGTGCTTACCGCGCCGTGGCTCGTCGCGATAATCGCCAACGGCTTTACCGGCGAGAAGCGCGAGCTGACAGTGCACCTCACGAGGATACTCTTTCCTGGCGCGGGCCTCCTCGTGTTCTCCGCGTGGTGTCTCGGGATCTTGAATAGTCACCGGCGCTTCTTCATGTCGTATACGGCACCGGTGATCTGGAATCTGGCGATGGTGTCCACGCTCGTGTTCTTCCACAAAGGGCACACCGAAGTTCAGCTTGCGACGTATCTCGCTTACGGATCTGTCGTTGGCAGCGCACTTCAGTTTCTGATTCAGCTTCCACAGGTGCTGTCGCTTGCGCACGGAGTCAGACCGCGGCTGTCGGCAGCCTCGGACAGCGTTCGTAACGTATTCCGGAATTTCATCCCCGCGTTCGTGGGGAGAGGCGTCGTCCAGCTGAGCGCCTATGTCGATGCGTGGCTTGCCAGCTATCTCGGCAACGGAGCGGTCTCGTCATTCACGTACGCACAGGCGATCTACGTACTCCCCATCAGTCTTTTCGGAATGGCGATATCGGCGGCCGAGCTGCCGACGATGTCACGGGCTACAGGTACAACCGCGGAGATAGGTGCGTATTTACGCAGTCGGCTGAGCGATGGCCTCGACCGCATCGCCTATTTCATTGTTCCGAGCGCAGTCGCGTTTCTCGCTCTCGGCGACCTCATCGTGCTGGTGTTGTTCCAGAGCGGGAAATTCCAGCGCGGTAATACGATCTGGGTGTGGCAGATCCTGATCGGATCGACGGTGGGGCTTCTCGCGTCGACGATGGGGCGACTGTACTCGTCGACGTTCTACGCAATGCGCGATACAAAAACGCCTCTGCGCTACGCCGTCGTGCGCGTGATTCTCACGACCATGCTTGGTTATTTCTTCGCGCTCGTTCTGCCAGCCCTGCTCCGCCTCGACCCGAAGCTCGGCGCTGCAGGACTCACGGCGTCGGCAGGACTCGCGGGGTGGGTCGAGTTCTTTCTCCTGCGCCGGGAGTTGGACAAGAGAATCGGCAGGACGCGTCTCGTGCCGGCGCGCATGGCGCGTCTATGGGGCGCGGCGCTCATGGGAGCCGCGATTCCGTGGGCGTACAAGCTGATAGTCGACAGAGGCTCATTGCTTCTGTCCGCGCACGATACGGTCGTCAAGTCAAAGCTAATGGCGCTTGCTCTGCTCGCCGTTTACGGGCTTACATACCTCGGAATCACTGCCGCGTTCGGAATTCCAGAGGCCAGAAACGTCTTCGATCGCGGCAGACGGCTGTTCAATCTCGTGCTGCGCTCGAAGTGAACCGGGCTTTACGCGAGTGGTATAATTACACATGCTGCCCGTCCCCGATGCCGTTGCGACAAAACTTCAACACCTTCCTGACGGACCTGGGGTCTATCTCTGGAAGGGCAGGGACGGGACGACCCTCTACGTAGGCAAGGCGAAGCGGCTGCGCTCGCGCGTCCGCAGCTATTTCGCCAACGATCAGCTCGACAACCCGAAAACGCGTCACCTCGTCGGCCTCATCGCCGACGTCGAGACCATCGTCGTTCCGAGCGAAGCGCACGCGCTGATCCTCGAAGCGAACCTGATCAAGGAGTACCGGCCGCGATTCAACATCGCGCTGCGCGACGACAAGTCGTACCCGTACATCAAGGTGACGGTGCAGGAGCCGTTTCCGAGAGTGTTCGTCACGCGGCGACTCGAGGACGACGGAGCAAGCTACTTCGGGCCCTATACCGACGTAGGCGCAATGCGCCGCGCGCTCAACGTGGTCAAGAGAATCTTCACCGTACGCAGCTGCAACTACGATATGCCGGCCCAG
>DATHHC010000264.1:0-23083 GCA_035317285.1 Gemmatimonadaceae bacterium | reverse complement strand
GGTGGCTTCGCGGAGTCCTTGTTGGGGGCTGCGGTTGGCTTGCCGCTGTTTTTCTTCAAAGCGGCGGGTGGCGCGGTCGAACCGGTCTTCGGCATCCTGTTCTCCAGTGGATTACATCAAATTTAGCGCAACGCCGCCGAGGGTGATAATCGCATGCGTGCAATAGGGAGAGAGTAATGGCATACAATCGCAGGCGTGCCGCCCCAATGCCCGATCCACAGATCATGATGGTGCCGATACCGCCACGGCGGCTCTTCGTTCTCCGCATGCTGCGCAACTCCGCGATCTCGGCGGGTGTGGTGGGCCGCGGCCAACGGCAACCACAACTGCAACGGAACACGTCGTCAGCTGGAGCCTGACAGCTCTCAGCTATCAGGCTTAGATCGTCGGGACGTCATTGGTGGCGCGAGGGTACAGGCAGTTGATTGTACTTGATCCGCCCTGGTGACGTCCCGGCGTAGTGAGCCTGATGGCTGCCAGCTGCAAGGCTCAGGCTGACGACGTGTTCAGTTGCAGTTTGCGGGTTGAGAGACTACAGCTTTTTGACCCGCGTGACCTTCCACGTCCCGCCGGTGACGCTTCCTCCCGGCTGAGACGGAACCGTACTGAACGTTCCTTCGATCGTCCGCGCGTCGCGAAAGGATCCCTGGAAGGTCGTTGTCACCGGGCAGTTGCAATCAGGATCCCGATATGGATCGAGGGTGCCGTTCAGATTCCCGCCTTCTTTCCTGACGAAATGAATCTTGAGGACGGCCCTCCCCGGCGCCGCCACGTTCGTCACCAGCTCGCGCTCGGCGGCGCTCAAAGACGAGTCGGGGCGAGGGATCATGACGATGTTGCCGGAGGCAGCGGACTCGCCCGCCCGGAGTGTGAAGGCGATCGTGCCCTTTCTCCCGGTTTGGGTGCTGCTGTAGTCTCCGCGCCACTCACCGACCAGCGGGTTGAGGTCGAAATCGCTGGCAGTCACTTCGGTCGACGGAGGGTGGGACGCGCAGCCCATCACCGAAGAGGCAATGGCAGCTGCACAGAGGTAGGCGAGGCGCTTCATGATGACCTCCAGATCCCGGGAAGGGCGACTAGTCGCCGCGAGCACGACCTGCCAAGCCGAAGATTATCGCCGGACTGGCGAC
This sequence comes from Gemmatimonadaceae bacterium, assembly GCA_035317285.1. Classification (GTDB taxonomy): domain Bacteria; phylum Gemmatimonadota; class Gemmatimonadetes; order Gemmatimonadales; family Gemmatimonadaceae; genus UBA4720. Next base: position 21,953 of record DATHHC010000264.1, on the reverse strand, counting down.
GGCGCCATTCTCGAGCGGTCAACCGCCGCCGTCCTGCTTCGCCAAATTCATCACCGCATTCCATTCGGCCGCGCCCACCTTCTGAACCGACAGGCGGTTCCCCTTCTGAAGGAGCGGCATCCCCTCGAGCTCTGCCTTGGTCCGCAGCTCGCTGAGGGAGACGTGGCGCGGAAGGCGCTCGATCGCTTTCACGTCCACCATCGACCAGTACGGCTCTCCGCTCTTGCTCCTCGGATCATAATGCGGATCCTTTGGATCGGACGCCGTGTGGTCGGGGTATCCCTCGCGCACGATCTCGACGACTCCAACCACCCCCGGATCGCTCCCGCCGGAGTGGTAGAAAAAGGCCAGATCGCCCTTCTTCATCTCGTCGCGCATGTAGTTCCGCGCCTGGAAATTCCGGACGCCATCCCAGTGGGTTGTCCGGTTTGGCAGATTCCAGAGATCGTCGAAGGAGAACGATTCGGCGTCCGATTTGATGAGCCAGTAGTGTCTGTCTTTCCGCAAAGGTTCCGTAACCTTCGTCATTCAGCATACCGCCATTGGTAAGGGACAGGTTGCAGTGGAACCTAACCGGCGAAGCGCCGTAGATTGGAGTACATCATAACCACTAGCCCAGCAGGCCAGTCACCCATGCAACACAAAAATTTCCCGATGTCCACCCTCCGCGCCTCCCTGCTCCCGTTGCTCGTGTCGGTTGCGGGCACCTTGTCCGCGCAGACGACAACGGCTCCCCCTCCCCTCGCGTATCCGGCGGCCGCCCGCGGCACCCAGGTGGACGACTACCACGGAACGAGCATCGCCGACCCTTACCGCTGGCTCGAGGATGTCGATGCGCCCGCTACGAAGGCCTGGGTTGAGGCCCAGAACAGGCTCACCGACTCGTTTCTGGCGACAATCCCCGAGCGGCCGGCGATCAAAGCCAGGCTCGGGCAGCTCTGGAATTACGCGCGGTGGTCCGCGCCGTTCAAACAAAACGGACGCTATTTCTATTTCCTGAATACGGGACTTCAGAATCAAAGCGTGCTGTTCGTGCAGGATGCAAAGACGGTCGCAGCCCGTGTGCTGCTCGACCCGAACACGCTCTCGAGCGATGGCACCGTCGCACTTTCCGGAACGGCGGCGTCGGACGACGGGCGTTATCTCGCCTACAGCCTGTCGACCAGCGGGTCCGACTGGCAGGAGCTCCATGTGCGCGATGTAGCCACCGGGCGTGATCTTCCCGACACGGTGAAGTGGGTCAAGTTCTCAGGCATCTCGTGGACGCACGACAACAAGGGCTTCTTTTACTCGCGTTATGACGAGCCCACGTCGGGCAACAAGATGACCAACACCAATCGCAATCATAAGCTCTACTACCATCGGATCGGCCGGCCGCAGGCGCGTGATGATCTGATCTTCGATCGCCCCGACCAGCCCGACTGGCTGTTCGACGGAACCGTCACCGACGATGGTCAATACCTGATCATCACAGTCTCACAGGGAACCGACGTCCGCACCCGCCTCTACTTCATCGATCTCGACAACCCCGGGAAGCCGCAGATCGACAACCCTGTCGTCAGGCTGATCGACAAGCTCGACGCGGAATATTCGTTCGTTGGCAACAGGGGCACGATGTTCTACGTGCGCACGGATCGGAACGCACCCAGAGGTCGCATCGTCGCCATCAGCATCGACAATCCGCGCGAAGAGCGTTGGAACACGATCATCCCCGAGAACAAGGACGCGCTCGTCAACGCCTCGATGGCCGGCGACGACATCGTCGGCAACTATCTCCAGGATGCACATTCGAGCATTCGCTTCTTCACCGGGTCCCGCACCGATCCGCGCGACCGAAGGGATCGACAGCCGACGCAGCCACGCAATCCGGGGAACATCTACGACGACACCAGCACGGCTCCGATCGTGACGCGCGAGCGCGGCCAGGCGCTGGGCGGCGGGTTCACCATGCACGGGGAGCTGCCGCTGCCGGGTATTGGAACGGTCGGCGAAATCCAGGGGCGCCAGGGCGACGACGAGATGTTCTACAGTTTCACTTCCTTCCTTGCGCCTACGACGATTTATCGGTTTGACGTGAAGGCCAGGAAAAACGAAGTGTTCAAAGCGCCGCAGGTCGCGTTCGATCCGACCGCGTACGAAACCCGGCAGGTTTTCTACGCGAGCAAGGATGGAACGCGGGTGCCGATGTTCATCACGGCCAGGAAAGGCATCAAGCTCGACGGAACCAATCCGACGCTCCTCTACGCCTACGGCGGCTTCAACATCTCCATCACTCCCTCCTTCTCGGCCGCCAACATCGCGTGGATGGATATGGGCGGCATCTATGCAGTCCCCAACCTCAGAGGAGGGGGCGAGTACGGAAAGGATTGGCACGAGGGCGGAATGCTGGCGAAGAAGCAGAACGTCTTCGACGATTTTATCGCCGCGGCGGAGTACCTGATCAAGGAGAAGTACACGTCGACCCCGAAACTTGCGATTCGAGGCGGCTCGAACGGCGGGCTGTTGGTGGGAGCGGTGATGACTCAGCGGCCCGAGCTGTTCGGCGTGGCGCTGCCGGAAGTCGGCGTGATGGACATGCTGCGCTTTCAGAAGTTCACGATCGGGTGGGCGTGGACTTCGGACTATGGATCGTCCGACAACGCCGAGCAGTTCAAGTACCTGCGCGCGTATTCTCCGCTCCAGAACATCAAGCCGGGCACCTGCTATCCGCCGACGCTCGCGTTCACGGCGGATCACGACGATCGAGTAGTGCCCGGCCACACGTTCAAGTTCGTGGCTACACTCCAGGCGGCTCAGAGCTGCGCGAATCCGACTCTCGTGAGAATCGAGACGAAATCGGGGCACGGTGCCGGCAGACCGACGACCAAGCTGATCGACGAGACCGCAGATAGATTTGCGTTCCTCGTGAAAGAGCTGCACATGCGACCGACGTTCCAGTAGATGGATACATTTCAAGCCGGCGCGGACGTAGTAACAAATGCTCTGCGTATCGCGCTGCTCTCGATAGCGATCGTGTTCGCCGTGATCTGCCTGCTCGACTGGGCAGTTCGCACCAAGAAGATCAGTCCCTTCAACGCCATCGCGCGATTCTGTCGCTCCACCGTGGATCCAATCCTCGTCCCGATCGAGCGAAGAATCGTCCGCGCCGGCGGAACGCCGGCCGCCGCTCCATTGTGGGCGCTCGCCGGAGTCGTGATCGGCGGCATCTTGCTGCTCACGGCGATCGACATGATTCGACTCGGAGTCGCCAAATCAGTTGTCATCGCGACAGGAGCAGGCGGAATTATCTACCTGCTCGTGAGCTGGACATTCACGATCCTCAAGGCAGCGATAATCGTGAGGGTCATCAGCTCCTGGCTGCCGATCTCTCCGTACTCCAAATGGGTCAACTGGAGCTACCGGCTGAGCGAGCCGATGCTCGCGCCGCTGCGCCGCATCGTTCCGAACTTCGGCGGGCTCGATGTGACTCCGCTTATCGCTTACATCCTGCTCAGCATCATCGCGAACCAGCTGCTCCAGCTCATCTGAGCGCGTTCGACGCGCATCGCCGAGGCGAGGCCGTGCGATTCTCCGTTCGCCTCCAACCTCGTGCGTCGAAGAACGAGATCGCGGGGCTTCAGGGCGTAGCCCTGAAAGTGCGCGTGACAGCTCCTCCGATCGACGGATTGGCGAACGAAGCCCTGATCGGGTTTCTTTCGCAGGCGCTCAAGACTTCGCGGCGCAATGTGTGCATCGTTTCCGGCCACGCCTCGCGGACGAAAGTAGTCGAGATCACGGGGGCGGACCTGGAATCGATTCAACGCCTGGCTGTATGAGGGAAACTGCATAGTGGTAAAAGTGATACTCGTCGGCACTGATGTCGCGCTGCTCGAAGGCCTGGCGCAGACACTGATTGGATTCGGACATGATGTTTTGCTGGCGGCAACAGTGGGAGATATCGGGAGTGCGTTCCACGGAGATCTGCCGGCGATCGCCGTCGTCTCGTGCGACGCGATCGAAAGTGGAGGCCCCGGCCTCACGCTTCCTCTCTTGCCCGGCGGAGCGATCATAGTCTACGGGAAAACTCACGGCGAGCGTCCATTCCTCGCCCAGAAGCTTCAGCGGGCGACGCTCGCGCATCTGGTTCTTCCGCTGGAACGGCACAGGCTCATAGCCCTCGTGCAATCGTTCGAGTCCCGGTCGCGTACAACCGGCCGTTCCAATCGCGACGACTTTCCGGATGGCAGTCGCGACGATCCTCGGCTGGAGTTCTGACGACCGCGAGGACTTTGCGGCCTCAATCCGCAATCGCAGGTGAACGTCACTGGAATTGACCCACTACCGCGGGCAGTTTCGCCTTGCACCGCTCCGCTCCCTCCGCTACTATAGTGAAGGGCACAACTGAACCGTGGCGATTTAAAGCAACTTGCGGCCACGTTAAACAAACCGCTAAAGCGCTCGCCCAAGCGCCTACGCGTGGGCTTTTTTGTTATCCCTCCTGCGGAAGGGCTGCCAAAGCGGGACGAAGCCTTTAACTCGTCTCTGACGACCGGAACAGCAACATAGACATGACCGAACGAAGCATCGAATCGCCTTACCTGCAAGCGTTGAAGCGCCGAGTGTTGATATACGACGGCGCGATGGGTACGAACATCCAGAGGTACAACCTTTCGGCGGAGGACTTCGGCGGAAAGGCCCTCGAGGGATGCAACGACAATCTCGTTCTCACGCGTCCTGATGTGATCCAGGCGATTCACGAGTCGTTCCTGGCGGTTGGGTGCGATGTCGTGGAGACGTGCACATTCCAGTCTACGCCGCGCCGCCTCAAGGAGTGGGGCCTCGGCGACAAGGTTCGCGAGATCAACGTTGGTGCCGCGCGACTGGCGCGTGCCGCTGCCGACAAATACTCGACGCCGGATCAGCCGCGCTTCGTCGCTGCCTCGATGGGACCGACGGGGATGCTGCCCTCCAGCTCCGATCCGGTGCTCTCGCAGATCTCCTACACCGAGCTGGCGGACAACTTCTACGAGCAGGCGAAGTATCTGGTGGAAGGCGGAGTAGATCTCCTTCTGATCGAGACATCGCAGGACATCCTGGAAGTGAAGGCAGCGGTTGCGGGCATCGAACGATTGTTCACCGAGATCGGCCGCCGGCTTCCGTTGCAGACGCAGGTCACGCTCGACGTCAGCGGCCGCATGCTCCTCGGGACCGACATCGCGAGCGCGATGACGACGCTCGAGGCCCTCGGCGTCGATGTGATCGGGCTGAATTGCTCGACGGGTCCTGAGCACATGCGCGAGCCGGTGAGATATCTCTCCGAGCACGCGACGCTTCCGTTGTCGGTGATCCCCAATGCGGGCTTGCCCCTCAACACCGGTGTCGGCGAGGCGGTGTATCCGCTCGAGCCGCAGCCGATGGCGACGGCGCTGTCCGAGTTCGTGCGGGATTTTGGCGTGCGGATCGTCGGCGGGTGCTGCGGCACGACTCCAGAGCATCTCTCCGCCATCGTCGGAGCGGTTCGCGAGGCGGAGCGTCGGGCCATGCCCGTCAATCACGCCCAGCACGTTCCCCGCGTCAGCTCCGCTATGCGCGCCATCACCCTGCACCAGGACCCGCCGCCGCTGTTGGTGGGTGAGCGCGTCAATGCGCAGGGCTCGCGCAAGGTGAAGCGACTACTTCTCGCCGATGATTACGAGGGAATCCTCGAGGTCGCGCGCGAGCAGGTTGACTCCGGCGCGCACGTGCTCGACGTCTGCGTTGCGCTTACCGAGCGCGGCGATGAAGCCGAGCAGATGTCGAAGGTCGTGAAGCTGTTGTCGATGAGCGTTGAGACGCCGCTCGTGATCGATTCCACCGAGGCGAACGTGATCGAGGCCGCGCTCGAGCACATCCCGGGTCGCGGGATCGTCAACTCCATCAACATGGAGAACGGCCGCAAGCGGATCGACTCCGTCGTGCCTCTCGTGAAGAAGCATGGCGCGGCGGTGATTGCGCTCACGATCGACGAGATCGGGATGGCGAAGACGCGCGACAGGAAGCTCGAGGTCGCAAAGAAGATTTACGACATAGTCGTCGGTGAGTACGGCCTCGCGCCCGAAGATCTCATCTACGACGCGCTGACGTTCACCCTTGCGACCGGTGATGCTGAATGGATCGACTCCGGCAAGGAGACGGTCGAGGGCATCCGTCTCATCAAGCGTGAGCTGCCCGGGGTCTCGACGATACTCGGCGTTTCGAACGTCAGCTTCGGGCTCACACCCGAGGCACGCGGCGTTCTCAACTCCGTATTTCTCCACCACTGTGTCCAGGCAGGACTCGACGCTGCGATCGTGAATCCGGCTCATATCAGGCCTTACGCCGAGATCTCGGCCGGCGAGCGTGAGCTGGCGGACGACCTGGTGTTCAACAAACGGCCGGACGCGCTTCAACGATTTATCGAGTACTTCGCGAACATCGGTGGCGGTGGTGCAGCCGCACAGGTCGAGAAAGAAGATCCGACGGCCGGCATGACGGCCGAGCAGAAGATCCACTGGATGATCCTGCACCGAAAGAAGGAGGGTATCGAAGAGCAACTGGATGCCGCCGATGTGCGGAAGCATCCCGTCCGCGTATTGAACGAGGTCCTGCTGCCGGCGATGAAGGAGGTCGGCGACAAGTTCGGTGCGGGAGAGCTAATACTCCCGTTCGTCCTTCAGTCGGCCGAAGTAATGAAGAAAGCGGTGAAGCACCTCGAGCTGTTCCTCGAGAAAGCGGAGGGATACACCAAGGGCAAAGTCGTGCTGGCGACCGTATACGGCGACGTGCACGACATCGGCAAGTCGCTCGTCAATACGATTCTCTCCAATAACGGCTACACCGTATTCGACCTGGGCAAGCAGGTTCCTGTCAACACGATCCTCGACAAGGCGGTCGAGGTCGGCGCCGACGCAATTGGCCTGAGCGCGCTGCTCGTCTCGACCTCGAAGCAGATGCCGTTGTGCGTCCAGGAGCTCGACAAGCGCGGGATGCAGATTCCCGTTCTGATCGGTGGAGCCGCAATCAATCGTCGATTCGGCCGACGCGCGCTGTTTGTAGAGGGCGAGCGTGCGTACGACTCCGGCGTGTTCTACTGCAAGGATGCGTTTGAGGGGCTCGAGACGATGGACGTCCTTCAGGATCCAAAGAAGCGCAATTTGTTCGTCGTCAAGAACCTGGACGACGCGCGCAACGACGTGTTCCTGCGCACCGCGGTCGGCAAGGACATCGCCGTCGGCGACGCCGGTGGCGATCGCAGCGATGTCGCGGCCAACAATCCGCTTCCCTCGCCGCCATTCTGGGGCACGCGCGTCATTCGCGACGTTCCGATAGACGAGGTCTTCGATCTCCTCGACCTGGACGAGCTCTATCGTCTGCAGTGGGGTGGGCGTGGATCAGGAGAACCGTACAAGTCGGCGGTCAAGAACGAGTTCGAGCCCGCGCTGAAGCGCCTGAAGGAAGACGCGAAGAAGAACGGGTGGATCAAGCCCCAGGTCGTCTACGGCTATTTCCCGGCGCAGTCGCAGGGAAACGATGTGATCATCTACGATCCAGCCGCGTATTCGAGCGATGGCGGATCGCTGCGAGAGATCGCGCGCTTCCACTTTCCGCGGATGGAGGGTCGCGAGCGTCTTTGTCTTGCTGACTACGTGCGCAACGTCGATTCGGGCGACGTCGATGTCCTTCCGCTACAGATCGTGACAGTTGGCAAGGAAGCCACGGCGCGATTCGAGGAGCTGCAGGGAAAGAACGAATACACCGAGGCGTACTATTCGCACGGTCTCTCGGTCGAAGCCGCGGAAGCCGTCGCCGAGTGGGCGCATCGGCGCATCAAAAAGGAACTGGGAGTTCCAGACGGGAAAAGGTACTCCTGGGGTTACGGCGCGTGTCCCGATCTCGACGACCACGCGACAGTGTTCAAGCTCCTTCCCGCAAAGGAGGCGCTCGGCATGGATCTCACCGAGTCATTCCAGCTGCTGCCGGAACAATCGACGGCCGCTGTGATCATCCATCACCCCGAAGCGAAGTACTACGCGGTACGCGGCTCGGCCGCCGATGCCTCGCCACAGGCGGAGGCCGCAGTTGCCTGAGAACCCGCTGATCGCACGGCTGCTCGATCCGCAGCAGGTCATCGTCTTCGACGGCGCGATGGGCACGATGCTCTACAACAAGGGCGTGTTCATCAACCAGTGTTACGACGAGTTGAACCTCCGCGCGCCGGATCTCGTGCGCGATGTGCACAAGGCGTACAAGAAAGCAGGGGCCGAGGTGCTGGAGACCAACACCTTTGGCGCGAACCGGATCAAGCTTGCGCAGTATGGACTCGAGTCGCAGGTCGCTGAGATCAATCGCGCCGCGGTGAAGATTGCGCGCGAGGTCGCGGATGACGACATCCTGGTCGCCGGCGCGGTTGGTCCCCTTGGCATTCGTCTCGAGCCATTCGGGCCGACCAGTCTGGATGAGGCGCGGGCGGCGTTCCGCGAGCAGCTCCAGGCGCTCAAGGACGGCGGCTGTGACGTGTTCATTCTCGAGACGTTCGCCGACGTGCACGAGATCGAGCAGGCAATTCTCGCGGCTCACGAAGTGGATTCGACTATCCCCGTGATCGCGCAGATGACAATCGGCTCCGACTGTCACACGCCGTACGGGGTGTCGGTCGAAGATCTCACCCAATCGCTCGACGCCTTCGGCGCCGACGTGATCGGACTCAACTGCTCCGTTGGCCCGCAGATAATTCTCGACGCGATCGAGAAGATGGCACCAGCGTCGCGACGCAAACTGAGTGCACAGCCGAACGCCGGAATGCCGCGCGACGTGAGCGGCCGCAGCATGTACATGGCGAGCCCGGAGTACATGGCGACCTACGCGCATCACCTCGTCCAGGCGGGTGCCAAGATCGTTGGCGGCTGCTGTGGGACGACGCCTGAGCACATCGCGGCGATGGTGGAGGGCGTGCGCCCGCTGTCACCCAGGCAGCCGCGAGTTCCGGCGAGGGAGCGACGCCAGGTTCAACCTGACCTTCCTCCTGAGAATCCTGGCGTGCCACCCGTGCCGCTTGCCGATCGATCCAAGTGGGGCGGCAAGATCGCGCGCGGCGAATTCGTCACGTCGGTGGAAATCGTTCCTCCGCGCGGCGTGGACGCGTCGAAGATGCTGCGGGACACGGCGGCACTGCGTGACGCAGGTGTCGATGCGGTGAACGTGCCGGACGGGCCGCGCGCACAGAGCCGCATGGGCGCTCTGCTCACCGGCGTGCTGATCGAGCAGCAGGTCGGGATCGAGACAGTCATTCACTACTGTTGCCGGGATCGCAACCTGCTCGGCATGCTGAGCGACCTGTTGGGCGCGGCGGCGGTCGGGCTCCGGAATCTGCTGCTCATCACCGGCGATCCGCCCAAGATGGGCCCCTACCCGAACGCGACGGCGGTATTCGACATCGATGCCATCGGACTTACGAATCTGGTGAACCAGCTCAATCACGGGCTGGATCCCGGCGGCAACGCCATCGGTGCGCCGACACAGTTCACGATTGGAGTGGGCGTGAATCCCGCGGCGCTCGACCCCGCGCAGGAGCTCAAGCGCTTCGAGTGGAAGGTCGAGGCCGGCGCGGAGTACGCGATCACCCAGCCGGTGTTCGATGTGAACCAGCTCGAGAAATTCCTGACGACGATCGAGCATACGCGGATTCCGATCGTGGCCGGGATCTGGCCGCTGGTGTCGTTGCGCAACGCCGAGTTCCTCGCCAACGAAGTTCCGGGCGTGGTCGTGCCGGCGAAGGTCATCGAGCGAATGCGCGCGGCGAGCGCCAAGTCCAAGGAGCACGGCGTAGCGGAGGGAATCGCGATCGCGAGAGAGATGCTCGAGCGCGTCAGGCCGCATGTGCAGGGCGTCCAGGTGTCGGCGCCGTTCGGGAAAGTCGAGTTGGCGCTGGAAGTGTTCCGCGACACCCTCACCGCGGCGCCAACCGGGAGAGCATAGTGTCGGTTCCGGAAATCTTCCTTTCACGCTCGCGCTACTGGCTGGTCAAGGAGTATCCGATCAAGCTCCGGCACTGCGTCAACGCGCTGCCTCGGAGCGCGGTCTGGGCGAGGCCGAATCAGGGCTCCAACAGCATCGGCAATCTTCTCGTTCATCTCACCGGGAACGTCACCGAGTGGATTCTGGGCGGCATCGGTGGACGGTCCATCACCCGCTTTCGCGCCGGTGAGTTCGCGCAGACAGATGGCGCCGATGGGTCGAAGCTAATGGAGAATCTCGAGAAGGTTCTAGGCGAGGCGGACGGGATTCTCGCCGGACTGACCGAGGAAGATCTGGCCCAATCGATCGTGATTCAGGAGCGCGACACAACGGTGCTGGCCGCCATTTACCATGTGGTGGAGCACTTCTCGATGCATACGGGCCAGATCGTCTACCTCACCAAGATCTACGCGCCCGACAAGATTCACTTCTACGACGACGCCGGCGGCCTGGCGCGCCCGACCTGGCACGAGGGAACCGCGCTGGACGAAGCCGCGCACTAGTCGGCGAACGGGCACCACACCATTTTGCAGGACGTATGAAGGGAATCCTCATTGTCGATCACGGCTCGCGAAAAGACGAAGCCAACGAAATGCTTCCGGACATGGCGGCGCTGATCCAAACCATGGCCGGAGATGACGTCGTGGTGCGCCACGCCCACATGGAGCTCGCGGAGCCCGACATCGGCCAGGGGTTCGCGGATTGCGTCCGCGCAGGTGCAAGCGAAGTGATCGTTTTTCCCTACATGCTTTCCCCGGGCCGTCATTCCACGTCCGACATTCCCCGCATGGTCGCACGTGTCGCTGAGGCGTTCCCGGGCGTCACCTTCAGCGTAACGCCCGCGTTCGGACTGCACGACAAGCTCGCTGAAGTAGTTCTCGAGCGCGCCGGAATTGGAATCAATGCCGACTGATGTGACAACTTCGCCAGCCGCGCTCACTCTCCTCTCCGAGGAAGAGGCGATGTTCCGCGACGCGGTTGCCGCATTCGCGGAGGAAGAGGTAAAGCCTCGGTCCGCGGAGATGGAGAAGGCCGGGCGGATCGATCCAGCGCTGCTCCCGAAGTACTTCGAGCTGGGGCTCATGGGCATCGAGGTCCCGGATCAGTACGGCGGTGCCGGCGGCACGCTGTTCATGGTGACGCTCGCCGTCGAGGAAATCAGCAAGGTGGATGCGGCGTCGGCGATCGTCTGCGACGTTCAGAACACCCTCGTCAACTATCCGATTGCGACATACGGCAACGATGCGCAGAAGTCGAAGTACCTGCCGATGCTCACATCGGAAACCGTTGGCGCGTACGCTCTCTCGGAGTCGGGCTCGGGTTCCGACGCCTTCGGCCTCGCGACGCGCGCCGAGAAGAAAGGCGATCGCTGGATCCTCAATGGTCAGAAGCTCTGGATCACCAACGGCGCGGAGGCGGGAGTGTTCGTCGTGTTCGCGAATGCCGATCCGTCAGCGGGCTATCGGGGAATCACTGCTTTCATCATCGAGCGCGCCTTCAAGGGATTCAAGGTCGGCAAGAAGGAAGACAAGCTCGGGATTCGCGCGTCGAGCACGGTGGAGCTCCTGCTCGACAACTGCGAGGTTCCCGATGAGAACGTGCTCGGACCAGTCGGTCAGGGTTACAAGATCGCGATCAACACCCTGAACGGAGGCCGCGTCGGCATCGGTGCGCAGATGATCGGCGTCGCGCAGGGCGCGCTCAATGCCACCATCAAGTACCTCGGCGAGCGCAAGCAGTTCGGGAAACCGCTCTCCGAATTCCAGGGGATCCAGTTCCAGATTGCGCAGGCCGCGACAGACATCGAGGCGGCGCGCCTCATGGTGTACAACGCGGCCCGACTCAAGGACGCGGGCAAGGACATCGCGCGAGAGGGAGCAATGGCGAAGCTGTTTTCCTCCCAGGTGTGCGAGCGCGTCACGTCGTTGTGCGTCGAGCTGTTCGGCGGCTACGGCTACACCAAGGACTATCCCGTCGAGAAGTTCTATCGCGATGCCAAGATCGGGACGATCTACGAGGGGACGTCCAACATGCAGCTTCAGACAATCGCCAAGGCCATCCTCAAGTAGACTGCCGGCGAATAACTACAACTTATGACTACCGGCCGGGGGCTGCGGGCGGGTCGGCCGGGGGCTGCGAGCGCGCTGTTTGGTGCGCGCGAGCCGGCGCAGGGGGCGTGCGATCACTATCGCAAAACCATTAGGGTTGAGTCACTCCCCGGAGTAGCCCTTCTCTTATCCTGCGCTCTCTTGCGGAGGGGCGCGGATCCTCCACCAACCGAAGGCCCACTGACGTGACGAAGTGGAGGTGCGCAGTCAGAGTTTTTTCGGTGCCGGCGCGTCGGATTACCACGGGGAGATCGGTTCCCTCCGGCATGCGCGCGAAGCGCGAGCGGAACTTCTGCGTCCACTCTGGATCGTCGGCGCTGAATCCGGCAACGGAGATGAGCTGGTCGCCGGGCTGGACGCCGGCTGCGGCAGCAGCGCTCGCGGGAGCCACCTCGGTTACGTGCAGGCCGGTCGAATCCTGCAGGCTCGCGATTCCCAGCTGCGGAACGTGCGCGGTATCGCGCGCCAGGCGAAGTCCGGCCAGCGGTAGCACCTTGTCGTACGGGAATGGATCGCGGCCATCGACGTAGCGGGCGAAGAAATCACTGAAGGATTTTCCTCTCGCCACTTTGCTCACCGTGCTCCACCACTCGTCCGAAGTAAAGCCCCGGCCATTCTTGTAGGCGGTGTTGTACAGCGTGCGCATCACGTCGTCCAGCGACGCGTGATTGTCGCTCGCGTCCCTGATCATGATGTCGAGCAGCAATCCGGTGAGTGAGCCCTTTGGATAGTAGACGTATCCCGTTCCATCGCGCGGATGGACCCACGTCGAGAGCGATGCGTCCTCGAGAGCGGTGGGCGGCAATCCATCGACCTCCGACATTTTGTCGTCCGTCAGCAAATAGAAGCCCTTCGCATCGATGATCCCGCCGCGGACTTCCGCCAGGTCGGCGTAATAGTCGGTTATCCCTTCGCTGATCCACAGCAGTGGCGTGGGCTGCTCTTCGTCGTATCTGTATGGCCACATGTCCGATGGCCGCAGACGCTTGACGTTCCAGGCGTGAAAGATTTCATGCGCGTAGAGAGACGGCAGCACCGGTGTTCCAAGCATCCCCGGACCAAGAACGTCGACGTGGGAATTCTGGTGCTCGAGCCCCGAGCCACCCCCGTACGATGGATCGGCAATCTGAAGAATGCTGTAGGTGTTCCACGGCACTTCACCGAACACCTTCACCTCCGCGGGAATCACGCGCTTGAGCGCCTCCCACACGGCCACTCGAGCACCGCCGGTAACGCTTCCCGATGGATACGTGGCGAAACGGACCCACGTCCCGGATATCTGCGTGCTGTCGAGATCGAACTGTCCAACGAAGAACGGCATGTCCACCAGGTCGTGATAGTTCGATGCGGCGTAGCGTCGGGCACCCGCGGACGTCATCCCCGTCACGACCTTCCAGCCCGCCTCGGTGTTGACGGTCACCGACGCCGGGAAATCGAATCCCCTGCCCTCGGGATACGGAAAGAGATTCGTCCCGTTGAAGAGGAGAAAGTCGGACCGCGCCCAAGTGTTTGCGTTGTCGAGACTGTCGGCCAGATAATCGAATCGCACCGTGACCTCGCCGACTCCGCGAGGTCGAACGCGCCAGGTATCCGGATCGGACTTGTCCCACGCCAGCGAGGTCCCCGCTTGCTCAGCCGAGAAGTTGGAGACGTAGCGCGAAAAGTTGTCGATCTCGTAGGCCCCCGGAGTCCATTTGGGAAGCGAGAGGAGAACCGGATCCGTCCCCCCGACGGTGAATGTCATCGCGGTCGCCACCTGCCGGCGCTCGCCGTTGACCCGTGTGAATGTCACCTCGTAGCGGATGTCCGAAAGTGGCGCGGAAGTCGCAATACCTTGTGCCGACACTCCCGGCCCCGACAGTGGCGCGGCAAGCACGACAGTGAGCAGCAGACTGACTCTTGTTCTCATTTCCTGGATTGTGGTGTGGATGCAGGAACGCCGGCGCAAAGAGAATGATCGGATACTCGGGCCACGGGCCGCCGTTCCCGCAAAACCGCACAGGATTGCAAGACTCGCGCGCGTTAGGAGCGATTCCCGGGCGATGCTATATTCGACGGCCTTCGGCTGAGCAGGGCCGAGTTTGACGCCTGTAACACCGCTCTTTCTGGTGGCGAAGAGACAGAGCCCACGATATCCCAAAAACCCCTGATGATAGCCTCTGACTCTCTCGCTTTTCTGAAGAAACTGCTCGATACGCCGGGCCCATCCGGCTTCGAGGCCGCGCCGGCAAAGGTATGGCGCGAGTTCGCAAAGAAGTTCTCGAAGGTCAGCGGCGACGTCGCCGGCAACAGCCTCGCCGAGGTGAACGGCGGGGGCAAGCCAACCGTCATGCTGGCTGGCCACATCGATGAGATCGGCGTCATCATCAACTACATCGACGACCAGGGTTATGCCTACATCCAGCCGATCGGCGGCTGGGATCCCCAGGTGCTCATCGGACAGCGGCTGCGGTTCATGGGCCGCAAAGGCGAAGTGTTCGGCGTCGTAGGCAAGAAGCCGATCCACCTGATCAAGCCGGATGAGCGCGAAAAGGCCGCGAAGTTCACCGACATCTGGGTGGACCTCGGCGCCAAGACGAAGAAAGAGGCCGAAGGCATGGTCCTCGTGGGCGATGCCGGCGTGATCGACTCGCGAGCCATGGAATTCCCGAATGGGAGACTCGTTTCGCGCTCGATTGACGACCGGATCGGCGCGTTCGTGGTCCTCGAGGCGTTGCGCCGGTACGCCGACAAGCCGGGTTCGGCCAAAGTCGTCGCCGTCGCGACAACCCAGGAAGAGATCGGCTATCGTGGTGGCGGCGCCGGTATATGCGCGAATTGCATCTCGCCGCAGATGGCGATTGTGGTGGATGTGACGTTCGCGATCGATCATCCTGGCGTCGAGAAGAAGGAATACGGAGACGCCGCCATCGACGGCGGGCCCGTGTTGACGCGCGGCTCGATCATCTCGCCGGTCGTGTTCGCGATGCTCCAGAAGACGGCTGAAGCCCGGAAGATCCCGTTCTCGTTGCACGCCGCCGGCAGGGAAACCAGCACCGATGCAGATGCGATTCACATCGCGCGCGAGGGAGTCGCGACCGGACTCGTCTCGGTCCCCAACCGCTACATGCACTCGCCGAACGAGCTGGTGAGCATCCAGGATATCGACCACGCCGCGGAGCTGATCGCGGAGACCTGCCGCACAGTGACGAGCAAGACCGACTTTACAGCGCGCTAGTCGAGGTGCCGTCGCCCTCCTGATCCCAGCCAACCAGCTGTCGATGCCCAAGCCGATTCCCGCGCCCCGGGAGGAAGGATTCACGACGACCACCGGCTCGCCGCTCTATTGGGCGAGATACGGTCGCGCCAATGCTTCGAGGCTGCTCGTTCTCCATGGCGGGCCGGGCGCAGACCATCTCTATCTGCTCCCGCAGATGCTGCATCTGGGCGAGAAGCACGACCTCCTCTTTTACGACCAGCGCGGTGGCGGTCGCTCCAAGACCGACACGGTCGTTCCGGTAACGTGGGAGACGCACGTCGAGGATCTGGGCGCGGTCGTCGAGGAGTTCGGGCTCGACCCGTTGTCGATCGTCGGGTATTCGTGGGGCGCGATGCTCGCGCTCCTGTACACCATCGAACAGCGGACCAACCCACACCTTCGCGCGCCGGATCGCATGGCGCTGATCAATCCAGCGCCACTGACGAAGGAGTACAGGCGCCAGTTTGAGGCGGAGTTTGCCCGCCGGCAGCAAAGTCCCGAGATACTGGCGCTGCGCGACGAGCTGGCGGCCTCGGGTCTCCGCGAGAAGGATCCGACGGCTTACCGACAGCGCGCATTCGAGCTGGGAGTCGCCGGTTATTTTTCGGATCCGCGCAACGCGGCGGACCTCACACCCTTCCGCGTGGTCGGCAGAGTGCAGCAATCTGTCTGGGAAAGTCTGGGAGATTTCAACCTCATCAGTGACCTGAAAGGCATCAAAATCCCCTCGATGATCATCGCCGGCCGTGACGATCCCATTCCACTAGCGTCTTCCAGTGAAGCCTCCAGTGCGCTCGGAACGAACCTCGTGGTTCTGGACGAGTGCGGCCATGTGCCGTACGTTGAACAGCCGCAAGGGCTGTTCGCGTCACTCGACCCATTCCTAGATGATACCAATTCGTCCGTACGAAGCTGAACCTCGGCCATGACATCAGACTCAGGCGTTACACAGCACGCGATCAGCTCGATCACGGTCGATGGCAAGGAATACAAGGTCGCACTCCGACTCGCCTACGATGGCGTGGAATACATTGGCAGACTGTGGTTCAGCGATCCCTCGAGCGATCAGATGGGGATTCCCGATCACGGCGCCGTACCCGGCCGTACGATCGCTGAAGCCGTCGAAGTAGCCAGAAAGCTCACGCCGCAGGATCTAGAGAGGCGCTGCCACCGTGCTCTCGCCGACAAGAGACGCTATATCCGACTTCGCCGCGCGACGGAAGAGATCATTACCAAGATCAAGTACATGAACCGGGTCGCGGTGACGATGCGTCACGGGATGCTCGACAGCGAAGGCGCCAGCCAGGAGCTCGAGCTTATCCAGAAGCAGATCGAAGACATCGTGAAGACTTTGCCATTCCACGCCGGAATCGAAGAAACGGCATAGTTCGCGGGCGATCCTGTACTCCGAGTAGCAGGATTGGATGGGAAGGATCTGCGTGTAGAAACCGCTAAGGATGGCCCTCTTATATTGGGGGCATGGATTCCCGCTCGGCCGCGCACGTTCTCTCTCAGATCGGCGCCCTCCTCGAATTAAAAGGCGATCAGAAATTCAAGGCGCGTGCTTACGCCGGAGCGGCGCGCGCGCTCATCGCGCTCGACACCGATGATCTCGGCCCACTTTTGCGCTCGGGCGAGCTCGCGGAGGTTCCGGGCGTCGGGCCGGCGACGCTGTCGGTCGTTCGCGAGCTGGTCGAAACCGGAGAGTCGTCGTACCTCGAGGAGCTGCGCGAAGGAATCCCTGAGGGACTGCTGGAGCTCCTTCGGGTTCCCGGACTCGGCGCCGCCAAGGTACAGCTCATTCACGCCACGCTCGGCGTAGAGTCGCTGGAAGATCTCGAGCGTGTGGCGCAGAACGGCCAACTCGCCAGCTTGCCGAGGTTCGGCAAGAAGACGGCGGAGAAGATTCTCAAGGGAATCGAGATTCTTCGGCGCGATGCGCACCTCAAGCGCTTTCCTGCCGCGGCGGTCGAAGCGCATCTCCTTCTCGCCAACATCGTCAAGCACCCCGACATCACCCACGCCGACGTCGCGGGCGCGATCCGGCGCCACAACGAGCTCGTGGCCGGCATCGAGATCGTTGCCGAGTGCTCGGCCGATCCGGCGAAGGTAGCCGCATCGTTCGCACGATCGCCCGGGGTCAGAGAGAGCAAGACGCGGGAGGATCCGGGCTCGGTGCACGTTCGCTTCGTCGATGGGACTCATCTCGACATGCATTGCGTGGGCAAAGGGGACTATCCGGTGGCGTTGTGGCGCGCGACTGGTAGCGCGGCCCACGTCGAGGAATTGACGGTTCTGGCACAGAAGAAGGGCTTCGAGATCATTGGGAATTCGCTGATCGGGAAGGGCGCGAAACGCGTTGATCTGGCGGACGAAGAGTCGCTTTTCACCGCGCTGGATCTTCAGCCGATTCCGCCCGAGATGCGCGAGGGAATGGGCGAGATCGAAGCCGCCGCACGGCGCGAGCTTCCGAACCTGGTGACCTTCGACGACATCCGGGGCGTGCTGCACTGTCATTCCGACTATTCCGATGGCGCGGCAACGATCGAAGCGATGGCTCTCGCCGCGAAGGAGCGCGGCTGGGACTACATCGGGATCTCGGATCACTCGGAGTCCGCGTTCTACGCCGGCGGACTCAAACGTGACCGGCTCCTTCGGCAGCAGGAGGAGATCGACGAGGTGAATGCGCGGATGGGCGCCTTTCGGATCCTCAAGGGAATCGAGGCCGACATCCTCGCCGACGGCCGTCTCGATTACGACGCGGAGATTCTCGACGGCTTCGACTACGTCGTGGGATCCATCCATTCGCGATTCAGCATGGATGGGGACGCGATGACGAAGCGCGTGCTCGCGGCGATGGACGATCCGCATCTAACGATCCTCGCGCATCCGACGGGGCGACTGTTGCTCACGCGCGAGCCGTATCCGATCAACATCCAGGCGGTGCTCGAGAAAGCCGCGCAGGTCGGAGTCGCGGTGGAGCTAAATGCCGACCCGCATCGCTTCGATCTCGATTGGCGGTACTGCCGCCAGGCAAAGGAGCTCGGCGTCACGATCGAGATCGGGCCCGACGCCCACTCGACGGCCGCGCTCGACAACGTGCATTTTGGGATCGGCATGGCGAGAAAAGCGTGGCTCGAGGCGGGAGAGATACTGAACGCGCGCAGCGCGGACGACGTGGTCGCGTTCGCGCGGAAGCGGCGGACCACGTGAAACGCGCTGCCCCGAAGTCGAGAAAAGCCGCCCCCGCGAAACGAAAAACCGTACGGGTGTCGCGCCAGCCGCGGATCACCAGTCCTCGCGCGCGCCCCACGCGCAAGGCCCGACCCCGCGGTCGGATCGCGAAAAATGCCCTCGGCCCCTACGCGCTCGAGGTTCTTTCCCGTCTCAAGCGCGAGTATCCCGACGCACGCACGGAGCTCGACTACCAGACGCCGCTGCAGCTGGCGGTCGCGACCATCCTGAGCGCCCAATGCACCGACAAGCGCGTGAACATGGTGACGCCGCTTCTCTTTCAGACCTTCCCGACGGCTGCCTCGCTTGCGGACGCGCAGCCGGAAAGGCTGGAAGAGATCATCAAGAGCACAGGCTTCTTCCGCAACAAGACAAAGAGCCTGATCGGACTCGGCAAAGCTCTAGTCGAGCGCCACAGTGGCGAGGTGCCGGATTCAATGGCCGCGCTCGTCAAGCTTCCCGGCATTGGACGCAAAACGGCCAACGTCATCCTGGGGAACGCGTTCGGGAAGAACGAAGGCGTCGTCGTCGACACTCACGTTGCGCGCGTAAGCCACCGCCTCGGTCTCACGAGGGAAACGGATCCCGTCAAGATCGAGCAGGATCTGATGCCTCTGTTTCCGCGCGAAGATTGGGCGCTGCTGGCGCACCTGCTCATCTTTCATGGCCGGAGAGTCTGCGTTGCGAGAACTCCCAAGTGCGAAATCTGCGTGCTGAACGATATCTGCCCGTCGAGCACAGTAACCGGCAGCAGAGAGCAATCGTGAGGCTGATCTCGTCTCCACCGGTTCGAATCGATTAAATTTTGACCGTCAACTTCCAACTAATCCTTCAATCCGCCAATGACCAAGTTTGCCACGATAGAAACCAACAAGGGCACGATGAAGGCCGAGCTGTACGAGAAGGAAGCGCCGAAAACGGTCGCCAACTTCGAGAAGCTCGCCAACTCGGGCTTCTACGATGGGACCAAATTCCACCGCGTCATCAAGGATTTCATGGTTCAGGGCGGTGATCCCTACTCGAAGGGCGGGGAGCACGCGAAGGGTCCGGTCGGAACCGGCGGGCCCGGCTACAAGATCGACTGCGAGACGCAGGGCAATCCGCACAAGCACGAGGTTGGCGCGCTGTCGATGGCGCACGCCGGAAAGAACACGGGCGGCAGCCAGTTCTTCATCGTGCTCAGCGAGCAGAACACCAAGCACCTGAATGGAGTTCACACCGTTTTTGGGAAGGTGATCGAAGGCGGGGACGTGGTTCCCAAAATCAGTCAGAACGACACAGTGACCAAGGCCAGAGTTGCGGCCGGCCCGGGAGCGAAGTGATGGCAACCAAGAAGAAGACCGACCTTAGTGCCGCGCTCACGGGGCTCATCCTGGGCTCGGTGACGCTGTTTCTGCTGCTGACGTCGATCGTGCTGCTGACGAACGCGCACTATCGGGACAAGGAGGCGGCGGAGGCGCACCCGTAAGCCAGGCTGCCAGAGGCAATTGACGTTTCTGGGCATTGGTAGTATATTACTGACTGGTCAGTAACTATTTGTTTAGCGATGCCTAGAATCAAATCAGCCAAGTCAGCAAAACCCGCCAGGTCAGCCCAACCAAAATGGCGTAGACAACCCGAGAACCGGCCCCAGCAGATCATCGAGGCCGCCCTCGAGGTCTTCGGCGAATGCGGTCTCGCCAACGCTCGGCTTCAGGATATCGCTGAGCGGGCCGGTGTCTCCAAGGGCACCATCTACCTCTACTTCCCCAACAAGGAAGAGCTTTTTCGCGAGATGATCCGCCAGACAGCGGTCGCCAAGATTGAACGCGCCGAGCAGGGCCTCACTCAGGGCACACCCACCGCGCAACTCCTGGCCTTCATGCGGAGCTACTGGGCGTTTGTCCGCTCGCCTGCCTTCATCACGATTTACCGCCTCGTCCTCGGAGAGCTGCACCAGTTCCCCGACCTCGCAAAGTTCTACGCGATCGAGGTCGTCGCGCGCGGACAAAAACTCATCGGCGGAATCATCAGCCGCGGAATCGACGCCGGCGAATTCCGGGAGATCGATCCGATGATCGCGGCGCGCATGCTCGTCGCTCTTACCGTCATGAACGGTATCTGGCGTGACGAGCACACCGGCGTGCCCCTCCTCGCCCACAAGAGCGACGAGCAGGTCTTCAACGAGCTGGCCGAGTTCTACGTGCATTCAATCGCGCCATCAGCAGGCTGTCTCGCACAGGCGGATGGCGCCCCGCCGGACGCATTATCGTTCATTCCACTTACAAATGACTAAGACCTTTCCCCGCGCGGGCCACCTCCTGTTCGCAGTCGTCACAACGATCGCGACGGTATCATCCACCGCGCTCGCACAGACATCCGCTGCGTCGTCTACTTCCCCTGCCATGCAGCCGGGACCGGCGATCGCCCTCACCCTCGGTGACGCTGCGCGGCTCGCCGCGAACAAGAGCGCGATTTCGCAGGGCGCTCGACTCCGCGCCGACGAAGCCGGAGCCCGCGTTCGCCAGCGCAAGGCGGATCTGCTCCCCACCGTGAGCAGCTACGTCCAGGAAGCCGGCCGCACCTTCAACACGTCCACACTCGGCATCGATTTCCCCGCGACCCCGGGAAATCCACCGCTATTCGATCCGCAGGGTCAGGTCGAAGGTCCCGTCAACACGCTCGACGTTCGCGGCCAGGTCCGGCAGAATCTTGTCGATTTCGGAGCGATCGGACGCGTGCGCTCGGCTCAGGCCCAGGCGCGTTCCTCGAACGCCGATGCCGACGCCACCGCCGAGCAGGCCGCCACCATCGCGACCAACGCCTACGTGAGAGCGATGCGCGCGGACGCTGATCTGCACGCCCGCCAGGCCGACACGATTCTCGCCACCGAGCTGCTCAACATCGCACAGTCGCAGCTTCAGGCTGGAACGGGTGTCGGGCTCGACGTCACGCGCGCCAAATCGCAGCTCGCGAACACACGCGCCGCTCTCATCGCATCACGGAACTCGCGCGACCACGCGCACCTCGATCTCCTGCGCGCACTCGCGCTTCCGGTCGGGACTGAAGTCGTGCTCACGGATTCACTGTCCGCTACCACTGACGGCAGTGCGCTTCCGGACGAGGCGGCACTCGTCGCGCAGGCGATGCGCGATCGGCCTGACCTCCGCGCCGAAGAGGAGCGTATTCGCGCGGCCAGGCAGGGTCTCTCGGCCATCAAGGCCGAGCGGCTTCCCTCGCTCGGTCTCATCGCCGATGATGGCGTGATCGGAAAGAACGGCGCGAAGATGCTCAACACCTACACCTGGGGCCTGCAGGTCACGCTTCCGATTTTCGACGGATTCAAGCGTGAAGCGCGGGTTCAGGAACAGCAATCGGTGGTA
>DATHHC010000263.1:0-8404 GCA_035317285.1 Gemmatimonadaceae bacterium | reverse complement strand
TAAATGATGACGAACACGACGCCGACGAGCGTCGTGAAGATGAGGTTGATCGAGAGGGAGATGAATTTTTCGACGTCCGACCGGACCTTTTGCAGCTTGCCAAGCGTCTCGCCGCTGCGCTGGTCCTCAAAAACCGAGTATGGCAGCTCTAGTGAGTGCCTGATGCCATCGGAGTACATCTCGGCGCCCACTCTCTGGACGATGACGTTGACGTAGTAGTCCTGGAAGTTCTTGGCGACCCGAGAAACGAAGGCAACGCCCATCGCCATGAGCAGGAGCGTTCCGGCGCCTTTGATGAAGGTCGACGTCTGGTATTCTCTGAAGCGCGTCGCGTAGTCGTCGATGACGTGCCGGAAAATGAGCGGGTCCAGGAGCGAGAACACCTGGTTGGTCGTCGCCAGCACGAGGGCGAGAAGAATCAGCCCGCGGTATTTGCGCAGATAGGAGAAGAGGAGATCCACAACCGGATACTATTGGGGGGTAGCCACGCTCGCAAATCCCCGTTGGGGGATAGCCTCGCTCGCAAATCCCCCGTTCGCCACTCGGTCTTACCGAAAGGCTTACATTGAAGTGGCAGTTTTACCGGCGTTCCCGGTTTCCGCGCGCTAAGGGGTCCGGCAAGTCTTGTTCGTCCCGAAATCGGTCACGACCCTAAGGTCGTACACGCGCCTTCAGTTCAGGTCCGATCTCGCCGCTGGCGTGATCGTCGGCGTCGTCGCCCTTCCTCTCGCAATCGCGTTCGCGATCGCCAGCGGAGTAACCCCCGACCGCGGGCTTTACACCGCCATCATCGCCGGATTCCTGATTTCCGCGCTCGGCGGCTCGCGTGTGCAGATCGGTGGGCCGACTGGCGCATTCGTCGTAATCGTCTACGGCATCGTCCAGAAATACGGAATCGATGGCCTCATCGTGGCCACGATCATGGCAGGCATCATCCTGGTGGTACTCGGCGTCGCCAAGCTGGGCTCCGCGATCAAGTTCATTCCGCATCCAGTCGTGGTCGGATTCACCAGCGGCATCGCGGTGATCATCTTCTCGAGCCAGATGCGGGATTTCCTCGGCCTTCGTATGGGCGACCTGCCGGTCGAGTTCATTCCCAAATGGCGGGCGATTGCGTCGAACCTCGATTCGATAAACCCGCAGGCGTTTGGAGTGGCGCTCGTCGCGTTACTGATAATGGTTCTGTGGCCGCGAGTCAGTCATCGCATTCCGAGTCCATTCGTCGCATTGATCGCTACTACGGTTGCCGTTCGCCTGCTCAACATTCCCGTAGAGACGATAGGAACCCGCTTCGGCGCTATCAGCGCCACCCTTCCGCATCTGATCGTGCCGCACGTCTCGCTGGAGCAGGTCACTGCCCTCGTCGCACCGGCGTTTACGATCGCTCTTCTCGCCGCTGTCGAGTCACTGCTCTCCGCCGTAGTCGCCGACGGAATGATCGGCGGACGCCACCGATCCAACATGGAGCTAATCGCTCAAGGCGTTGCCAACATTGTCGCCCCGATGTTCGGCGGCATGCCTGCCACAGGTGCGATCGCGCGCACTGCGACGAATGTGAAGAACGGTGGTCGCACTCCGGTTGCTGGGATGATCCACGCGCTGACGCTGCTCCTCATCACATTGTTCTTCGGAAGGTGGGCCGGCCAGATTCCGCTCGCTACTCTGGCGGCGATTCTCGTCGTGGTGTCGTATCACATGAGCGAGTGGCGGACCTTTCGCAGCGAGCTGACGGCACCGAAGAGCGACGTCGCGGTTCTGCTGACGACCTTCTCTCTGACCGTGATCGTGGACCTGACCGTCGCGATCGAGGTCGGAATGGTACTGGCCGCGTTCATGTTCATGAGGCGCATGGCCGAAGTGACCAACGTCAGCATCGTTACGCAGGAGCTCGCCGAGGGAAACGAGAACGATGAAGATGACGATCCGAATTCAGTGCGCAGGCGGGAGGTTCCACCTGGCGTGGAAGTGTTCGAGATCAGCGGTCCCTTCTTCTTTGGCGCGGCGGAGCAGTTCAAGGACACACTTGGTCAGGTAGCGAAGAAGCCCAAGATCCTCATCATCCGCATGCGTGATGTGCCGGCGATCGACTCGACGGGTCTGCACGCGCTGCACGAGCTCGCTCGCCGCTGCAAGCACGACGGAACGCTCCTCCTCCTGGCGGACGTGCACGCGCAGCCCATGTTCGCGCTCGTCCGCTCGGACATGCTGGCCGAGCTCGGGGAAGAGAATCTGTTCGGCAATCTCGATGACGCCCTCGACCGCGCACGCGAGTATCTGGCCCTGCCGCCGGTGCCCCATCCACCGGGAGCAGTTCCGACTGTGGCTCGCGAGACGCCGAATTCCGAATTGCCGAAGATCGCCTAAACCCGCCCCTGCTGAGCTTGCTGTCGCGTTCGTACCTCATCGAAGGGGCATAGCGTATGCTGGCTCATGCGTACAACCCCTAACCCCGAGACGATTGGATGAGCGAGAGCAAAGACAAGAAGGCTGTCACTCCTACGGACAGCGATGAATTGGCGGCGGAGGCTGCCGTCAACGAAGGCGGAAAGGAAAAGAAAGAGGACCCGGCCGATGAGGGTAAGGAGCCTCGAACTGAGCCGAATCCGCCCCGCACGACCACCGGGAAGTTTTTTACAGCTCCGAAGTTCGGTTCGGCTGGAAGCGGTGGATTGGAAATCGAGTCGGGACTCGACCGCGATTGAACCGAAGCAGGGCTATCCGTGGCGCGTCGCCGTCGGCGCGCCACGCGTGAATGCGATGTAGTCAGTGGGACTGGGGGTATCGCCGCCGGCCCGAAGCGATGCCGCGATCTGTCCGCGATGATAAGCCCCATGCAGCGCGACGTGGGTCAGTATGTCTTCGATGGTCGATGTGTATTGATCTCCCGCGCTGTTCCGGTAGGTGATGGCCGTTCGCAAAATCTCGGGACTCAGTTGTGAGACGAAGCCGCTGAACGCGCTGATGTTCTCTTTGCTGATCGTCTCACATTCGTCGAGAGTGAGTTTCGGCCAGACTGCGACACGGGGGGTGGTTCCGTTCAATCGGGACAGCCACACGTGCTCCGCGCCGACAATGTGCGCGTAGAGCTCCAGATCCTTTGTCCGCAGGTTTTTTGCGGAACGCAGGCTCTCGAGTACCAGCACGTTGGCCCGTTCGACGTGTTCGTACAATCGGGTGAAGTGGTCTTTGATCAGATCTGACATCGCTCTCGACTCGCTCGTTCGTCTGGGTCCACGGCGACGGGCAATCTCATGCTCGGCGGCGATTTGTGCAAATCAAGCGCGTCAAAATGCTCCGCGACGAGTGAACGAAACCGTCCCGTATGGATGATACCGGCGCCCGGTCGTAAACTCCTGACTCCGGGTGGTCAGTTGATAGTCGAGCGATATCGATCCCATCGCCAGTCCGGCGCTGAGCTCCCGCTGCCAGACGAAGGGAATGCGTTTGACGCGCGGGCCAGCGCCGAACGTGTTTCCATCGAGGAAGAGGTTGTGGAAGACGACATCCTCGCGCGCGCCGAATGACGCGTACGCTCCGAGGCCGCGGTGCTTACTGAACTCCCAGGGATGGGGCGCGTTCAATCCTCCTCGAAGTGTCAGCCCGCCTTCGACATCCGACAGAATGTTGCCGAGCGACGCGCTGCCCGACTTGATCAATCCGATAGAAGCGGGTCCCGACCGCAGCTCGGAAAAATCCTTTCTCGAAGCGGTGAGGATCAGGCCGGGCTCGAACTTGAGTTGATTGTCCCACCCGGGCGGAATTACGTAGGACGGAACCATCGCGTGAAACGACACCTGCAACTGCTCTGCAAGCGATGGCGGCCCCGTTACGCCGACCTTGACGCTCAACGAGGTAAGGCTGCGATCAGTGACTGCGCTCGACTGAACGCCGCCGTACAACCATCCCCCAAATGGCCGGTCATCGCTTTCGACCGACGGGTAGTATCGCGGAGTGTAGATCTCCTGACCCGCGACGATGCTTGCGTGCGCGACGCATCCCTGTTCAGCCGGACACTCCTGGATTCGGGCAAGGGCGCGCGTCAACGGGCCGAGTGACTCTTTACGGTTGAACGTGAAATGAAATCCTTGAGTGTAATCCTCATCGAGGAAGCGACTGTATCTGGCGAAAAAATCGTTATCCATCTGAAGCTTGAATGTCCCGGCATCGCGCAGGCCGTGCCGCTCCAGATCCCCGAGCCGATACGACACCCCGAAGCTGCGCCGCGTTTTGGCATTCGGTGTCTGTGTCTTCCTCATGCCGGCTTCGAGCGAGAGACGTTCCAGGAGATCGATACGTACTCCGCCGCCGAACGAAAATCGGAAAGCGCTCTCGGTAAGACCGTCGCAGTTCCGGGAGCACTCGAAGCCCACATACGCCTCCCTGGTAAAGAAATAGCCAGGCGCCACATATGGAGTCAGGTGAAAGCCGGGTCCGGAGAATCGAGCACCTGTGGCCATGATGACTCCAGCAACCAGGCCTTCAGTGCCGATTCCATTCATGTCATTGATGATCCCATAGCCAACGGATCCTTGTACGCCTGAGACGAATCGGATCGAGGGTACGATGGGGCGAGTCCAAAGCCCGTGCGCGTAATCCAGACTCGTCATCAAGCTCTTGGCGCCGCCGACTGGAAACGGCCACAGCGTGTGTCCAAACTGAAACCGGACGTGGCTGAGGCTCGCCGAGAACAGATATGTCTTTGCAACGGGGCGTTGGCCGTAGCTGCCGCCCAGCACGACCGCGCCGTAGTCGCCGAAGATGGACGGGTTCAAAACGGAGAAGGTCGCTGGTGTCATCACGAGACCGGAGGCGGCAACAGCCTGCGCGGGCGCGATCGTCGGTAGAACGAAGAATGCAACCGCCAGCATTCCTTGCCACCAAAGCCTTCGATCTTTACTCTGATTCATGTCCTTGGGTGTCGTTGTCGTGGCGCTAACCAACACTGCGGTAAATCAACCAGTATTTATATAGTTGCAAGGCAGATTTTTCGGCATTGACCCCGTCCACCCATCTATGTCCATGAACAGACTCTCGTATCGTCGCGTCCTCTTGACGGCGTTCCTGACGCTCGCGCCGCTCCTTACAGCCCGGGGGCAGCAGACGTATCAGTCGCCGTCCGCCGATCTGGTCAAGATCCTGGAGGCGCCCGCCACTCCGATCACATCGATCAGCCCGAATCGACAGTGGATCCTCGTCACGATCAGCGATCCACGCACTATCACGATCAGCGACATGGCCGATTCTGCCTATTATCTCGCCGGAAGCAAGATCAGGGCGAACCCTGACTACCGGATCGAGAATATCGGGATTCGATCCGCAACGGTGAGTAGCATCGACGGAAAAACGCAACGCGCGCTTCAGGTGCCCTCGGGTGGGCGTCTTGGATCGACGGGGTGGTCAGTCAACGGAGATCAGCTCGCCTACACAACCGTCTCCAGCAGCGGAATGTCGCTGGAGGTTCTGGATCCTGCGACCGGGCGCAGCCGGCACATCACCGGGTCCGGATTATCGGGGAAGATTCGGGACCTCGATTGGTCCCGTGATGGAAAGAATCTCGCGTTCACGGTAACGACCTCCGCTGGCACGGCGCTCTGGGTTGCGGATGTTTCCGGCGGCACGGCACGACGCCTGACTCCCGCGACACTCAACTTCACGACCGCGCGCGGGAATATCGTCGACGATGCAGGCTGCAACTGGCTTGGCGGAAAGGCGCCGCTCGTGTGCCGGCTGTGGCCCGCGAATCGCGGCACTCTGCCGAGAGCCACTGAAGTCCCCACCGGCGTCATCGTCCAGGAATCCTACGGACGGTCCGCTCCTGCCCGGACGTACGAGTACTTGCTCCAGGGCCCCGGCGACGAAGCGCTCTTCGACTACTACTTCACTGATCAGCTCTCATTAGTCGCGCTCGATGGGAAGATCACGCCGATCGGGGCGGCCGGAATCCACAGCCGCGCGACTCCGTCTCCCGACGGAGACTATCTGCTCGTCGAAACGGTTCAGCGACCCTACTCCTATCAGGTGCCGATGGACGTTTTCCCCTCGCGCATCGAAGTGTGGAGCAGGAACGGAAAGGTTGTGCGCGAGATCAGGAACTCCCACGTCGCGGAAGAAGCGCCGAGCGCACGCGACGCCGTTGTGCCCGGCATCAGGATCGTGAATTGGCGTCCCGATGTTCCGGCAACGCTTGTGATGATCGAAGCGCTCGACAAGGGCAATCCACGCAATGCGGTTCCGAAGCGCGACCAGGTTTCTCTCCTTTCGGCTCCATTCACGGGAGCGGTGACGCCGTTCGTCCAAACAGAGTACCGCTATGGCGGCATCAACTGGATCGCCCCCAACACCGCGTTCCTGATCGACCGTCTATCGCGTGGCGCGAGGCAGCGTCTCTGGATGATCGATCCCTCGGTACCGAACGGCGGCACGCCCAAACTGATTTGGGACCGAAGCGCAGAGGATCGGTACTCCAATCCGGGGTCGTGGGTGACTGTTCTCGATCCGGCAAGCGATCGGTTCATTCCGCTCCGGTCGAGTGATGGCAAATACCTCTATCTCAGGGGCGACGGCGCGTCGGCAGAGGGCGATCGGCCATTCATAGATCGATTCGACCTCGCAACGGGGAAAACCGAAAGATTGTGGCAGTCGAGCGCTCCGAACTACGAGCAGGTTCTTCAGGTTATCGATCCAGCCGCGGCTCGCATCGTCACGCAACGCGAATCGCCGACTGATCCGCCCAACATTTTCGTGCGCGACCTGCGCAACAATTCACTGACCCAGGTCACCAAACTCGGGGATCCCGCGCCGTATTTCGCCAATGTAAAGAGCGAGCTCATCACCTACACACGTCCGGATGGCGTGAAACTCTCGGCGACGCTCTACCTGCCTCCGGGCTACGACAAGTCACAGGGGCGCCTGCCGTTTTTCTTCTGGGCGTATCCGCGCGAGTTCCAGTCCGCTGATGCCGCGTCGCAACTGGCAGGATCCCCGTACCAGTTCAAACGTCCCGGCCGGCAGAACTACCTGATGCTCCTCATGCACGGCTACGGCATTCTTGATGGACCAACCATGCCGATCGTCGGCGCAAACGGCAAAGAGCCGAACGACAGTTACATCGAGCAGCTCGTTGCGAGCGCGCAAGCCGCCGTCGACAAGATCGTTGACATGGGTATCGCCGATCGCAACCGGGTGGCGATCGGTGGACACTCGTACGGCGCCTTCATGACGGTCAACCTTCTCGCGCACTCCGACATTTTCCGCACCGGAATTGCGGAGAGCGGCGCTTACAACCGAACGCTCACGCCGTTCGGATTCCAGGCAGAGCCGCGCACGTACTGGGAAGCACCGGAGATCTACAACGCGATGTCCCCGTTCAACTACGCCAACAAAATCAACGAGCCGGTACTGCTCATTCACGGGCAGCGCGACGACAACTCGGGAACATTCCCGATCCAGTCAGAGCGCCTGTTCGCGGCCATCAAGGGTAACGGTGGCAGCGTTCGCTACGTCCAGCTACCGCTCGAGCCGCACGGCTACACCGCGCTCGAGACGCAGCGCCATCTGCTGTGGGAGTACATCAACTGGCTCGACAAGTACGTGAAGAACGCGCCAGCGAGGCCCGCTACAACGGCGACGGCAGGCTCACTAGCACCGAATTAGCCGACGAGCTGCACGAGCAAGAAGAAGGCGTTGGTGAAGGAGAACCGGGCGGCGGTCCGCCCGGTCCTCCCAAGCCTACTTCAAAGTTTTCTGAATCGCTTCGGCCTTGTCGAGGTGACCCTGAATTACTGGGGCGGCCTGCTGGATCAGATCCTTCAGCTCAGCGGTTTGTGTTTGGCCCGCAGCCTTCGTGGCGAGGTCTAGAACCGCCTTGTGAATATCGACCTCAGAGTCAATGTAAGCCTTGTCGAAGTCCTTTCCTTTTGCCGTGGAATTCAACGTATCCATCTCCTTCTGGGCGACTGCTGGAAGGGGATCGTCAGATGGAGCGGCCGGCGTGACGTTCAGCTTTTTCGCCAGCGCCTGACCTTTTGCCCGAAGCTCATGATGATCATGGGCCATCCGCCGCCCGAATTCGCGCACGGCGGCGGCGGTCCCCTTCGTTGCTGCCAGGGCGCCCGCCGTGCTGTCTGCGGCATTGACCTCATCGAGCAGGGCTACGATATTCGCGTCGCTCCAGGTTGCCGCCGGCGCGGGCATCGCCGAGGTGTCGGCGGAAATCGTACTCGACGCGGCGGTCGTATCAGCGCCGCCGGTGTCCTTCTTCGCGCACGCGGTTAGTGCCAATGCCGCGATGGCTAGTGTCGTCACTCTGAATCTCGATCCATTCATAAACATTCCTCTCCTCCCCTCCCCATCACAGGGCCAAGAAAAAAACCGCACTGATGAGGCGGCCTTTTTTGTATGGAGG
>DATHHC010000262.1:0-3929 GCA_035317285.1 Gemmatimonadaceae bacterium | reverse complement strand
GGTAGCGTGGATGTCCGCGAGCGGATCGCCGGGCACGGCTACGATGTCCGCGAGCTTCCCAGCTGCGAGCGATCCGACCCGCGCGTCCCAGCCGAGCAGCTTCGCCGCATTCAGCGTCCCGGCGTTGAGCGCGGCCATCGGCGTCAATCCGCCCCATTCGACCAGCAGCCCGAACTCGCGCGCGTTGGTGCCGTGTGGAATCACTCCGGCGTCGGTGCCGAGGGCGATCTGAACGTGGTTCGCCACAGCGATTTTAGTCGCGTGCCTCATCGCCGCTCCAGCCGCTAGCGCCTTCTCGGCGCGCAATCCCTTGAGGACTCCGTTCTTCGCAAAACGCTCCACGGCCTCGCCGGCCATCATCGTCGGAACGAGAAAGGTGCCCCGCTGGGCCATCATGCGGGCGCCTTCTTCGTCGAGGAAGGAACCGTGCTCGATCGACGACACGCCCGCGCGGACGGCAATCTTGATTCCTTCCGTGCCGTGCGCGTGCGCCGCAACCTTGCGGCCGAGTTTGGTCGCTTCATCAACGAGAGCTTTGGCCTCTTCGTAGGTGTACTGCGTTGCGCCCACTGCGTCACCTTCTGACAGCACGCCGCCCGTAGCGCACATCTTGATGACGTCGGCGCCTCCTTTCACCTGATACCGAACGGCCTGCCGCACCTGCTCGGGCCCGTCGGCAACGCCGTCGTTTGGACCCAGCTGAATCAGCCCCGGCCTGTATCCGTTTTCGTCGCAGTGCCCGCCGGTGATGCCAATCGCATGTCCGGCGTTCTCCATTCGAGGCCCGGGCACGCGGCCATCGGTGATTGCCTGGCGGAGCGCCATGTCGTCAAAGTTTCCTGAGCCGACGACGCGGATCGTGGTAAAGCCAGCCAGGAGCGTGCTGCGTGCGTTCGCCACGCCGACAATCGCGCCGTAGGAGGCGTAATCCTTGACCACCGCCATGTCCGCCATCGGATCGCCCAGCGTACGACCGGTGATGTGGGTGTGCGCGTCGATGAATCCCGGAAGCAGCGTGACGTCACCGAGATCCACAACACGCGCTCCGGCGGGAACGGCGATGGTCGCAGCCGGACCGACAGCAACGATTCGATCGTCGGTCACCACGATAGCGGCGTTATTCACGGTGGCGGCGCCCGTGCCGTCAATCATGCGGGCAGCTCGAAGAACCGTTGTCTGTTGCGCGGCGAGCTGGGAAGCAGCCGCGAACGCAAGCACGGCAAAGGAAGCAATGGACGTGCGACGCATGTGATGCCTCACTGTAGGTTGACGGCTATGGCTACCGCGAGGAGTTACGGCTTGAGCGCCCTCGTCGCCAGCTCGTCCTCGAGACGCGCGGCGAAATCCGCGACTGTAATCACTTCCTGCTTCTTCCCCGCTCCGCGCACCCTCAGCGCAATCGAATCCGCCTCAGCTTCGCGCTTTCCGACGACCGCCATGTAGGGGATCTTGAGCATCTCGCCCTCACGGATCTTGTAGTTCAACGTATCCGAGCGATCGTCGAGATGCACGCGCACCCCGCGCGCCTTGAGACGGTCGACTACTGTCTGCGCGTATGCCTTGAGCTCGTCGGCGATCGGAATGACGCGGACCTGCTCCGGCGCGAGCCAAAGCGGAAACGCGCCGGCGTAGTGCTCGATCAATCCGCCGACGAACCGCTCCATCGATCCCACCAGCACGCGATGCAGCATGGTCGGACGGTGCGGCGTGTTGTCCGCACCGGTGTACTCGAGCGCGAATCGCTCGGGGAGATTGAAATCGAGCTGTACCGTCGGCCCCTGCCATTTGCGTCCGATTGCATCGATCAGCTTGAAGTCGAGCTTCGGCCCATAGAAGGCGCCGCCACCTTCGTCGTAGGTGAATGCCTGCCCGCGCTCGGTGAGAACGTCGGCGAGAGTTTTCTCCGCTTTCTTCCATACCTCGGGAGCCCCCAGCGCCTTGTCGGGCCGAGTGGCGAGCTCGATGGTGTACGGATAGCCGAAGGTCTTGAGCATCTCGTCGCAGAGATCGAGCAGGCGCACGATCTCCGATGGAACCTGCTCCGGTGTACAGAAAATGTGCGCGTCGTCCTGGGTGAACCCCCGCACCCGCATCATCCCGTGCAGCACACCGCTTCGCTCGTACCGGTACACGGCGCCGAATTCGGCGTAGCGGATCGGCAGATCACGATACGATCTCGGGTGCGACTGGTAGATGCAGATGTGCCCGGGGCAGTTCATCGGCTTGGGACGATATCCCGTCCCCTCCACATCCATCGCGCCGAACATGTTCTCCTTGAAATTCTCCAGGTGCCCGGAGATCTGAAACAGGCGCTCATTCATGATGTGCGGCGTAAAAACCAGGTCGTACCCGTGACGAAGAATCAGTGCCTTTTCGTATTCTTCGATCTCGTTCCGGATGATCGAGCCGCGGGGATGCCAGAGAATGAGGCCCGGTCCAACGCGGGCGTCGGTTGAGTAAAGGTCGAGCTGCTGCGCGAGCACGCGATGATCGCGACGCTTCGCCTCTTCGAGCTGATGCAGGTAGGCGTCGAGATCTTCCTTCTTCCAGAACGCGGTGGCATAGATGCGTTGGAGCATCTGCCGGTGTTCGTCACCCCGCCAGTATGCGCCGGCCGTATGCAGGAGCTTGAAGTTCTTCAGGTACGATGTGTCGGGGACGTGCGGCCCCTTGCAGAGGTCGATGAACGGCCCGTCGGTGTAGGTCGAGATTATCTCGCCCTCCGGGAACTCGCCGAGCCGCTCGAGCTTGAGCGGATCATCCGAAAAGCGTTTCCGCGCTTCGGGTTGCGACACCTCTTCCCGGACGAACGGATACTTCTCCGCGATGACTTTCTTCATCTCGGATTCGAATTTCTCGAGGTCTTCCGGAGTGAACGGCTGCGCGACCTCGAAATCGTAGTAGAACCCGTCTTCGATGGCGGGGCCGAAGCCGATCTTGGCGTCCGGGCGCAGCCGGCGGACGGCCGTGGCCAGAATGTGTGCGCCCGAATGGCGGAGCACAGCGAGGGACTCCGGGTCCTTCTCGGTGAGAACCCTGAACGCGCCGCCCTTTCGGAGCGGTGTGTTGAGGTCGATTATTTCACCGTCTATTTGTACCGCGATCGCGTCCCGGAGCAGCCGAGGGCCTATGGATGCGACGATGTCGCGCGGCAGAGCGCCTTCGGGTGCTTCACGGGTGGCGCCGTCGGGGAGCTTCAGCGTCAACATTTTGTGGTATGATTTCGAGTGCTGCGGATGGCCTTTATTTTGCTCCCCATGAAGGTATCGTTTGCAGAAACCCTTCGCCACAGGCCACCAAGCTATGTCGCCCTTCCGCTTTCGTAACGAGCCACCGTACATCTACGAGGAAGAAGAGGAGGAGGAAGAGACCTCCTCACGCAATGCGATCTACATCGCTATCGGAGCCGCGGCCGGCTTCGCTGCGGGCGTTCTAATGGCGGAGCGATTCGGAGGATTTAAGGGATTGACTGACAGAATCAAGGACACATTCGGAGGCGGCACGGAAGGACCCGATGAAGAGGAGTTCGACTACGAGGGACTCGACGAAGACGAGTTCGACCCCGACTTCGATGACGAGGTCGACACCCCGAAGGCTTCACTCAACGGCGCCGAAGCACTGGAGGAGAGAGTACTCGAGGCATTCAAGAACGATCCGACGCTGAGCGAGCGCGCGATCGACATCGGGGCGGTTGAAGACGGCATCATCGAGCTTACAGGCTCGGTGAACTCTGAAGAAGAGGCGCATCAGGCGGTCGTAGTAGCCCGCGGAACTCCCGGGGTGGCCACGGTCGTCAACCGGCTCACCATCCGCACCGATGAAGTCCTCTTCGACGACGCGGCACATCACTATGAGGACGGCGATCCGCCATTCACGGAGCGCCACTGGGATGGGCAGGCGGTCGGCACGGGCCGTCGCCGCCAGGGCAA
>DATHHC010000261.1:0-2959 GCA_035317285.1 Gemmatimonadaceae bacterium | reverse complement strand
CACGAGATCGTCCGCGACCAGGCGGTGCCCCCGCTCGACGAGATCGAGCACGCATTCCGACTTGCCGATTCCACTCGCTCCGGTAAAGAAAAGTCCGACGCCGAAGACATCGGCGAGCGAGCCGTGCAGTGAGACGGTGGGCGCGAATTCCATCTCCAGCACCGGCTTGATCCGCCGGTAAAACTCGGCTGTCTTCAGCTTTGTGCGGATCAACGGAACACCCGAGGCGGCGGCGATCTCCTTGAGGCCGCCGGGCAACCGCTGCCCCTTCGTAACGAAGACCGCCGGGATCGGGAACGAAAAGAACAACTCGAGAATCGTCCTGCGCTCTGCGGGGGTGAGTGACTGGAGATAAGTGATCTCGGTTTCGCCGAGCACCTGGAGCCGCTCTGCGGAGAATCGCTTGACGTAGCCCGAGAGCGCGAGACCGGGGCTGGACACCTCGGGATTGCCGACGATGCGTTCGAGCCCGGAGCCAGGCTCGATCTCCTCCAGCTGCAGCGATGCGCGCAGCCGGTCGAGAAGCAATCCGACCGTTACCTTGGGAGCTGGCATCCGTACTCCATTGTCCCGCGGCTAATGTGCGTCATGTCCCGACGATTTCCTCAAGATGCGCCAGCGTTTCGCTCGCTGCGCGATCCCAGGTAAAGGTCTCGGCGAAGCGTCGGCCGGCACTCCCCAATGCATCGACGAGGTCCGGCGATTGAACGAGACCCCTCATCGCAGCCGTCATCGCGTGGGGGTCGTTCGGTGCAACCAGGAATCCGGTCTCGCCATCGATCACAGATTCGCGGATGCCCGGAGAGTTGGCCGCAATCACAGGAGTTCCGCACGCCGCAGCTTCCAAGTTACTGATTCCCCACCCTTCCTTTGGCGACGCCAGCGTCGAGGCCCAGGCGCGACGAAGTAGATGAAGCTTCGCCTCTTCTGAAATGAAGCCGAGAAAACTAACCCTGCTACTCAGATCGAGTGATTTTACAAGACGTTCGAGCGGAGCGCGATAGTCGCCCGCGCCGGCAATCTCCAGCGTCGCGTCCGGGAGGTTGAGTCCCGCGAACGCCTGGATGACGATATCCACTCG
The DNA here is from genome assembly GCA_035317285.1 of Gemmatimonadaceae bacterium. Lineage (GTDB taxonomy): Bacteria > Gemmatimonadota > Gemmatimonadetes > Gemmatimonadales > Gemmatimonadaceae > UBA4720. Next base: position 1,878 of record DATHHC010000261.1, on the reverse strand, counting down.
CTTGTACTTCTTCAGGCGCCCCAGATAGACAAAAAGGGGGGTCGCGGATCGCTCGCCCTGGTTGGGGGTCAGGCGCGCCGAATCGACACCGTTGTAGATCACGCGAATCGAGCCACGCTGGATTCCGCGATCCTCGAGGTCGTCGGCTGTGCTCATGCTCACCGCCTCGAATTGCACGTGGCGATAGAGCATCCCAAGCGGTCGCTCCGAGAGCCAGACCGCCGCGGCAAGCGGGGCGGGTGCTTCGCGAAAAACGGTCGCGCCGAAGAGATGATGGACCAGCGCCACGAGGTTGCGCACGCCCCAGAGTGGCGTGTAGAGCGGAACCTTGTTCAGGTCCTCGATGACGACATCGTAGTCGTTGCGCGCGAGATTCTCGCGATAGTAGCGGTGGGCGAGAAATGGATAAGTGTGACGTGTGCCGACGCGGTGAACGTCGATTCCGTCCAGGGTTTCGCGCTGACGCGCCCCCTCCCAGGAGCTGCACAGAAGGTCAACACGATGGCCCCGCACAACGATCCTGCCGAATATTTCCTTGAGGTGAAGCTCGGCACCGCCGGCCTGAGGGTTTGTGATATCCTGCCAGTTCAGAACGAGTATGCGCACTAGATCATGCCGGCCTGTCGCGCGAAAGCATCGAGAACTCCATTGACGAACTTGGCGCTCGCAGACGTTCCAAATCTCTCGGCCAACCGCACCGCTTCCTGAATCGCGACACGCGGCGGCGTGTCTCCCTTCATCAGCTCGGCGGCGCCGAGACGGAGCACGGATCTTTCGATCGCGCCGAGCCGCTCGAGGCGCCAGTTGGTGGTGAGGTCGGCGAGTCGCGCATCGAGCTCGCTGCCGGCGCTCGCCACTTCGCGCACGAGCAGGCCGGCCAACCTGCGTTCCTCGGGCGCGACGGCGAGATCGTCCCAGACCTGTGTCGCCACCCGATCAAGGTTTTTCCCGCCCCGCATCTCGCACGCGTACAGCGCCTGAAGCGCCCGCGCGCGGGCGCGGGATTCAATCCGCATCGTCGGGGTCCAGGCGAGTGAGCAGATCGATCATCTCGAGCGTCGCCACCGCCGCGTCCCACCCCTTGTTGCCGTGTGCGCCGCCGGCGCGGGCCTCGGCCTGTTCGTCGGTATCGCACGTGAGCACGCCGAACCCGATCGGCGTCTCCGAATCGGCGCTCGCCGCGGCGAGCCCGCGTGATGCCTCACCGGCGATGTAATCGAAGTGTGCGGTCTCGCCACGGATCACGGCCCCGACGGCGACGAGACCATCGTACCGCTCGCTCGCGAGTAGCACGCGCGCCGCGATTGGGAGCTCCCATGCGCCGGGCACCCACACAACGTCGATGTCCTCGTACAGGACGCCGAACTTGACGAGCGCTTCGAGCGCCCCGTCGACAAGCTTTTTTACGATTGGCTCATTGAAGCGGCTGGCGAGGACGACTATGCGTCGCCCGACGCCGCTCTGCAACCCATGAAACTCGGCCATCTAGGAAGCGAAGAGGTGTCCGAGCTTCGCCCGTTTGGCTTCGAGGTAGCTTGAGTTTTCGTCGTGCGCGATCGAGATGATCGGCACACGGTCGTCGATGGTCAGACCGTAGCCTTCGAGGCCGACGAGCTTGCGCGGATTGTTCGTGATCGGGCGGATAGTCTTGAGCCCCAGGTCGAGGAGGATCTGCGCACCGATACCGTAGTTGCGGAGATCGGGCGCGAACCCGAGCCGCTCGTTCGCTTCCACGGTGTCGATCCCCTGATCCTGAAGCTCGTACGCCTTGAGCTTGTTGAGAAGACCGATTCCGCGGCCCTCCTGATCGAGGTAAACGATCACGCCCTTCCCTTCCTTGGCGATCATCTTCATCGCCGTATCCAGCTGCCATCCGCA
>DATHHC010000260.1:0-16151 GCA_035317285.1 Gemmatimonadaceae bacterium | reverse complement strand
AACTGCCCCTGCCAAGTCATCGACCGATGTTGCATCGTAGAAGAGATCAGCGGGACCACCAATCCTGAATGTGGTGTACTGAGCAAGAGGCTCATTTCGTTTGAGCCTCTTGGCGTCCAACCGAGTTTTCAATTGCCCGTAAGCATCCGGGCCGGCCTTTACAGAATCTGACATGTCCGAAAGAAAAGGTGTCCTGCGCCACTGCGCCACTCTTGTGCTTCTTGCACTGGCGCTTGCTCCGGTGCAGGCGCGAGGCCAGCGAGCGGAGCTCGAGAAGATCATTCAACGCAAGGTTCTGGCTAACGGCCTCGAGGTAATCGTCGTCGAGAACCATGGCGTCCCGCTAGCGACGATCGAGATCGACGTAAAGAACGGGTCGTTTACCCAGACCCCTGAGTACGAAGGACTAGCTCACATGTACGAGCACATGTTCTTCCGGGCCAATTCGAAGTATCCGGAGCCCAACCAATTCTGGGACAGAGCATCCGATCTCGGAGCCGTGTTCAACGGAACGACGCAGGAAGAGAGGGTCAACTATTACATGACCGTCCCGGCCGAAAAGCTGGGAGATGGAATCGAGCTACTGGCCACGGCCTTGAAGAGCCCACTGTTCCGGCGTGACGAGCTCGAGCGGGAACGGCAGGTCGTGATCGGGGAGTACGACAGAAACGAATCGAGTCCGTTCTTCGAGCTTTCCCGCCAGGCCGACGCGAAGCTCTATCCGGGAAACTTCAGCAGAAAGGATGTGATCGGAGACCGGCAGATAGTCCTGACCACGACACCCGAAAAAATGCGGACGATTCAGAGCAAGTACTACGTGCCGAACAACTCTACTCTGATCGTCGCCGGCGATGTGAACCCTGCCACCGTCTTCGGCCTTGCCGAGCGCGAGCTGGGACAATGGAGCCGCGGCGCGGACCCGTTCGTCACTGACCCGATTCCGGCCATCCCTCCCCTTCAGAAGAGCGAAGGAGTGCTCGTTGAAGCCGCCGTGGGCGCGGTTACCGTCCAGGTGCAATGGCAGGGTCCGAGCGTCGGACAGGACCCCAAGTCCACCTACGCGGCGGACGTGTTCTCGGATGTGATGAACGATCCAGGATCGCAGTTCCAGCAGAGGCTTGTCGACAGTGGTCTATGGCAGGCGGTTGGCGTCAACTACTACACGCTCAATCACACCGGGCCGATTACAATCAGTGGACAGACATCGCCCGAACAGCTTCGCGAAGCACTCGCGGCTCTGTACGGCGAAGTGGCGAAGTTCGATACGCCGGGATACTTCACACTGGACGAGCTCCAGGCGGTCAAAGCACATCGCGCTGTAACTTCCGCGTTCGACCGCGAGCGTGCCTCGGGGTTTGCACACACGCTCGGATTCTGGTGGAGCGTCGCCAGCCTCGAGTATTACATGGGATATGTTGACTACATGGCACAGCAGACAATCGGAGATCTTCGCGCGTACGCGCGACGCTATATCGTGGGAAAGCCGCACATTGCGGGAGTCCTCATCGCGCCAGACGCACGGCAGTCGCTGAAGCTCTCTCCGGCAGACCTCGTGATGACGGGGGCGCGTTGATGCTGCTCTCAATTGCGCTGGCGCTTGCATCAGCTACCACGAGCTTTGATGTCTCGGGCGTGCACGTCATCCTGCGGCAGAACGACGCCAACAACGTCGTGGCGGCGAATCTTTACCTATTGGGTGGAGCCCGCCAGGTCACCGAGGCGAACGCGGGGATCGAGCCCATCCTCCTCGACGTCTCCGAACGCGGGACTCAGAAGTACCCCAAGAATTCTCTGCGCCGGGCGATGTCGATGCTGGGGAGCGAGATAGCAGTCGCCCCGAGCGCTGACTGGACGATGTTCGGAATTCGATCGAGCACCGAAGTATTCGATTCCACCTGGGCCATATTTGCCGATCGGGTAATGCGCCCGAACCTGGCCAAATCGGAAGTCAGCCTGGTGAAGGCTCAATACCTGTCGGGAATCAGACAGCGGAGAGATGATCCCGACGCTTTGGCCGACTATCTCGCGGACAGCATCACTTACGTTGGACATCCATACGCCGTATCGGTCGTCGGCAATGAAAAGTCAATCCAGGCCATCGACTCGGCCGCACTGCGGGACTATCACCGGACCCAGTTCGTGACGTCGCGAATGCTGCTGGTCGTCGTAGGGAATGTCGACCGCGCGCATATCGAACGGCTCGTTTCCCAGTCGATTGGCCAGCTTCCTCGCGGGAGCTACAAGTGGACCGCGCCTCCGCGCGTCCCCGACGGCCAGACTGCGGTGGTGGTCGAGCGTCGCCAGCTGCCAACCAACTACATACTCGGCTACTACAGTGGCCCCTTGGCGAGCGGAGAGGACTATCAGGCGCTCAGGGTCGCGACATCAGTTCTCACCGGTCGCATGTTCGCGGAGATTCGGACTCGGCAGAATCTCACCTATGATGTACACGCACCTTTCGTCGATCGGGCCGCGACTACGGGTGGACTCTACGTCTCGACGGCTTCGCCTGACACGACGCTGAAGCTGATGCGCGCGGCGATCGTGGACCTTCAGCAGGGCATGCTCGACCCGGTGGGACTCAAGCAGCTCGAGGAACAATTCATAACTGAATACTTCCTCGATAACGAGACCAATGCGGCGCAGGCGGACTTCCTTGCGCGCTCACAGCTCTACGAAGGCGACTATCGCGAAGCCGATCGCTTTGTGGACGACTTGAAGAGCGTAAGCCCGGAAGCAGTTCAAAGAGTTGCGAGGAAGTACATGAAAGGATTCCGCTTCGCGTATGTCGGAGATCCGTCGAAGCTGAATCCGCGCACGATCAGCCTGTTCTGACGCCGGCGTAGGTTGGCCAGGAGCAGCGGCTATTCCGCGAATTCCTCGGCCACCGACCGCGGATCCATCGCACCACTGTAAAGCGCCATCCCGACAACAGCGGCCGCGACACCGCGGTCCGCCAGTGCGCGCAGATCGTTGACGCTTCCGAGTCCGCCCGACGCAAATACCGGAAATTCCGCGGTCTCGGCGACGTCCTCCATGAGCGGCAGATCCGTTCCGTGCATGGCTTCTTCCCGGTGGACGGCGGTCACGAGCACACCCGCGAGCGGCAGCCCGTTGAGTTCCTCGATGAGGTCCAGCACGAACTTCGGGTGGGTGCGCGTCCAGCCGTGAGACAGGATTTTCCGACCGCGGACATCCGCGGCAACCACGATACTGCCCGGAAAGAAGCTGGTCATCTCCGCGAGCCAGTCGGGATCTTCCAATGCACGGGTGCCAATGATTACGCGCTGCGCTCCATCGTCCAGCGAGCGCTGAATCAGGTCCCTGCTGCGTATTCCCCCTCCCAGCTGTACCTCGACGTCAGTCGCTCCGAGAACTGCCTGAATCTCAGGCGCGTTGTTGCCGCGTCCGGCCACTGCATCCAGGTCAACGAGATGAAGGTGCCGGAATCCATATTGCCTCCAGGCGAGGGCAACGCCGACCGGATCCGGAATTCGGATGAGTTCCTGGTCGTAGGATCCCGCGGCGAGCTGGACGCAGGCGCCGCCTCGCAGGTCAAGCGCAGGAATTGCGATCATCCAGCGCACCGCGGCATGAGGGTACGTATCATGAGGCGAAAGTGCCGCATTAATTGCATGTTGGCGAGCTTGTGAATAAATTCACAATCTCTGAAGTGAGCAAGACTACTCTTGTAAGCGCACTACTGTACGGCTCTGGGAGGCCTTAAAAGATGCGGTTCTACGGATTCGCGGTTGCAGTTGGAATACTTTCGCTGGGTGCCTGCGCAGGCGGAGAAAAGAAGCCGGGTGACACGACGCACGTAGCAGTGGACACGAGCTCGACGACAACGACAACTACAGGCGGTGCGGCAACGACTCCCGCTCCGGCGGGCGGCGCTGTTACGATGGCTCCGATCACCGGCACCACCAAGACGGTGAACATGGTGGGAGATGCGAAGGGTTATCGGTTTGAGCCCGCAAACTTCACTGTCAAGCAGGGAGACGGCGTCAAGTTCGTCGTCGTGAGCATGGGTCCACACAACGTTGCCTTCGATCCTGCGACAATCCCGGCCGATGTAAAGGGTCAGCTCGACGCCAACATGGGCACCGACAAGATGGGCGAGCTCTCCAGCAGCATGAAGATGAATCCAGGCGAGTCAATCACGATCTCGTTCGGTAACATCAAGCCCGGCCAGTACCCGTATCACTGTGTTCCGCACCTTGCTCTGAACATGAAGGGCGTCATCACGGTTCAGTAGGGCTGATTTGCAGGATAAACGGCGGAGCGAGCGCTCCGCCGTTTTTTTGTTATCCCGGCATGGCCCACGGCGCTTAGATTGCGTTTGGTTGACGGTTACGGGAACAGAGCGTGGTTCTGGTCTGAGGTGGGGGAATGCCCTCCGCCAGAAGGGACCCTCGCGCGGGCGCCATACTCGGTGAATCTTTGACGCATGAACGTTCATAGCATTGCACGGATGAGCGGGGGCTCCGCCTACCTGTGGATGGCGGCACGCGCCAGAAATGCGCTCCGGCGGGTCATGGTGTTTGGCATCGTCGGCGGCGTAGTGTTCATCGCGGCATTGATAGCGTTCGTTCTCGTTCCAAGAAACGCGTCACGAAGGGCCCTGGCAGAAGCCTCGAGAATCGAGAACCGAACAGACTCGACTCCGACCGTCCTCGCGAGAGATCGCTATCTCGCCGAGCTTACCCAGACGGATTCCGTTCTGAACGCGACACGGCTCGCGCTGATGCCCGTTCCAGCGGCAGTCATAGACACGTTCCCACCGGCAGTCCGCGCCCAACGCGATTCGCTTGGAGCGGAGCTCTCAACCCTAAACCGGCTGATCGACAGAGCCGAGAATGCCCCTCTTCCGACATCCTATCGAGCGCTTGCCGCATCGCCGGCGGTTGCTGCTGATCCCAAGGTTCGCGTTCTGCTCGATTCGCTGGCGGAGATCGAGCGCGATCGAAATGCGTTCGGCGCGGTGGGGACGGTCGATCCGGTATACCTGTCATTGACATCGAGAGCGAACGCGATTGGCCGTCAGATCCAGGCGATAGCCGATGCAAAGCGCGGTGAGATACGAGGAAAACTGGCGCTGATACGCCCGACTCCCGCACCGGTGGTGAAGCCCGTCATAACGGTTGATACGACAAAGCTTGTCGCACAGCGCGCGACTGCCCAGCAGAACTACGACGCTTCGGTAGCGCAACTGGGCCAGATAAACCAGAAGAATGCTCGCATTGACCGAGAGACGGCGCATGCACGTGAGCTCGCCAACGTGGGCGCTCCGCCATGGGCGATGCTTGCCGCCGCGGTGGTGCTCGCGCTCGCGGTTGGATTTGCCGCCTCGTTCGGAACGGAGCTCAAGCGGCCGCATATCGCCGACCCTCGTGAAGCGGAGCAGATAAGCGGCGCGCGGGTGCTCACCGTTATCAAACCGCCGGAAGTCGTCGTGGAGAGAAGCCGCCGACAAGCGGACGTCGAGGCGCCACCCTTGATCGATGTCGTTTCGGAGAGTTACCGAACTCTCTACCTGCACATCGCGTCGGTGGAAGCGAGCGTCCCCATAGTCACGATTACGGGCGACGATCCGGGCATTGTTGCCACTGTAGCGGCGAATTTGGCTGCGTCTGCCGCGTACGAGGCGCGAAGCACTCTGCTCGTTGACGTCGATCCGACCACCTGCTGCGTCGCCAGCGTTCTGCGAATCCAACCCGATCCGGGGCTTTCCGGAATCATTACGGGCAATTCTACCTGGCCGGAAGCGATAGTGCCGACGACCATCGGCCGCGATCGTCCACTCGATGTACTGCCGAGTGGGACGCGACGTTCCGGACTTCCCGAGCCCAGTGTCGTGGAAGAGGTACGCAAGGAGCTGGCTCGCATGCAGCGTCGCTATGATTTCATCATCATCGCAGCCCCAACCATCTACGTTCAGCGGAGCGCCAGCAGCATCATCCCGGCTCCGGACGTAATCCTCTGTGCGCGAATTGCCCACACTACTGCGGAGGGGCTCAAGACCGCGGCGGCCAGTCTCCGCGGAGCTGACATGCGTATTCATGGGCTCGTACTGTGGGATGCGGAGATGCCGCAGCTGGAGACGCGCGAAGAAATGCTTGGCGCCACCCGAGAGTCCGAGGTGTTTCAGCCGGAGCTCGCGACCGCGCGGTAGAACGGCAATGGCTGAAACAATTCCTGATCTGAGAAACGTCCCCAAGGCTCGCGCTTACGCTGAGTTGAAAGGACACGCGGATGCCATTCTCGATGGCATTGATGACAATGTCACGGCGATGGCCACGATCGCCGCTCTGTTGCATCATGCATTCGCGCACCTGTGGACTGGTTTCTACCGCGTGGTCGTCCCGGGAAAGCTTCTTCGCGTCGGACCTTATCAGGGCAGTCTTGGCTGCCTGGATATTGAGTTTGGCCGTGGAGTGTGCGGCACGGCTGCAGCGGAAATGAAAACAGTGATCGTCCCGGACGTCGAAAAATTTCCCGGGCACATTGCCTGTGATGCCCGATCGCGGTCGGAAATCGTCGTCCCCGTTCTCGATCCACAGGGTGATTTAATCGCGGTACTCGACATAGATTCTGACCGGCTGAATGGATTCAACGCGGAAGATCAGCAAGGACTCGAACAACTCATGTCCTGGTTCGCCACCAAGCAATGACAGTCACCGGCTACTCTGACGTAATCAATCACGCACTCGCGTTCGCGGCCAAGCATCACGACCGCCAGGTGAGAAAGGGAACGAAACTTCCCTACCTCACGCATCCCGCAAACGTGGCGCTGATTCTCACTCGATATGGCCGCGACAACGATACGGTCGTCGCCGGCATCCTTCACGATGTGATCGAGGATTGCGTTGGGGAGGGTTACAGCAGGGAGATGCTGGAGCAGCGAATCGGCGACAAATTCGGCCCGAAGGTTCTGGACACGGTATTGGCCGTCACTTACCGCAAGCTCGATGACGATGGAGTGGAGCTATCGGGCGACGACCGCAAGGCGGACTATCTGGAGCGTCTGGCCGGCGCGAGTGAAGAAGCGCGGTGGGTCTGCGCCGCGGACAAGATCCACAATGCGTCATCCATCGTTGCGGATCTGCGAAGGACAATCGATGCCGAAACAATCTGGAGCCGCTTCGGTGGGGGCAGGGCGGGAACAGGTCGCTGGTACCGCCAGGTCTACGACAGACTCAATGATCTCGGATTCGATGCTCCGATCATGGCGGAGCTCGACAAAGCTTCCAGCGAGCTTCAAAAACTCGCCGGCTGAAACCTATGCAGGCGTGGCCGTGGTACCCACGCCGTACGTTTTGTCGACGTATTCTTCGAGTATCCTCAGAAACTCGGGCACGATCGTTTCTCCCTTGAGCGTGACCACCAGCTTGCCATCGACGTATACCGGGGCCCTCGGGTCCTCAGCGGTTCCGGGAAGCGAGATCCCGATGTTCGCGTGCTTCGATTCTCCGGGCCCATTCACGACGCACCCCATTACCGCCACCTTCATTTCGATCACGCCGGGGTATCGCTCGCGCCACGACGGCATTTGGTCGCGCAAGTAGGTCTGAATGTCTTCCGCCATGTGCTGGAAGAAAGTCGAAGTGGTGCGACCGCACCCGGGGCACGCGGTGACCTGGGGATTGAAGCTCTGTAGCTCGAGCGATTGAAGGATTTGCTGCGCAACATTGACCTCCTCGGTCCGATCTCCGCCCGGGCGCGGAGTCAGGGACACACGAATCGTGTCTCCAATTCCCTCCGACAGCAGGATCGAGAGTGCCGCCGTGCTGGCGACAATACCTTTTGAGCCGAGGCCGGCTTCGGTAAGACCGAGATGCAGCGGATAGTCGCATCGCGCTGCCAGCTGCCGGTAGACTTCGAGGAGATCCTGAACGCCCGAGACTTTTGCTGAAATTATTATGCGGTCATGGGCCAGTCCCATCTCTTCGGCGATGAACGCCGAGCGCAGCGCGCTCTGGATCATCGCTTCGATGTAGACTTCCTTCGCCTCACGCGGCTCGGCACTGCGCGCGTTGTCGTCCATCAGTGTCGTGAGGAGATCCTGATCGAGCGAGCCCCAGTTCACACCGATCCTGACGGGCTTGTCGTTGTCGAGCGCTATCCGGATGATCGTTCGAAAGTTCTCGTCGCGACGTTTTCCTCCGACATTGCCCGGATTGATCCGGTATTTCGCGAGTGTCTGGGCCGTCGCGGGGTACTTGGCGAGCAGCAAATGACCGTTGTAGTGGAAGTCGCCAATGACCGGAACCGAGACGCCCATGTCAGCGAGTCTGCTCGCGATTTCCGGCACCGCACGGGCAGCGTCGTCGTTGTTGACTGTTACGCGAACCAGGCGGCTTCCCGCCCGCGCCAGTTCTGCGACCTGGAGGGCCGTACCAGAGGCGTCGGCTGTGTCGGTATTCGTCATTGACTGCACGACGATAGGATGGGCCGACCCGACGGGTACGCCACCTACGATGGCAGTCGCAGTCTTTCTGCGGGTGATAATGGTCAACGGTTCTTGCGTGTGTTGAGTTTGAAAGCTAATTCCCTGTCCCGAGCAGTGCATGAAGCGCCACTGCGGTTTTCCCTCCCTTGGAGCTCAGATGGCTGATACCCCGGAAACTCCGGAGAAAGTAGAAACTCCGGAGGACGTAGAGTCTTCGGAGACCCAAGTTACTTCGAGTCCAATAAAAAAAATCCGCAACACGGCATTTATCGCCCTGCTCTTTGTCATTCTCGTTCCCCTGGTCGTGTTCGCCCTTTGGGTGTGGATTGCACTCGGCTATAGCTATGCATCGGGCGAGCGCGCCGGCTATATCCAGAAGATTTCCAAGAAAGGGTGGCTCTGTAAGACGTGGGAAGGCGAGCTGGCCATGGCAAATCTGCCGGGAACAATGCCTCAGATATTCACGTTTACCGTCCGGAATGACTCTGTTGCGCACGTGATCGAGCAGAATGCCGGCAAACAGGTGTCGCTGACCTACGAGCAACACAGGGGAGTGCCCACTACATGCTTTGGGGAGACCGAGTATTTCGTTACCGGGGTACGTAGGACAGCTCCGTGAATTCTCTATTGTCCGCTCAGCCGGTCCTTGCTATTTTTCCGCCAAGTCGAGCCAGGAGTACGGGTGAAAGCCTTTGCTGCGGGCTCAGTCCAGTGCGGGGTTGGAGAGACCCGCGTATCAGATTGTCGAGGGTCGGGCGTGTTTCAGCTCCCCAAGACACAATTTTTCCAGGAGTAGGGAATGCGTACGACCGGCAAAGTGAAGTGGTTCAACGACGCGAAGGGCTTTGGATTCATCACACCTGACAACGGGCAGAAAGATTGCTTCGTTCACTACAGCGCAATCTCCGGCTCGGGGTTCAAATCCCTTGCAGAAGGCGACGCGGTAGAGTTCGACATTGTCGAGGGTCAGAAGGGTCCGGCTGCAGAGAACGTGACGAAGGCTGGTTAAGCCACGTCCGCTTCACTGGCACAATCTGGCGGGGCGTCTCAATTGAGGCGCCCCGTTTTGGTTTTTGGGGGACGACCACGTCGCGGAAGTGGGGCGATCTCGACTGCGTCCTCGAGTCGTTCAAGCAGCGTGGATCTGAATCGCTCGAGACTGAGCCGGATCCCCACACCCTCAGGGGTCGTATGCTCTCCGCTGTTGACGGCCAGCTCCTCAGCGATTCGGATCGCAGCCGCCAGCGGCAAGTCGAGCTCATCAATGAGTAGAGCGGCGATCGCGAGAATCAGCATTCCATCGATCGAAATGCGACGAGCTACGCCCTGCCGCTCCTGCTGTACTCCAGAAACTCTAATGTGGGAAAGTGTATTGTCGAGCCACTTTGCTTGGACGTCCAACGTAAGTGCAGCAGTAGCAATGGTGTACGCGCGAGCCATTAATTATCCTAATTAGCAAGGATAATTAACGCAATGAGCCTATCAAGCTTACCAGAATGACTCTCGTCATTATATTGCCCGCTCCACCTGTATGACTCTAACGCCTTCAACTACTTCCAGACAAACAGCATGAAGCAATTCGTGCGTGCCGCAGCCGTTTCGCTTTTGCTCGTGCTTGCACTCCCGTCAGCCGTATTGGGGCAAAAGACTTACGCACTGGCCCTGGGAGGCGGCGTCGCAATACCGGTAGGCAAACTCGCTGATACTCAGAAGACCGGTGTCAGTGCCATCGCTGCTCTTGTTATCGGAGTAGCTGACCTGCCCGTCGGAGTGCGCTTCGACGGTGTTTACCATGATCTGAAAGCGAGTACCAAGGGTGGAGCAACGACCAATTCGGATTTTCGCGTAACGGGGGCACTCGCAAATTTGGTTTTTGCATTTCCCGGTACAAATGCGAAGCCCTACCTGATCGTCGGCGCGGGGCTCTACAACTCAAAGGTAGACACAACCGGCGCAAAATCTCAAAACAATATCGGGTTCAACGCCGGACTCGGAACCACCTTCGGAATTGGCCCAGCGGCAATATTCCTAGAATCCCGCTATCACAGCATCTCGCGAAACGCCGCCAAGGGTGGCGTGTTTCAGTTCGTACCAATCACGATTGGGTTGATGTTCTAGATCTGCAGAAGAAAAAAAGGGCGCATCAAGCGCCCCTTTTTTTTGGTTGGACCGCGAGCTACACCGCGCGCAGTACCAGTTCGTTTCCGCGTGCCGCATCTGTGACTGGCCGGAGCGCTTCTCTTGCGGAGCGGAGCTGCGCAGCCAGAGCAGTGGGGCCGGTGCCTCCTGGAACGTCGCGACGCGCTACCGAGCGCGCGGGTTCGAGCCAATCAAGAACGTCGTCGCCGAATAGTGGATGCGCAGCCTTGAACGACGCGACTGGCATCGCGTTGAGCTCGCAATCCTCGCGCTCACTCTCGCGAATCAGCGATCCGATTGCCAAATGCGCTTCGCGAAACGTGGCTCCCTTCTCCACGAGGTAGTCTGCCAGATCAGTCGCCATCATGCTGCTCGAGAGCGCAGCACGCATCCGCCTCGCGTTGAATCGAATCTCCTGGAGCGCTCCCGCCACAGCCGGAAGTACGAGCAGAATGGTGTCAACCGCGTCGAACAGTACGCGCTTGTCGTCCTGGAGGTCCTTGTTGTAACCGCTCGGCAAGCCCTTGAGAGTCGCCAGCAGAGTCGTGAGATCTCCAATCGCGCGCGCACCTGATCCGCGCGCGAGCTCGAGCGCATCGGGATTGCGCTTCTGGGGCATCATGCTCGAACCCGTCGTAAACGCATCACCGAATTGAACGAATCCAAACTCGCTCGACCCGTAGATGATCAGATCTTCGGCGAGCCGTGAGAGGTGAGTCGCCGTCATTGCCACCGCGAATAACAACTCGGCGACGAAATCCCTGTCGCCAACGGCGTCGATACTGTTCTGCGATACGGAGCTGAAGCCGAGGCTGCCCTGAAGAAGCACTCGTGAGATCGGGAACGCGCACCCCGCAATTGCTCCCGAGCCGAGCGGCAGTACTGCCGCGCCACGTGACGCTGAGGCAATCCGTGCTCGATCCCGCTCGAGCGGCCAGAAGTGGGACAACATCCAGTGGGCGGCCGATACTGGCTGGGCGCGCTGCATGTGGGTGTATGACGGCATCAACACGTCGCCGAGCGTGGCGGCGTGATCGAGCATGACTTGTTGAAGCATGCGGACGGCGGTGTCGAGCTTTGTGCACGCGTCCATGGACCAGAGACGCGTAGCCGTAGCGACCTGGTCATTCCGACTGCGGCCCGTATGGAGCTTCGACGCCACCTCACCCACCTCATCGTGAAGCATGCGGTCGATCAGCGTGTGCACATCCTCATCGGATGAAAGCGGCTGGGCCCCTGCCGCGAGCTTCTGGCCAACCAGACCGAGGCCACGCTCGATTTTCTTGCTTTCCTCGAGGGTCAGCACTCCAGCTCCCCAGAGAGCCACCGCCCAGGCCTGAGATAGATTGATATCGAACGGCCAGAGGCGGTAGTCAGTGCCAATGGAGCGATTAAGAGCCTCCAGAGCCGCCGCGGTGGGAGTCGCGAACCGTCCCCCCCAAAGTTTGTGCGATGCGTGGTCCGACATGGCGATCTCCTTGCCGGTCAAGCTATGGCCAGAGCGGCAGGCTTCTCGGTCTTTGTCTCGTTCTTTTGCTTCGCGGCCGCGGCCAGCTCCTGATCGCGGATGGCGCGAACACGGGCGGAAAGTCCATAGAGCCGTATGAACCCGGCCGCGTCGCTCTGCTCGTAAACGTCGTCCTCGCCGAAGGTGACGAAGCGCTCGTCGTAGAGGGCGTATTCGCTCTCGCGACCGACCACCGAGGCCGATCCCTTGAAGAGTCTGAGCGTCACGGATCCGGTAACACGCTCCTGAGTCACGTTCACGAAGGCGTCATACGCTTCGCGCTCCGTCGTCCACCAGCGGCCTTCGTACACGAGATCGGCGTAGCGTGGAGCGATGTTATCCTTGGCCGCCAGCGTGCGACGGTCGAGCACCAGCTGCTCGAGCTCGCTGTGGGCGGAGTAGAGCAAAGTGCCGCCCGGGGTCTCATAGACGCCGCGCGACTTCATCCCGACGAGGCGATCCTCGACGAGATCGATTCGTCCGACGCCGTGGCGTCCGCCAATCGTATTGAGGGCGACTACCAAGTCCACCGCATCGAGCTCGGCGCCATTCACGGATACCGGAGTTCCATTGAGGAACCCAATGGTGACTTCTTCCGGCTCATTTGGGGCTTTCTCGGGAGCCGTAGTCAGCATGAAAAGGTCGTCAGGCGGCGCTGAGGCAGGCTGCTCGAGGACGCCACCTTCGTGAGAGATGTGCCAGATATTCCGGTCGCGCGAGTAGATCTTCTCCCTCGTGGCCGCGATGGGAATGTTGCGGGATTCGGCGTAGGCAATTGCGTCCTCGCGGCTTCGAATGTCCCATTCGCGCCAAGGCGCAATGATCGGCAGATCCGGCGCAAAGGCGGCATAGGTCAGCTCGAAACGAACCTGGTCGTTTCCCTTTCCGGTGCAGCCGTGGGCGAGGGCGTCGGCGCCAACCTGGCGCGCGATCTCGACCTGACGGCGCGCGATGAGCGGGCGTCCCATCGAGGTGCCGAGGAGGTACTTACGACCGTAGATCGCGCCGGCGCGGAGGGTGGGCCACACGAACTTTTCCACGAATTCCTGGCGGAGATCTTCGATGTAGCACTCGTCGGCACCCGATGCGATCGCTTTCGCGCGCACGCCTTCGAGCTCATTTCCCTGGCCAATGTCCGCGGCGATGCAGATGACGCGAGCATCGTATCGTTCCTTGAGCCAGGGGACAATTATGGATGTATCGAGCCCACCGGAGTAGGCAAGAGCAATCGTACGGATCACAGGCGCCTCAATAAGTATGCAGTATGACTGTATAATTAATCGGTATAGCCAGTCCCGTCAATACCTTATCCGGGTTCTCCAGCGAGGGATTTGAGGCGCCGCAACACCCGTTCCCGGGCGGCAACGGACCGGCAGATGATCAGAATGGTATCGTCACCGCCGACGGTGCCGAGGATGTCTGACCAGCCTTCACCGTCGAGAGCGGCCGCGATGGGCTGAGCGCCCCCCGGAACGGTCCGTAGAACCAGCATCTCGCCGACCCCGTCGATGCGGAGGAAGAGCTGTGGCAGCAACGTGTCTAGAGCGGCTCGGCTTTCCTCTATGCTGCCATCGGTGACTGCGTATCGCGCGCCTTCCGGGGTCGGGATTCGAGCCAGCCGCAGCTCCCGGAGGTCGCGCGACAGCGTTGCCTGTGTCACGTCCCACCCGCGCTGGAGCAGCAGCTTGCGGAGATCTTCCTGGCTGCTCACGACCCGAGCGCCTACGATCTCCAGAATGGTGTCGTGTCGTTCACGCTTGTTGGCCACGGAGGTGAGTCTAGCACCGGCGGGCGGGTTGCGCGAGCGGGACGTCAGGATCATTGACGGGAAGGCAGTGTAATGTTATGCATTCCTTATGCATAAAGTTCCAGTTGGAGTCCTCGGCGCGAGTGGGTACGCGGGTCGGGAGCTGTGCGGCTTAATCGCACGGCATCCCGGGCTCGAGCTCGCGTTTGCTTCCGCCAACGAGCAGCGTGGCCAGCGGGTGCGTATCGGGGCGTCCGAGGTGACGTATGTCGCCACGGAGGACGCGCCGTTGAACAGTGCCGAAGTCGTTTTCACGGCGCTTCCGCATGGAACGTCTGCCAAATGGGTCGGCAGCGCGCGCGCCACTGGAGCGCGGGTCGTCGATCTGTCGTCCGATTTCAGGCCAGGGGCAACTACCGCCATCGGCGAAACGGAGGCTCCCTACGGGCTGACCGAACTGATGCGCGCGAAGATTCCGGGGGCGGAGATCGTAGCGAACCCAGGTTGCTACCCGACCGCCATACTGCTCGCCATCGCGCCACTGCTCAAGGAAGGTTGGGTAGTGCCGGGGGCTACCATTAACGTATCTGCCGCCAGCGGCGTTACGGGTGCCGGCTATTCAGCGCGCCCAGACATGCAGTTCGCCGAGGTTGCGGAGGATTTCCGCGCGTACGCCGTGGGGAATGAGCACAGGCACATCGCCGAAATGCAGGCAGTTGCGAAGGAGCTGGGTGGTCGGGAGAACGACATTCTGTTCACACCACATCTGCTTCCAGTCGCCCGCGGGATTCTCGCGACCATCACCGTACCGGTGAAAGAGTACGCAGACGATCCGTCAGCGCTCTGGCGCGATTGCTACGACGGTGAGCCGTTCATCGAGGTTGCCGACCAACCGCCGTCGCTCCGCGACGTCGTTCGCCGGAATGTGGTGCGCATGAGCGTTTCCAAGGCAGCCAACATGCGCCAGCCCACGCTCATCATCATTTCGGCGATCGACAATCTGGTCAAGGGAGCGGCGGGCCAGGCGCTCCAGAACGCGAATGTTCTGCTCGGCTTGAATGAGCAGGCGGGGTTGCCGGTATAATGCGCGTCGTGAAGATCGGAGGACGGGCGCAGGGTGATCCGCAGCTCGTGGCTATTCTGAGCGAGGCGTGGAACGCGAATCCCGGAGAGCTTTGCGTGGTGCACGGGGGCGGTGACGAGGTGTCCGCAATGCAGCGCGCGCTCGGCAGGGAAGCGGCATTTGTCGGAGGACGGCGGATCACGTCAGAGGCAGACATAGACCTCCTCCGCATGGTCCTGTCCGGCGTCGTGAACAAGCGACTGGTGAATTCCCTGGTCGCGATTGGGTTACCCGCCGTCGGTATTTCGGGGGAAGATGGCGGCTTGATCGGTGCTGAGTTGATTGACGCGGAGTCGCTCGGATTCGCGGGTAGACCAATCACTGTAAAGGCCGATCTGCTTCGTAGCCTCCTGAAGGCCGGGTATTTACCGGTGATCTCTCCGCTCGGGTACGACGCGAGCAGTCCTAACGGGGGTGCGCTCAACGTGAATGGCGACGATGCCGCCGCGGCGATTGCGGCAGCGCTCGAAGCCGACGAGCTGCTTCTCGTCGTCGATGTGGAAGGTGTTCGCGGCGACGGCGGCGAAATCGCATCGAGCCTGAGCACCGAAGCCGCCCGTGAATTGACTGTAAATGGCATTGCCGCCGGTGGCATGGCGGCCAAGCTGGAATCGGCTGAATCTGCACTCCTTGCCGGAGTTGGCCGCGTCAGAATTTGCGATCTCGCCGGTCTCGGCGATGACGAGCGTGGCACTCTCATAATTCAATCTCAGAGCGTTGTCCTATGACCACCGCCACTTTGCCCGTTGAGGAGGAAGTCGTGACCGTTCCTTCCGCAGAGGCATCTCCCCTCCTTCCAACCTACAAGCGGGCACCGATGCGGCTCGTAAGGGGAGAAGGCGTAGAGCTCATCGATTCCGTTGGCAAGCGCTATCTCGATTTTGCGAGCGGGATTGCCGTGAATGCGCTTGGCTACGGAGACGCGGGAATAGCGCAGACGATCAGTGAAGCGCTGAGCACGGGTTTGATTCACACATCAAATCTCTATCAGACCGCAGCTGGTGAAGAGCTGGCCGCCAAGCTGGTCGAGCGCTCATTCGCCTCGAAGGTTTTCTTCTGCAACTCAGGGGCGGAGGCGAACGAAGGTGCGTTCAAGTTCGCCAGACGCTGGGCCCGGAAAACGGGGACGGATTCAAAGGTCGAGATCATCGCGCTTCGCGGGAGCTTTCACGGTCGCCTCTTC
>DATHHC010000259.1:0-3698 GCA_035317285.1 Gemmatimonadaceae bacterium | reverse complement strand
CAGCTTCGCGGAAATCGCGGAGCTGCCCGCGGATGTTCGCGACTGGGAGCCGAGCCTCGCGCTTCTGTCTGCTCAGGACGGAATGTCGGCTACTCGCGAGCTCGTCAGGCAGGCACCCGACTCCCTTGTGCGCGGCGGATTACTCGCGCTCGAGGTGGACACCGTCCGCGCCGGAACGGTCGCGGAAATGATTGCGGTCGATGGTCGGTTCGCCGAGATCGAAGTGCTGCTCGACCTCACCGGGCGCGAGCGATTCGTGTTCGCGCGGCGTGTGTAGTCAGCTCAGGCCCGAAAGGAGAAAGGATGCTGGAAGAAAAAGGAAAGGAGCTGGGCCGGCTGATCGGACAGAGTTCCGAATACCAGGCCCTCAAGCGGTCGAGCGACGCGCTCAACGACGATCGCGAGGCCGTCGCACTCCTTCAGCAGATGGAAAAGCTGCGCGGGGAAGCGCAGGCGCTGATCCAGGCCGGTGAGAATCCGACGCCGGAAATGGAGCAGCAGCTCGACAGCATGCTCGAGAAGATCCAGGCGCAATCCGCCTACCAGCGCGCGGTCTCCGCGCAGGAGAACTTCGACAAGCTGATGCTTCGCGTGAATCAGTGGATCATGGACGGAATGAAAAAGGGCGCCGCGAGTCCGATCATCACGCTCGGCTGAGAAAGAATGGCGCGCGGAAAGCTCATTGTTTTCGAGGGAGCTGAAGGCGCCGGCAAGAGCACGCAGATTCGGCTGTTGGCGGAGCGTCTGACAGTGGCGCGCATATCCTGCGCGACCCTTCGTGAGCCGGGCGGCACCCCCGTTGGCGATTCAATCAGGGAGATCCTTCTCCACAAAGAGCACGGAATCACTGATGCCGGGGAGGCCCTCCTGTTCATGGCGTCGCGCGCCGAGCTGACCGCGCGTGAGATCCAGCCCTCGCTGGCGGCCGGCAAAGTGGTTCTGCTCGATCGATTTTTTCTGTCCACGTATGCGTATCAAATCTACGGCCGGGGACTTCCCGAGTCAGAGGTGCGTGCCGCAAACCGGCTGGCGACGGGCGGTCTCGTGCCGGACCTCACGCTCCTTCTCGATGTGCCGGCTACCCAGGGTCTTGGCCGAGCCGATGCTCGCGGCGCCCGCGACAGGATCGAGCGCGCCGACGACGAATTCCACCAGCGTGTGACGAGCGCCTTTCGCCAGTTTGCGGATAAGAAGTGGCAGGACTCCCATACCGAGTGCGGACCAATCAAGTTGATAGATGGCACTGGTGACGAAATAACCGTGCAAACCCGAATCATCGCAGCGCTGGCGACGGCGTTCCCGCACCCTTTTGGCAGCATCAAGAGTTGAAAAAGTGATGAAACTGAAACTTCCCAGCGCTTCCGCCCGCGCCCGCACGATGATCGTGGCCGGTACGCTGTTCGGCGCTCTCGTGACCGGGGGCTGGCTACTGCAGCGTGGCGCGCACACTGGAACATTTACCGCTTTCGAAGGCGCGCAGCTCTTCGAGAGCGTGTTCCGGCGGGTTCAGGACGACTTCGTCGAGCCGGTTAGCGACTCGTCGTTGTATCGCAAGTCGGTAGATGGAATGCTCTACGAGCTGGGAGATCCGTACTCGACGTTCCTTCCACCCGATCGGTTTGCGCGCCTCAACGAGACGACGTCCGGGAACTATGCGGGACTGGGGCTGGAAGTGGACCTCCGCGATGGCTGGCTGATCGTGGTGGCTCCCGTCGTGGGCGGGCCAGCGGAGCGCGCGGGAATCCAACCAGGCGACCGCATCATCGAGATCGCCGGCAAGCAAACGAAGGGCTGGACGAACGAAGAGGCATCGAAGGTGCTGCGTGGGAAGCCGGGCACCTCTGTAGCACTCAAAATCGAGCGCCCTGGGGTCTCCACACCAATCGATCTGACGTTGCAGCGCATGACGATTCACCAGAGCGCCGTTCGCAGAGCGTCGATCATGGGTGAGGGCGTGGGCTATATCGATCTCAAGGCGTTCAGCGATTCCACCGCCATGGAGCTGAACAACGCGATAACGGCGCTTCTTTCACGCGGAATGAAAACGCTCGTGCTGGATATGCGAACGAATCCGGGCGGATTGCTGAATCAGGGCGTGAAGGTGTCCGATCTCTTCCTCGACCGGGGACAGAAGATCGTGAGCATGCGTGGACGGGTGCCCGAATCGAACCGCGAGTATGCGGACACTGCACTCCAGCGGTGGCCCCAGCTTCCGCTCATTGTGCTCGTCGATGGGCGCAGCGCGAGCGCGGCCGAGATCGTTGCCGGCGCGCTGCAGGACCATGATCGCGCGGTGCTCATTGGCACGCCTACTTACGGGAAGGGGAGCGCGCAGAGCGTGATCTCGTTCGGACCAGAGGGCGGACTCAAGATCACGACGGCGCGTTGGTTCACGCCTGTCGGCCGCTCAATCACGCGACGTATTCCGAGCGACGACGAGCCGGATGATGTGCTTCCCCCCATTCGCGAGAAATTCCGCACGGATGGTGGGCGCACAGTCTACGGCGGCGGGGGAATCACCCCCGACATCATCGCCGGGGACAGCGTCACGCCCGCCGTGGAAGGAATCTTTGTTCGAGCGCTTGGCGTGAACGCGGGTCATTTCAGAGATGCGGTCACCGATTACGCGCTCTTTCTCAAGGGCACGCGGGGAGTCGCGTCACCGAATTTCGAGGTGACGCCGGCCATGCGGGAAGAAGTGTGGAACCGGATGAAGGCCCGCGGAATCGAGATACCCCGCAACGTCTACGATGAGGCGGAACCGCTCGTCTCGCGCATGATCGGTTTTGACATCGCGCGCTACGTTTTTGGGAGCGAGGCCGAGTTTCGCCGGCGTGCCTCGATAGACAAACCGCTGCAGAAAGCCCTACAGCTCGCGCGCGGGGCCAAGTCCGAGCACGACCTGCTGCGAAAGGCGATCGAAGCGCCTACCGCCCCCGACTCCACCCGTGCAGAGGACGGAGGACAGTGACCGAACGGGTCTTCATCATCGGGCCTGGCCACGTGGGGCGCGGACTCTTCCGCGCCTTTCGCACTTCGGGGGTAGACGTCGTCGGAATGCACGGCAAGCGGCCATCGGGTGTCGCTACGTCGACTGGATTCATTCCCGCCGATGCTGCGCGCGCGAATGTTGTGATCCTGTGCGTGCGCGATCCGCAGCTCGACGAGACCATCGAGGAAGTCGCCGTGGCGGCGAACGACGGTCGTATCGCGCGCGACACCGTGATCCTGCACACATCGGCGATCGCGGAGCCGGCGGGCCTCGGCGCGCTCACGCAGGCCGGCTTTCCGGGCGGGACGTTCCATCCGCTCGTTCCGTTCACCGATCCCGAAATCTCGGCTGAGCTGCTGCGGAAGGGATGGATCGGGATCGATGGTGAGAACGCGGCGAAGAACGCGTCACGCCGTCTTGCCGGGCACATCGGTGCGCGCGTGCTCGAGATTCCACCCGGGAAGAAACCTGCGTACCACGCGGCCGCGGTAATCTCGTCCAACTTTCCGGTGGTGCTCGCGTCGGTGGCCGGCCACCTCCTTCACGATATCGGCGTTCCCGATGCGAGCGCGTACCAGGCGGTGGAGAGTCTGATGAGCGGCGCGCTCGCGAACATGAAGCAGGCGCTGCCGGACGATGCGCTCACGGGGCCGATCGTGCGCGGGGACGCGGAGACGGTGGGGAAGCACCTGCGCGCGCTTCAGGG
>DATHHC010000258.1:0-8910 GCA_035317285.1 Gemmatimonadaceae bacterium | reverse complement strand
GCAATCGTCTATCCCTCCGGACGAAAGCCCTACGTGCTGGTAGTGCTCACGCGCGGCATTCCCGATGGCACCAGGTCGAGCAAACTGATCGCTGACATTTCGGCCATCGTGTATGCGCACAGCAGCGCAACGGCCGCTGGTGGTACAACGTCAACACATACAGCCAACTAATGAAAGTCGCATTCCTGGGATTGGGTGACATCGGCGTACTGATGGCATCGCATCTGGCGCGGGATCCATTCGACCTGGTCGTATGGAATAGAACTGCTTCCAAAGCGGATGAATTTGTCCGCACGCACAAGGCCCGCGTGGCCCGGACGCCCGCCGAGGCGGTACGCGACGCAATCGTCGTGATCACGTGCCTGCCGTCGTCGATCGAGGTCGAGGCGGTGCTGCACGGCGAGAACGGGATGCTCGGCGCCCTGCGGAAGGGAGCCGTCCTTGTCGACTGCACGTCCGGCGATCCGCCGACGTCGCGCTCGATCGCGGCCGAGCTGGGCGGACGCGGGGTCGAGTTCATCGATGCGCCGGTGAGTGGCGGAACGACCGCCGCCAAGGCGGGAACGCTGACAGTCATGTGGGGCGGCGAGATCAAGGTGTTCGAGCGCGTTCGTCCGGTGATCGAAGCCTTTGGAAAGAAGATCGTCCACGCCGGGGCAGTGGGCGCGGGCGACGCAATCAAGGCCGTGAACAACGCGCTCCTCGCCGTTCACATTCTCTCGGCGGCAGAAGGCCTGGCGGTGCTGGTGAAGGCCGGCGTGGATCCGACCGTTGCTCTCGATGTCATCAACTCGTCGAGCGGGCGATCAAACAGCTCCGAAAACCTGATTCCGCAACGCGTCCTCACGCGCGCATTCCCACGGACGTTCCGGCTGGCGCTTCTGGAAAAGGACATCGGCATCGCTGCGGTAATGGCCGATGATCTCAAGGCCACGACTCCGTTGATCTCGCTGACCGCCAAACGGTTTCATGAAGCCCGCGAAAAGCTCGGTGAAGCAGCGGATCACGTCGAAGCGGTCAAGATGGTGGAGCAGGAGAACGGGGTGGAGATCAAGTAAAACCGCAGCTGCAGTTAGGTCCTGCCCTTACCAAGCGCCGCGCGATCGACCTCAGCGATGCGCTCCGCTGCTAGACGAGGGTCTATCCGGGGAGCGACCTCTTCATCCGAAAGATCGGACGTCCACTGTGCGCGCTCAACGACCCGCTCACCGCCGGGCACCAGCGCTCCGAACTCGATCTCCGCTCGGCGGCAGAAGCGCTCTTGCCTCGCGCGATCTTCCATTTCCAGCGGAAAGCCGAGCGCGTGCAAGCGGGCATGCATCGCCTCGTGAAGGATGGTCGCGGCGACTTCGGCATCGGAGAAGTCCGGGTTGACGGTGAACGTCAGCTCGACCAGGCACGCGCGCTGCTCGTGGAAGTACGCTCCCCGGCAGGCAAAGCGTTGCACCACGATGTACGCAAAGTCTCTCCTGAGATGGTGGAAATGGTGCGGCACGTACCGCTCGATTAGAGACAGGCTGCGCTCGAGACGCGCGAGTACGGCGCTGGTGTCTACGTCGGGACGGGTGTTGTACACTGTCACCGGAATCCCAAGCACCCGGTGGCTGGTGACAGAGTCCGGCTGGCGCTTTCCGACAAAAAGCCTGAGTAGTTCGGCCAGCATCAGATAAGAATAGTGTCTCGCCGCGACGGAGTCTCTTCAATTAGGGGACGCGGCAAGCCATATTTGTGAACCAATGGCTACGAAAACCACGACGGTCCTCGACGCCCGGGCCGTCGAGCGCACCTTGAAGCGCATGTCCGTGGAGATTGTCGAGCTCAACCACGGCACAGACAATCTCATCATCGTTGGAATCCAGCGTCGCGGCGTTCAGCTCGCCGACCGGCTCGTCAAGATGATCGAGGGCGGCGAAGGCGTGACAGTCCCGCAGGGCTCACTGGACATCACGCTCTATCGCGATGACCTGCAAACGGTCGGGCCCCGTCCCGTCGTCGGCCCGACATACCTGCCGTGGGATCTCGACGACAAGCACATCGTGATCGTCGACGACGTGCTGTACACGGGGCGCACCGTGCGAGCGGCGCTCGACGAGCTCGCCGACTTCGGGCGGCCGGCCTCGATCTCGCTCGCGGTTCTGATCGATCGGGGCGGCCGAGAGCTGCCGATTCATGCCGACGTCGTCGGTAAGAAAATCGAAGTCGGAGATGACGAGCGCGTAGATGTGATGGTTGCCGAGCTCGACGAGCGAACCGAGGTCGTCATCGTGCCCAAGTCAGCGGCGTGACGGGGACACTCGGCAAGGATCTCCTCGGCCTCGAGTCGCTGACGGGCGACCAGATTCGACTCATTCTCGATACCGCCGAACCGTTCAAGGAAATCAGCGAGCGTGCGATCAAGAAAGTCCCGGCGCTTCGCGGCTCGACGATAGTCAACCTCTTTTTCGAGAACTCGACGCGAACGCGGATCTCGTTCGAGTTCGCTGAAAAGAGACTCTCCGCGGACACCGTCAACGTCTCCGCCTCCGGGTCGAGTGTCTCAAAGGGTGAGACGCTGGTCGACACCGCGCGCAATCTCGAGGCGATGCGGATCGACATGGTCGTCATCCGGCACTCGGCTTCGGGCGCGGCGCAATTTCTGGCCGAGCGGATTCAGTCGAATGTGATTAACGCCGGGGACGGCACGCACGAGCATCCAACGCAGGGGCTGCTCGACATCCTCACGCTACGAGACCGGTTCGGCGATCTGAAGGGCCGGCGGATCTGCATCTGCGGCGACATTCTGCACTCGCGCGTGGCCAGGTCCAACATCTGGGGCTTGAACAAGCTTGGTGCGGAAGTGGCGGTTTGCGGGCCGCGCTCGCTGCTCCCGAACGCGATCGACGAATTCGGTGTCCGGATCTTCGATCGGGTAGAAGAGGCGATCGAGTGGGCGGAAGCGCTCAACGTCCTGCGTCTCCAGTTCGAGAGAATGACGGCCGGGTACATTCCCTCGGCGCGCGAGTACAACCGCGTCTTCGGAATCACGCGCGAGCGGCTCGACCGGGCGCCACGCGACATTCTGATCCTTCACCCCGGTCCAATGAATCGAGGCGTCGAGATCGACTCCGACGTGGCCGATGGTCCGCACAGTGTGATTCTCGATCAGGTCACGAACGGCGTGGCGGTTCGCATGGCGGTGCTCTACCTGTTGGCCGGCGGCAAGCCGGAGTTGGCGGAGGCAGCCAAGGGTGGGAGTGGCCGCGGACGAGAGGAGAGGGAATGAAGCCGATCCTTCTCAAAGGCGGAACTCTAATCGATCCATCGCGACGTCTGAACGGAGTCGGTGACGTGCTCATTGCGGAGGGCGTGATCAAAGGCGTCGGGGGAACGATCGCCGCCCCGAAAGATGCCGACGTGATCGACTGCGCCGACCTCATCGTCTCGCCGGGTTTCATTGACGTGCACTGTCATTTGCGCGAGCCCGGACGCGAGGATGTCGAGACGATCGCGACCGGAGCCCGGGCAGCAGCGGCAGGTGGTTTCACCGCCGTGTGCGCGATGCCGAACACCGACCCCGTCACCGATAATCAGGCGGCCGTGGGCTTCATCGTCCGCCAGGCGCAGCGAGCGGAGTCGGCGCGTGTGTATCCGATTGGTGCGATCTCCGTGGGCCAGGAAGGCAAGGCACTAGCTGAGTTTGGAGAGATGGTGGGGGCGGGCGCTGTTGCCGTGAGCGATGACGGCAAGCCGGTCGCGAGCGCGCAGTTGATGCGAACGGCGCTCGAGTACGCGCGCACGTTCAAGATTCCCGTGATCGACCACTGCGAGGAGCCGACGCTTTCGGCCGGCGGGTCGATGAACGAAGGCATTGTCAGCGCACAGCTCGGTCTCAAGGGAATTCCAGCGGAAGCTGAGGAGATCATGGTGATCCGCGACATCCTGCTTGCGCGC
Organism: Gemmatimonadaceae bacterium; assembly: GCA_035317285.1. Taxonomy (GTDB): domain Bacteria; phylum Gemmatimonadota; class Gemmatimonadetes; order Gemmatimonadales; family Gemmatimonadaceae; genus UBA4720. The sequence goes on along the minus strand of DATHHC010000258.1, from coordinate 4,980 downwards.
CTGACGGGCGGGCACGTTCATCTCGCCCACATGAGCACGAAGGGATCTGTCGAGCTGATTCGATGGGGGAAGGAACGCGGGATAAGGGTCACCGCGGAGGTCTGTCCGCACCACCTCTCGCTGACGGAGGAGAGTGTGCGCGGCTACAACACGAATGCGAAGATGAATCCACCGCTTCGCACCGCGAAGGATGTCGAAGCACTTCGCGAGGGCGTGAAAGACGGAACGATCGATCTCATCGCCACGGACCATGCGCCCCACCACTACGACGAAAAGGAGCGCGAGTTCGCCGATGCGCCGAACGGAATCGTCGGGTTGGAAACAGCGCTCGCAGTGATCGTGACAAACCTCGTCGAGACCGGTCATCTCACTTTCTCGGACCTCGTCGACCGCATGGCGTGCGCCCCCGCACGTATCTTCAACCTTCCGGGCGGATCGCTCAAGAGCGGGGCTGCCGCCGACATCACGGTGTTCGATCCCAAGGCGCGCTGGAAGGTTGACCCGTCACAGTTTGTGTCCAAAGGACGGAACAGTCCCTACGACGGGACGACTCTGGTGGGGCGTGCCGCTTGTACTATTGTGGCTGGGTCGGTCGTCTATCGCTCGGGGAATCCCGTCCGCGGTCGGGAGAAGGTGAAACGAACAAGGGGATGAAGTAACGATGGCTGAGAAGGACCCGGTCTCACTGGACGCGCTGAATGGCCTCCTGAAGGAGCGCCAGAGATACGAGGAGTGGCTTGCGGCGCTGGACGAGAAGCGTGCGAACACTTCCGCATCTGTATATGAGCGCGTCCAGGCGGACTATCAGACGCGCCTGCGTGAGGTCTCGAGCAAGCTGGCGGAACGGGCCGGTGAGCTGCGCGAAAACATCGACGCGCTGACCTTAAGGCTGGAGGACGTCTCCCGCCAGGAGGCCCAGCAGCGGGATGCCCGCCAGGAAGCCGAGCTGCGTGCGGCGGTCGGCGAGTACACCGACAAGCAATGGAAGGAGATAGGCGGCGCCTGGGACAAGGAATTGGCGCGCCTGGTGAAGGAGAAGGCCGCGCTCGATGCGCAGCTGAATGAGCTGAACCGGATTTTCGCGCTGAGCATGAAGGAAAAGGCGGCAGGTGCGATCGCGGCGGGGAGAGTCAACTCCGAGGACGGGTCGCGTCCCCCGATATCGCCAGTCGTGCCGCGCCCGGCGATTCCCGAACCTCCGACTTTGAATCCGCCCGCTCGTTCCGAGCAACCGATGGCGGGACGAGGGCAGCAGCCGTCCCAGACCAACACCGGTGGACGCTCGCCGTTCGACGACTTTCCCGTCCTTCGGCCGGGAGGCGGTTCGGGCGCACCACCATCGACCGCGGTGGCGACTCCGCCTTCAGTTCCGAAGACTGGGGGCACACAGGATCCGAGATCAGAGCAACACAAGACGCTCAAATGTCCAGAGTGCGGGGCGGCGAACTATCCGACCGAGTGGTATTGCGAACGTTGCGGGGGAGAGCTCGCGACGATGTAAGCCGGCTTCAATTGGCCGACTTAACTGCACTTACGACTACCGGCTAGGGGCCGTGGGCGGGACGGCCTGGGGCTTCGAGCTACGCAAAACAAAAAAGGGCGCTGTTAGGCGCCCTTTTGGTTTTCGTCGGGGTTTTACTTACCGGCTTTCGCTTTCGCCAGACGGCTCTTGTGGCGGGCCGCGGCGTTCCGGTGGATCAGACCTTTGCGCGAAGCACGGTCGAGAAGCTTGACCGCGGCCAACTTCTCCTCAGCGGTTCCGGCGGACGCCCGCTTGAGGGCGGTGCGGAGGGCGGATTTCTGGCCGCGGTTGCGGATGGCAGCGGCGCGTGATTTCCGCATGTTCTTTTTCGCTGAAGCAAGATTTGGCACTAACTGATCTCCGGGTTCTTTAGGGCAGTGGTTTAGCCATGAAATTTGCCCTCGAAGAGCGCTCACGTCAACCCGGATTCTTTTGCTAACGGGTGCCGACTAATGGTGAGTAATGGTAACTTCTACGCGCCGCACAAAACCACAACTCCGATACTTTGGACAAATTCCAGTACTTCATCCTTCTTGCGCCCATCCTGCTGTTCTCGATGGTGGCGCACGAATATGCCCATGGATACGCGGCACTGAAGCAGGGGGACACGACCGCATACATGCTCGGTCGACTCACCTGGAATCCGCTTCCCCACATTGATCCGTTCATGACGATCCTGCTGCCGCTGCTGACGTTCTTTGGTAGTGGCGGAACCATGGCTTTCGGGGGTGCGAAGCCTGTTCCCGTCGTGACGCGGAATTATCGCAACTTCAAGCGCGGCGACATCATTGTGTCGCTCGCGGGAGTTGCCACCAATTTCGTGATCGCGATTATCTGCGTGCCGCTGATCGTATTGGTAGGAGTCATCGGCAGCTCGGTCCCGGCACTGGCGACGACCGGCGCCATCATTCAGACCATGCTTCGCTTCGGCATTGTGATCAATCTCTCGCTGATGGCTTTCAATCTCATACCGATACCTCCGCTCGATGGGTCTCACGTCTTCAAATACATTCTGCCTCCGGCGTGGGCGCTCAACTATCAGCGCATTGGCAGTCAGGGATTGCTCATACTCATCCTGCTTCTCACTTTTGGCCGGCCGCTCCTCAACCTCTGGTTCGCTCCTGTGTTCTTCCTTGATAGTGTGGCGGCGCGAGCTGTATTCCCCTACATCATTCCCAGCCCATGGACCATGTGAAAGGATCGCGGGGAGTCCGCTGATGATAGATGCGATGACCCCGGGTCCGCTGTCCGCCGGTTCGCTGGCTGTCGCTGAGTCGGCGGCGTCAGAAGTGTTCGTCGTCGAGTTGGCCGAGTATTCGGGCCCCCTCGATCTCCTGCTCACGCTCATTCGCGACGAGCAGATAGACATCTACGACATCCCGATCGCGCGGATCGCGGAACAGTTTCTGGCGCGGATCTCGACGCTCAAGCTGGACGAGGCGGCCGACTATCTCGAGATGGCGGCCCGGCTCGTTCGAATCAAGGCACAGACACTTCTTCCCCGTCGAGAAGGAGAGGATGTCTGGGATGATCCGCGGGCCGAGCTGGTGCGGCGGCTCCTCGAGTACCAGCAGGTGCGCGAAGTCGTCGACGTTCTGGAGCGTCGAAGTGAGGAGCGTCGCGGGCGGTTCGCGCGGGCATACAGTCAGCAATCCGTGCAGATCCCGACTCCGGGCAAGCTGTCGCTCTCGTTGCCCGAGCTCCTCTCGGCGGTCGATCGGGTACTTCGGCTCGCGAAGAAACCCCACATCCACGATGTAATTCCGCGCGCCCTCGACGTGGACGGCGCGATTGGAATCGTGCGCGCTCTTCTTGCGATTCGCGCCCGCGCGCAGTGGAAGGACATTCTTCCGAAGAAGGCGGAGCCATGGGAGGTCCTCTCGCTGTTGCTTGCTCTTCTCGAGCTGGCGAAGCGCGGCGAGCTCCGACTCCTGCAGCCGCAGGCGTTTGCCGCCTTCGAGATAACACGTGACACCCCTAGCGAAGCTGCTTGAAGCGGCGCTCTTCGCGAGCGCCACACCCGTCCCTGTCGATGCGCTGCGCGCGATGGCGGCGCACGCCGACGACACGGAGACGACGCTGGAATCCGCGCTCGAGGAGCTGCGCCTTCACTACGACACCGATGGCCACGGTGTCGAGCTCGTGGAAGTCGCGGGAGGATGGCAGGTCCTGACCAGGCCGGAGTACACCGAAGCGATCGAGCGGGCACAGCTCGCCGCTCGGCCACAGCGGTTGTCGACGGCGGCGCTCGAGACACTCGCGATCATCGCCTACCGGCAGCCGATCGGACGCTCGGAAGTCGAGGAGATCCGGGGTGTCGGCGCGGGGGCAATTCTCAAATCCCTCCACGAGCGCGGACTGATCGACGTAGTCGGACGCGGTGAGGGGCTGGGGCGTCCGCTGCTATACGGAACTACGCCATCGTTCCTCGAGCAGTTCGCACTGAGGCATCTGGAAGAACTTCCACGGGCCGACGAGCTGGCAATTGCGTTGCGGGCCCCACGGCAGGCGACTCCGCCCGGGGGAGTGCCTGCGCCTGCTACGAAGGGCAACGGCGAGGCGCCCCCTCGGGCAGACTGATGCCCGGATCAATGCGAATTCAGCGCGCGCTGGCGCGCGCGGGAATCGCCTCACGTCGCAAGGCCGAAGAGCTGGTCGCCGAGGGGCGCGTGCGGATAAATGGAGCCGTGGCGCAAACCGGCCAGAGCGTCAACCCCGAACAAGACCAGATCACTGTCGATGGCAAGGCCGTTGCTCTACCAGCCGCACCGGACTGGGTCGTTCTCAACAAGCCGACCGGCGTACTGACGACGCGCTCGGATCCGGAGGGGAGAGCGACGGTTTTCGATCTGGTTGAAGACGTGCCCGGGCTCACCTATGTCGGACGCCTGGACTACATGACCGAAGGCGTTCTCCTCCTTACGACCGACGGTGACGCGGCGCACAAATTGACACACCCGAGCCGCGAGATCGAGCGGACCTACGTCGCCACCGTGAGGGGCGACGGCGCGGATGCGGCACGAGCCGCGATGAAAGGTGTAGAGTTGGAAGACGGCCTGGTCATGCCGACAGCGGTATCGGCCCGGCGGATTGGTCGCGGCATGTGGGACGTCGAGCTGACGATCGCTGAAGGAAAGACGAGGGAGGTTCGGCGGATGTGCGAGGCGCTGAACCTGGAGGTTTTGCGGCTGGTGCGGACGAAGTTCGGCCCGGTGAAACTCGGGTCGCTGGAATCAGGCAAGACGCGCTCCCTGACGGCGCGCGAGAAAGAGATCATTGCCGCGCTCACCAAGGGCAGCGGCAAGAGCAAGGACTCTACGGGAGGAGCAAGACGTGAACGGAACCACCGCAATAGCCGCTGATGCATCGATGGTCCAGGAGGTCGTCCGCCAGGTAGGCCGCCGCATCGTCGGCCAGGACTACATGGTCGAGCGCCTCATGATAAGCCTTCTCACCGG
>DATHHC010000257.1:0-5696 GCA_035317285.1 Gemmatimonadaceae bacterium | reverse complement strand
CCCTTGCCCGATGCGGCAAGGCGGGATCTGTCTACACCTTGCGCGGCAAGATACGCGGCCGCTGCAGCAGAGCGACGCTCCGAAAGACGCTGATTGTAGGCATCGTCACCCTTGGAGTCGGTGTGTCCGACGATCAGGAGCTGCGAGTCCGGGTACCTCTGTAAACTCTTTGCCAGCTCGGTAAGGTTCGTTCCGGCTGTCGGCAGAATCTGATCCGAGTCGAACGCGAACAGGAGTCCCGACTCGAACGTCACTGCGATTCCTTCTCCCACTCGCGCGACGGTAGCGCCCGGGATGCTTTGACTCAGCTCCTTCGCCTGCTGATCCATCTGGTGGCCGATGATTGCACCGGCGGCACCACCGACCACGGCGCCAATGATAGCACCCCTCGCGGTCGAGCCGGTCTGGTTGCCGATAACGCCACCTATCGCGCCGCCAGCGGCGGCTCCGATCACCGCACCTTCCTGCTTCTTGTTCATGCTCGCGCACGCGCTCGCTCCGACGGAGCCGAGTATCAGGAGCGCTATAAGGGCGCGCAGCCGCTGTGGGTTGGAAATCTTCATGGGACGGGACTCACTTAAGAAGAGACGTAACTACTATTTCAAGTCGAGTGCCAAGCGGAACCGGAAGCTAAGAGTTAATGGCCGCTGGCGCGTGCTAACGCTTCGAATTAGGACCTAGGTCGGGCGACTGCTATGGTCGTCGGCCTGCTGTCGTGCCGAAAGTCTGGCGGGGATAGATTCCAGCCCCATGCTCATGACCTTCTTGGCTGCCGTTGCCTTGCTCCAGGACTCGACGCTCGTCTACGGCGGGCGTGCGAACCGAATTCACGTCGATGTTCCGCGCGTCGAGGCTGCTGTCACAATCGACGGACAGCTGAACGAACCGATATGGAACCAAGCCGCGAGACTGTCGGGCTTCTCCCAATACCAGCCAGTCGATGGCCGTCCGGCAGACGAGCCGACCGAAGTTCTGGTGTGGTACTCGCCCGACGCGATCTACTTCGGAATCAGGGCGCGTGAGATACATGGCAACGTCGTTCGGGCGACGCACGCCAACCGCGACAACATCGACAGCGAGGATCAGATACAGATCCTCCTCGACACCGACAACGCGCGTCAGATCGCGTTCCTCTTCGGCGTGAATCCCTACGGCGTTCAGCAGGATGGAACGCGGAGCGCCCAGTTTGCCGGAGGTGCGGGCGGTCCTTCCGCGAGCGGCGGTGGTTTTCGAAACATCAACCCGCTTGAGGGCAGCGTGGATCTCAATCCCGACTACTTCTTCGAGTCGAAGGGGCGTCTGGTCGAAGGCGGGTATGAGGTCGAAGTTCGGATCCCGTTCAAGAGCCTTCGCTACCAGGGGGCGAGAGTTCAGACCTGGGGGCTTCACATCCTTCGACGGGTGCAGCACTCGGGCTTCCAGGACACATGGGCGCCGGCTATTCGCGCCAACGCAAACTTCCTCGCGCAGTCTGGCACGCTCGACGGGCTGCACGACCTGAAGCGCGGGCTCGTTCTGGAGGCGACCCCGACGGTGACCGCGAAAGCGGACCGATCACCGACGATTGGCAACGGACGCGACTATCAGAAAAAGGGAGAGCTGGGCGGGGATGCCCGGTGGGGAATCAAGCAGAATCTCACGCTCAACGGGACGATCAATCCTGATTTCTCCCAGGTCGAAGCCGACGTGGGGCAGGTGCTGCTCAACGAACGATTCGCTCTGTTCTACCCTGAGAAACGGCCCTTTTTTCTTGACGGGTTGGAGTTGTTCGATTCTCCCAATCAGCTGATTTACACGCGACAGATTGTCGCTCCGCTGGGAGGGCTCAAACTCGCCGGAAAACTCGGTGGGACCAACATCGCCTCAATGGTGGTGGCGGACGATAAGCAGTATTCGTGGGCGGGTAATCACTCGGCGCTGTTCGGCGTCTCACGTATTCGATACGACTTCGGCTCGAGCAACACTCTTGGCGCTGTGTTGACGGCGCGCGAGGATGGCGGGAATTACTCGCGTGTCGCTGGTGGCGATTTCCGCTTTTACCACTCGAAGCTCTACTTCGCCCAGTTTCAGGTCGCCCAGTCGTGGACGGACAGCCTGAGCAACCGTCGGAATGGTTCGCTCTATCAGGCAGACTGGGATCGAACGGGTCGCGCCTGGGGCTTTCACTATACCCTGAGGTCGCTCGACCCCGACTTCAAAGCTGCCGCGGGCTTTGTGAATCGAACCGGCATCATCGAGGCGAGGGCGTTCAACCGGCTCAGCTTCTACGGCGCTCAAGGCGCCCTGGTGCAGACCTACGGGTCGTTTTTTGGGTTGGGCCGGATCTGGAACAATGTCCGTGGCAGTCACGGGTTGGCGGAGACCAGCGAGCAAATCCTTCCGAGTGCGACGCTTCGGGGCGGATGGAATGTGAGCGGAGCTCTCACCCACGCCTATTTCGCATTTGATCCCGCGCTGTATTCCGGATTGTCGATTCAGCGATCTGTCGGACAACCTATCGCCGTGGTCGATACGACGGCGTTCATCGTGCCGCCGCCGGAAAAGGATCAATGGGGCGCATCGCTCAGGGTGACGACGCCCACGTACCGTCACTTCAGCGGCACGGCCAGCATCACGGAAAGCCAGGTACCGATCTTTCGCGAAGCAGCGCCCGGCAACAGCTCGCGCATCGATGCCGCGCTCGACGTGCGGCCAACCACGGCGATTCGGAGCTCGGTCAGCTTTTCCCGGCTGACCATCGCACGCAAGTCAGATGGTTCACGATTTTCGTCGGAGACGATTCCGAGGATCAAGGTCGAGTATCAGGTGAGCCCGCCAATCTTTTTACGATTGGTCGGCCAGTACACGGCGCGGTCCCGCTCACCGCTCGAGGATCGAAGTGGCAATCCGATTCTGGTGAATGGAGTCCTCGACAGCGGGAGCACCACCAACGAATTCTCGACCGACTGGCTGTTCAGCTACCGTCCCGTGCCGGGTACGCTCTTCTATCTGGGTTACGGCTCAGCGCTTGAAGAGCCGCGCCAGTTCAGGTTTCAGGATCTGCGGCGGACACGAGACGGATTCTTCGGCAAGCTCAGTTATCTGTTCCGGCTGTAAATAGCCCCCAGCGGCGGGCCCGGCCTAAGTACCTTTCAACACAGGAATCTCACTCAATTCATCTATCAGGGCTCCATTCTGCCGTTTTCTTCACTAAAGCTCCACCCCAGCCTCCAAAAAGGCCTCAAAGAGCTGGGCTTTCAGCGACCCACCCCAATTCAAGCCGAGGCAATTCCCGCCGCACTGGAAGGACGTGACATTCTCGCCTGCGCGATGACGGGAAGCGGCAAGACCGCCGCGTTCGTGCTGCCGATTCTGCATCACCTCATCGCCAAGCCCCGCGGAAAGACCCGCGCGCTCGTCGTGACACCGACCCGAGAGCTCGCCGCGCAGATCCTCACCGCGCTCGATTCGATGGCGGTTCACACGCCGATTACCGCTGCGGCGATCTATGGCGGCGTCGGTATGGCGCCGCAGGAGCACGCCATGCGCGCCGGCGTTGACGTTCTTGTCGCTACCCCGGGACGATTACTGGATCACCTCAGTGCATCCTACGCGACTCTCAAGAACATCGAGTTCCTGGTGCTCGATGAGGCCGACCGGATGCTCGACATGGGATTCCTGCCCGACATCAAGCGCATTCTCAAGATGGTCCCGGCCAAGCGGCAGACGCTCCTGTTCAGCGCGACCATGCCGCCACCCATCGCTGCGCTCACGAAGGAAATGCTCCACAATCCGTTGATGATCGACCTCGGCCGGCGCTCGCTGCCGGCGGTCGGAATCACGCAGGCTGTCTATCCGGTGAAGCAGGATCTGAAAAAGGATCTGCTGTTGGCGCTGCTCGATCGTGGTGAGATGGCGCAGGCGCTCGTATTCACTCGCACCAAGCATCGCGCGAACCGCCTGGCCGAGCAGCTGGTGAAGCGCGGCATCAAAGCGGAGCGGATTCATGGAAACCGTTCGCAGAGTCAGCGTACAGCAGCACTGGCTGGATTCAAGAACGGACACTACAAAGTTCTCGTCGCTACTGATATTGCCGCTCGCGGAATCGACATCGAGGCACTCGGACACGTCGTCAACTTCGACGTCCCGCAGGCGCCCGATGATTACATCCATCGCGTGGGCCGCACCGCCCGTGCGGGCGAAGTCGGCGACGCGTTCACATTCGTCGCGCCGGACGAGCAGAATGATCTTCGCGCGATCGAAAAAGCAATTGGGAAACGGTTACCACAGATAACGATCCCCGATTTCGACTACAACGCGCGGCCAGAAGGTCGCCTCGAGATACCGATCGGTGAGCGGATCGCCGCAATCAGGGGCAGAAAGGCGGATGAGCGGGCGCGGTCGAAAGCGAAGTCTGCCCGGTCGGGCAGCTCGAACGGCTCACACCGGCCACACAGTTCCGGCGGTTCGACTCGACCGGCTGGTTCGGGCTCCGGAGGTTCCGGTGGATCTGGCCGCTCAGGTGACTCGCGTCGAAGCGGTGGTCCGTATCGAAGTCGGCGCGGACGGTAGAAGGCAGGGGAAGCGGGAAGCGACATTCCAGGATAACAGCGCTCCCGCCCTGATTAGAGATTGACGGTCTTCATCCCTCCTTCCGCATAACGCTCACCGGCGGCGATTCCCTTTGGCGCCGCCGCATCGATGCGTCTGAGATCAGACTCGGATAACACGATGTTCAATGCGCCGACGTTCTCCTCGACCCGTTCGGGATGCCTGGTTCCTGGAATCGGGACGAGGTCGTCTCCCTGCGCGAGCACCCACGCCAGCGCGAGCTGAGCGGGTGTGCACTTGTGCTCCCTGGCGATCTCCGCGACCCTCGCCACCAGCTCGAGATTCTTCCTGAAATTCTCGCCCTGAAAGCGCGGGTTCTGTCTTCTGAAATCGTCCTGTGCCAGATCGTCGATTTTCTTGATCTGTCCCGTCAGGAATCCGCGGCCGAGCGGACTGTAGGCCACGAAGCCAATATCCAGCAGTCGCAGCGCATCGAGCAGTCCCTCCTCGGGATCGCGTGTCCAGAGCGAATACTCGGTCTGCACGGCGCTGATTGGGTGAACCTTATTCGCGTTGCGGATGGTGTTCACTGACGCCTCGGATAATCCGATGTATCGCACTTTTCCATCACGAACGAGCTCGGACATCGCGCCAACGGTGTCCTCGATCGGCGTATTCTTGTCCACTCGATGCTGATAATAGAGATCGATCGTCTCGACGCCGAGTCTCTTGAGCGATCCTTCGCACGCCTGGCGGACGTACTCCGGGCGGCCATTGATGCCCCGTACGGTCGGATCTTTTGGATCGCGCATGTTCCCGAATTTGGTCGCGAGTATGGCGCGATCCCGCTTTCCCTTGATGGCCCGTCCGACCAGCTCTTCGTTCGTGAACGGTCCGTACATGTCAGCGGTATCGAGCATTGTGATGCCGAGCTCGAGCGCGCGATGGATTGTCGCGATCGATTCCTTCTCGTTGCTCGGCCCATAAAACTCCGACATGCCCATGCAACCCAGGCCGAGGGCAGATACCTCGAGGCCCTTGGAGCCGAGGCGTCGCGTTTTCAGTTTGGCAGGACCCATATGAATTCCTGAAGGCAGGTTCGTGAGCCAGGCGATCACCGCAACAGATACGCCGAAACGTCGCGAGCGCAAGTTCGTATTGTTGTT
>DATHHC010000256.1:0-2852 GCA_035317285.1 Gemmatimonadaceae bacterium | reverse complement strand
CGACGCTCCAGGCCGCGCGCGCCCGCGCGCCGAACATGCCGATCATCGTCATGGGCCTGCCTGCCGAATGGGAGCGGGTGGACAAGGTGGCGGCCGAGGTGAACGGATTGGCGGTCAGAACTCCGAAGGTTCGCGATGCATTCGCGCTGGTAGGAACATCGGACATGGTTTTCACGCCTGACACGAGCATCTCGCACGCGGCGTCGGCATTTCGGAAGCCGTCATTGGTTTTGCTGAAACGAGAGCACAAGCCATACGGCCCCTGGAACACTCCTGGTGAGGTCATATCGTGGCACGAAGACGAGATTCATCAGCTGCCCCACGAGCGGGTGTCAGAGGCACTGAGCAAGTTGTTGGCGGATTTCGGGGGTTAACTGGCGCTCGTATTGGTCGTCTAACGAAGGATGGGATTGTGTTGAGTTGCTCCATCCTCCGGAGTCTGATGATGCGGCCAAGCCTAATCGTGATGCTGATAGTTGCCGTGCCTGGATCGTTGTACGCCCAGCAATCGCACGGTCATTCCGATACGACCACGGCCACATCACATGTGGCGCACGGCTCGACCGACATGGAAGGTATGGACATGAGCAGCCCGAGCGACGACTGGAAGATGGCTGCGATGTCGAAGCACATGGCCTACTCGAGCCCACGATCCATGACGGCGGCCGATTCCGCAAAAGCTGCCGGAGTGGTAAACGAGCTGCGTCAGGCGATCGCGAAGTATCAGGACGTGGGCGTTGCCGAAGCAGACGGCTACAAGATGTTCGCGCCCCAGATCAAGAATCAGCCGCAATACCATTTCACCAACAAGCGGAATGCGATTCGGAATCAATTCGGCTTTGATCCCGCGCGTCCGACTTCGCTTTTATACAAGAAGGATGCGCAGGGCCAGTTTCACCTGATCGGCGCGATGTACACGGCGTCGAGGGGCACGTCCGAGGAGGACCTCAACGCGCGTGTTCCGCTCAGTATCGCGCGCTGGCACCGGCACGTGAACTGGTGCATCCCCGCCCGGCGGCCAAAAGAGCGCTGGACCGAGACGAGGAACGGGCGCCCTGTCTTTGGCCCACTCGGAGTGGCGACCCGGGAAGAGTGTGATGCGGCGGACGGCCGCTTCATTCCGCAGGCGTTCGGGTGGATGCTGCACGCCAACACTTTCGCCGGGAACGATCTCAAGTCCATCTGGCATGATGACCACATGGATCACGATCACGCGATGATGGGCGACACGAAGTAAAGCTGCGGACTGACTGCGGACTAACTGCGGACTCTGCAGTCCTCAGCAGTTAAATTTGGCGAATGCCTCCACAATTCATCTATGTAATGAAGGACCTGCGCAAGGTCGTCCCGCCATCGCGGGAGATCCTGCGCGGGATCTGGTTGTCTTTTTATCCCGGCGCCAAAATCGGTGTCCTTGGCGCCAACGGCGCGGGCAAATCCTCACTGCTCCGGATCATGGCGGGCGTCGACCATGATTTTCAGGGAGAAGCGTGGCCGCATGAAGGAACACGGATCGGATACCTGTCGCAGGAGCCGCAGCTCGACGCGTCCAAGAACGTAAAGGAGAACGTCGACGTTGCGGTGAAGCAGACGCGCGATCTTCTGATAAAGTTCGAGGAGATCTCGAACAAATTCGCCGAACCGATGTCGGACGACGAGATGACGAAGCTCCTCGACCAGCAGGCGAAGGTGCAGGAGAAGATCGATGCGGCAAACGCATGGGAGCTGGACCGGAAGATCGAGATCGCCATGGATGCGTTGCGCCTTCCGCCCGCCGACGCCGATGTGAGCAAGCTCTCCGGCGGAGAGAAGCGGCGCGTCGCACTCTGCCGAACCCTGCTCGAGGAGCCTGACATGCTGCTCCTCGACGAGCCGACCAACCACCTCGACGCCGAATCGGTAGCGTGGTTGGAGAGATATCTGGCCGAATTCCCGGGAACCGTCGTGGCAGTGACGCACGACCGGTATTTCCTCGACAATGTTGCCGGGTGGATCCTCGAGCTGGATCGTGGAGCGGGAATTCCGTACGAGGGGAACTACAGCTCGTGGCTCGATCAAAAACGTACTCGTCTGGCGACGGAGGAGAAGCAGGCATCGGCGCGCCAGCGATCATTGGAACGCGAGCTCGAGTGGGTGCGCATGTCTCCACGCGCTCGGCAGAGCAAGAGCAAGGCGCGCATTCAGAAGTACGAGGAGCTGGCGACGGCGGCCGAAGGCGAAAAGGTCATGCAGAACGAGATCGTGATTCCGCCGCCCGCACGGCTCGGCAATGACGTCGTGATCGCGAAAGGCTTGAAGAAAGCGTACGGCGACAAAGTGCTCTTCGATGACCTATCGTTCTCGCTGCCGCGCGGAGGAATCGTCGGAATCATCGGTCCCAACGGCGCCGGCAAGACCACGCTGTTCAGGATGATTGCGGGCAAGGAGAAGGCGGACGGTGGAACGCTGGTAGTCGGAGATACCGTGCAGTTCGCCTACATGGATCAGACCCGCGAGCTGAACGACGCGAACACAGTCTACAAGGAAGTGAGTGACGGGAACGACGTCATCATGGTGGGTAAGCGCGAGATGCAGGCGCGGGCGTACCTGGCGCAGTTCAACTTCAAGGGCCCGGATCAGCAGAAGAAGGTGAAGGATTTGTCGGGCGGCGAACGCAACCGGCTGCACCTGGCGAAGCTGCTGAAATTAGGCGGCAACCTCTTGCTGCTCGACGAGCCGACGAACGATCTCGACGTCGACACGTTAAGAGCCCTGGAGGAAGCACTGATCGGTTTCCCGGGGTGCGCGGTTGTCATCTCGCACGACCGCTGGTTTCTGGATCGCATCGCGACGCACATACTCGCGTTCGAGGG
>DATHHC010000255.1:0-18791 GCA_035317285.1 Gemmatimonadaceae bacterium | reverse complement strand
GCTCCTGTCACACGCGCACGGCGCCAACGACGCTCAGAAGACGATGGGAATCATCGTCGGCCTGCTGGTGTCGGTGAAGCCGCTGACGGCCACGGAAACGGGATTCTTTCACCACTTCTACGTGGCGGGCGATGGAATTCCACTCTGGGTCAAGATGGGCGCGTACACCGCCATCTCACTCGGCACCCTGTCCGGCGGGTGGAGAATCGTTCACACAATGGGCTCGCGGATCACCCGGCTCCGTCCGGTGAGCGGGTTCGCGGCCGAGACAGGTGGCGCGATCGCGATCACGGTCGCGACTCACTACGGAATTCCCGTGAGCACGACGCACACGATCGCGGGCTCGATCATCGGCGCCGGTGCGACCTACCGGTTCTCGGCGGTGCGGTGGGGAATCGCGCGGAGAATCGTATGGGCGTGGGTCATTACGATCCCCGCGTCCGCTACCGTCGCCGCGCTCAGCTACTGGGCACTGGCTGCATTCGGCCTGCGTTGAAGTGATCTTCCTCGTGGTGGTGCTTGATCTGCTTGCCCTCCGCAAGGTAAACGGCGTCTTCGCCGATGTTCGTCGCGAGGTCCGCGACTCTCTCGAGGTTCCGGCCCACCAGTAGCAGCTCCAGCGACGGCGTGATCGTCTTCGGATCCGCCATCATGTGGGTGAGGAGAACCCGAAAAACCGAATCGTGCAGCGAGTCGACCACATCGTCGTCCTTGCAGACCTTTCGCCCCAGCGCTCCGTCCGCGCGGATGAATGCGTCGAGCGATTCACTCAGCATCTTGCGCGCTCTCCTTGCCATGACTTCGATCTCGGGAACCCGGATCGTGACCTTGGGCATGTCGGCCAGCCGTAGGGCGGACTCCGCGATGTTGACCGCGTGATCCCCGACGCGCTCGAGGTCGTTGGATACCTTGATCGCGCCGATGATGAAGCGAAGGTCGCGCGCCATTGGCTGCTGCAACGCGAGAAGCTCCACTGCCGCCTGCTCGACCTCGATCTCCAGGCGATTGAGCTCCGGATCGCCATCGATCACGAGCTTTGCCTTCTCCCGATCGCGGCTCATCAACGCTTCGACTGCGATGTCGGTGCGCTCTTCGGCCTTCGACGACATGCCGAGCAGCTTTTCCTTGAGCGAAGTAAGCTGGTCGTGAAAATGCCTGAACCCTGCGGCGCTCGAATCAGGTGTCATCCAAATCTCCCAGTGATATATGCCTCGGTGCGTTCTTCCCGCGGGCTCGTGAACATCTCTTCGGTCTGGCCGAACTCGATCAGCTCGCCGGTGAAGAAGAACGCAGTGTATTCAGACGCTCTTGCTGCCTGCTGCAGATTGTGCGTTACGATGATAATGGTCAATTCCTTTTTCAGCTCATAGACCAACTCTTCAATGCGCTGCGTGGAGCTTGGGTCGAGCGCGCTCGCCGGCTCGTCCAGGAGAAGGACTTCCGGCTGGTTCGCCAGCGCGCGCGCGATGCAGACGCGTTGCTGCTGCCCTCCGGAAAGACCCAGCGCGGACGTACGAAGCCGGTCTTTCACCTCTTCCCAGATTGCTGCCCGCCGAAGCGATTGCTCCACGATCTCGTCCACCGACGCTTCGTCCGCGATGCCGTTGATGCGTGGCCCGTAGGCGACGTTTTCATAGATCGACTTCGGAAACGGATTCCAGCGTTGGAACACCATCCCCACGCGCTGACGGAGCGCGACGACGTCGAGCGACGGGTCATAGATGCTGTTTCCGTCGAGACAGAGGTCGCCTTCCTGGCGTATGCCGGGAATGAGATCGTTGAGCCTGTTGATCGATCGCAGGAACGTCGACTTGCCGCAACCGGACGGACCAATCAAGGCGGTCACGGATCTCGGCGGCACCTTTAGCGAGATGCCCTTGAGCGCCTGCTTCTTCCCATACCAGAAGGAGAAGTCGCGGGCCTCGATGGAGCCGACGGTGTCCGTGGCCGCGGCTGGAGCGGGAACTCGCGAGACCGGTGCGGAAGGCGCCGTAGCGGTCATCCGAACCGTCCCGTGATGTAGGACTCCGTTCGGGGATCCCTGGGCGCGGTGAACAGCTCCCTCGTCGAAGCGAACTCGACGAGCTCGCCCATGAGAAGAAACGCGGTGCCGTCCGAAACGCGGGCCGCCTGCTGCATGTTGTGCGTGACGATCACGACTGTGACGGTCTGACGCAGATCGTACACGAGCTCTTCGACTTTTTGCGTGCTCAACGGATCGAGCGAAGCCGTGGGCTCGTCCAGCAGTATCACGCGCGGCCTCGTCGCGAGCGCGCGCGCAATGCAAAGCCGCTGCTGCTGTCCGCCGGAGAGCGCCATCGCGCTCTCGTCGAGCTGGTCCTTCACCTCGGCCCACAGTCCCGCGCGCTGGAGAGCCTCTTCGACGATTTCGCTGGTCGCGCCGCGCGCTGCGTGGCTCTTCGAATCAACACGCAGTCCGGCCGCGACGTTGGCGCTGATCGACATCGTGGGGAAAGGCGTCGGTCGCTGAAACACCATCCCGACATGACGGCGAACGGCGATAGGGCTGGTTCCATCGCCGTAAATCGGGCTGCCGAGGATTTCCACCGAGCCCTCGACGCGCGCGCTCGCGACCGTCTCGTGCATTCGGTTGAAGCAACGCAGCAGCGTCGACTTGCCGCAGCCCGAAGGACCGATGATCGCGGTCACGGCGTTCTGAGGAATCGAGATGGACACGTCCTTGACCGCGGCGGTTTCGCCGAAGAAGGCCGAGAGGTGGCTCGCGACTATGCACGGCCGCGCCTCGTCCTTTGATGTGGTTGGCTCGGGCGTCCGTACCTGGACAGTCGGCGTGATCACGCGCATCGGCTTCTCGCGAAGCACTTCAGTCGACTGGAGCACCGAACCGGGACCTGGTTACGAATCGCGCCGCGAGGCTTATGACGAGAACGATGGAAATCAACACGAGGGCACCAGCCCAAGCCAGCCGATGCAACTCCTCGTATGCGTTGGTGGCGTAGGTGAAGATCTGAAGGGGGAGCGCCGCAATCGGCTCTCGAATTGACGTTGACCAGAACTGATTACCTAACGCTGTAAAGAGAAGGGGAGCGGTCTCACCGGCAATTCTTGCCACTGCAACCAGCGCACCCGTCACAATTCCGGCCAGGGCGGTACGAAGTACCACAGAAATCGAAGTTCGCCATTTCGGATAGCCCAACGCGAGCGCTGCCTCTCGCAGCGATGTCGGCACTACGAGCAGCATTTCTTCTGTGGTCCTGGTGACGAGAGGGATCATCATCGCGCCCAGAGCAACGCCGCCAGCCAGGGCGGAGAAGTGCCCTATAGGCCGAACCAGAACCTCCCAGGCGAAGATACCCATCACTATCGAAGGAAGCCCGTTGAGAACGTCTGCGAGAAACCGGGTGGTTTGAGCGAGCGGTGTGGTCTTCTTTTCGGCGAGATGCAACCCTGCTCCGATTCCAATCGGAAGCCCGATCACGCTCGCAATCCCGATGAGGATCAGGGTGCCGACAATTGCGTTGGCCATTCCCCCACCCGTTTCGCCGACGGGCTTCGGCATGTGGGTGAAGAAATCCAGTGAAATCGAGGAAGCCCCTTTGACGATCAAATGAAACAGTATGAAAAGCAGAGGCAGGGTTGCCAGAGCGGCAGCCGTATACGTGAGGCCTATCATCGCTCCGCTCACGAGGTGGCGGTTGCGCGCGGTTCTCATTGTGCGCGCCTCCGCGACACGCTCCACACGAGCCACCGCGCCACAGCATTCACGATGAGAGTGATGATGAACAGAATCGCGCCCACGGCCATCAGCGCCGAGAGGTGCAGGTCATTCGTCGCCTCGCTGAACTCGTTGGCGATGAGCGAGGCCATTGTATAACCCGGCGCCAGGAGTGATGCCGAGATCTCGGGCCGGTTCCCGATGACCATCGTCACGGCCATGGTTTCTCCGAGTGCTCGCCCGAGGCCGAGCATGATGCCACCAATGATTCCCGAGCGGGCATAGGGGATCACAGCATCGCGGATCATTTCCCAACGTGTGGCGCCGAGCGCAAGCGCCGCCTCGCGCTGCGATCGGGGCACCGCCATCAGAACTTCGCGCGACACCGACGAGATGTACGGCAGCGCCATGATCGCGAGTATCACTCCGGCCGCAAGCATGCTCGGCCCGTATGCGGGGCCGCTGAAGAACGGCGTGGCTCCAAGATGCAAAGTGTCGCGGAGGAACGGCATCACGTGCTCTCGCAGCAGCGGGATGAGAACGAAGATGCCCCACAGGCCGTAGACGACACTCGGAATGGCGGCCAGCAGATCGACGAGGAAGCCGACGGGCTGACGGAGCCACGACGGCGAGAATTCTGAGAGGAATATTGCCACACCGATGGCCAACGGTGTCGCAATGATGAGAGCAACGGCCGACGAGACCATGGTTCCGAAGATGGCGGGCGCGGCGCCGAAATGGCCTCCCGCCACATCCCAGTCGCTCGTCGTGACTATCGACAACCCCAGCTTTGCGAAAGCCGGCCACGCTGCGGCGAAAACGGCCACCGCGATCGCGATGACGAGTCCCGGCACGACCAGCGCGCACGCGGCTGTGAGACCCTCGTAAACCTTATCGCTGAACGCCGACGCGTCGACGTTCAGCTTACGCCGATCCTTTTCTTTCTCCAGCCAGTTGACCGGAAGCGAGGTCACTTCGCGCCGGACAAGTCGATGGTGGTGAGTTTGGCCTTGACGGTAGTCGCCATCTCCGCCGGCAGCGGTGCGTAATCAAGAGTGACCGCCGACTTCTCTCCCTCGGTCAGAGCCCAGTTGAGGAAGTCCACCAGCTTCTTGCCTTTCACCGCGTCGGTCTGATGCTGGTAAACCAGTATCCAGGTGAACGATGAAATCGGATACGAGTCTGCTCCCGGGGCGTCGACGATCGAAATCCGATAGTCCGTAGTGGCTGGAAGCGCCTTGGCTGCTCCCGCAGCGGCAGCGGTCACTGCGGGAACCGAAGCGGCGACGAACTGGCCCGACTTGTTGCGAATGGCGGCGATTGGAAGCTGGTTCTGCGTTGCGTAGGCGAGCTCTACGTAACCGACCGATCCCGGCGTTTGCTTGACTTGACCGGCCACTCCCTCGTTGCCCTTGGCGCCGAGCCCGACGGGCCATTTGACTTCCTTGCCCTTGCCCACGCTCGTCTTCCACGCGGGAACCGCGGTGCTCAGATAGTCGGTAAAGATGTAGGTCGTCCCGCTGCCGTCGGAGCGGTGCACAACCAGGATATCCTGATTCGGAAGCGAGACGCCGGAATTGAGCGACGCGATCCGGCTGTCGTTCCACTTCTTTACGCGTCCCATGAAAATGTCGGCGATCACTGCGGGCGTGAGCTTGAGCGCCGCGGTCACACCCGGAAGATTGTACGTAATGACGTCGGCTCCAAGCACAGTCGGTATGTGCAGGATTGCGCCGCCTTTCGCCTTGGACATTTCGTCGTCGCTCATCGGACTATCTGACGCTCCGAAGTCGACCGTCCCCTCTGACAGCTGTCGAATCCCACCACCCGATCCGATTGACTGGTAGTTGATCTTGACGCCCGTGGCGGTTGCGTAATCGGAGAACCACTTGGAGTAGATGGGATACGGGAAGGTCGCACCCGCTCCCGTGAGATCGACCGACCCGCCCGAGGAGCTGGTGGTCGACGAAGCCGTGGCTGAGTTGTTCGCGCCTTCCTTGGCGCATGCGACGGCCAACAACATGAGGGCTGCAAGCTTCATCGCTCTCATTGGACGGCTCCTGTTTTTTTCGTTTTTGAAGGGCGACTGGCTGGTACCTGAAAAATAGGAGCGCCCCCGAGAGGTCACGACATACGTCAGGTAACGACATTGTCACAACCGCCCGGGGGCGCTCACAATCCTGATGAGCTATGGCTAGAAGTTGGCCACCAGGTGCAGGAAGTACGTCTTGGTTGCCGCGGCGATCGCCCCCGAATGCGGAGTCTGTTCCTGATAGTCCAGGGAGAGCGCCGTTTTCTTGTTGAGGTCCCAGGTCAGGCCTCCGATGACGGTGTTGATATAGGCATCGGTGTCAGTGTTCGGCTTGAACCGGTCCCAGCGGGCGATGAGGCCGAGCGGGAAGGTCGACTGATCGTTCATCAGCTGGAATGGCTTGACCGTTACGAACCCTGAGATCAGCCGCCGAGTACTGTCGAGTTCAGCTCGTGGCAGCGCGACGGTGTTCGCACCGGTCTCGGTCCCATCCTTCCGTGTGTCAAATTCTCCGCCCAGGGTGAGACGCGGATCGCGAAGGCCCACGAACACGCCCGATCTCGTTCTCGGCAACGAAGACCCGACCGGTCCGACCTGACCGGCGCCGCCCGCGGCGAACGCGCTTCCGACCGCGCCGACGTAAGTCCAGCCGGTGAGTGTAAAGGTTCTGATGAATTTGTTGTCAGCCGCGCTGAAGGGCGTCAGCGATAGTCTTGCCGCGTAATCCTTGAAACGATCGGTCTCGCGCGACGTGTATCCGGGTCCGTTCACGATTGTCGCGTAGATCTCCCCGAACTTGTTGGGAAAAGAGATCAGCGTTGAGACTCCGGCGTCTGAAGATGAGAAGGCTCCGGAACGCTCAATCGCTGTCTGAGATATCCACCGCGGCCAGAACTGCTCGATGTGATCGATTACAACGTTGTGCAGCAGTCCGCCGCGGACCAGGCCGTTCCACCCAGTCGCGCTCTTCAAATAGTCGTACTGGAGGTAGGCGTATTTCGCGCGGATCACCCAGCCCCTGTAGAAGTTGTCGTTTGGCGTGGTGGTCTGCTGGAACACGTCAGCGGTGATGCGGATGCTGGCGCGGTCGCCCGCCGGCATTCTGAAAGTCAGGTACGCCCGCTCGAGGTCGAACTTGTTCGTTGATTTTGCCGCACCCGCATCTCCGCGGTACTGATAGTTCGCGTAGATCACCCCGGAGAAATCGACGGGAATGGAAACCGTCGCTGGAGCTGCAGCCGGAGGCGGATTGTTTACGGGAGGTGGAGGAGTTGGACGGGTCGTGTCAGCCGGCGTCTGCGCCGACAGCGCGAGGGGCAGAGCAAGCAGCCCGAGTGCTGCGATCGTAATTGTCTTCATCGATCCTCCCCGACGCGAGCGCCGGCGACGGTTATGGTTTTCAACCGGCTCTGAAGCTGAGCAACCATGGGTGCAGGGAGCGGAGCGTAATCAAGCGCCGCGGCGCTCTTTTCTCCGTCCTTGTACGCCCAACGGAGGAAGTTTACGAGCTTGGCGCCTTTCGCGCGGTCAGCCTGATTCTGGTACACGAGAATCCAGGTCATCGACGAGATGGGATAAGAATCCTTACCCGGCGCGTTCGCGATCGAGACACGGTAGTCGGTGTTCTTCGGGAGCTTCATGCTCGCGGCTGCGGCCGTCACCGAGGCTATCGAGGGCATGATGAAGCGGCCGGCGGAGTTGCGAACGTTGGCAAACGCGAGACCGTTCTGCTTAGCGTACGCCAGCTCGACGTAGCCGATCGAGCCAGGCGTCTGCTTCACTTGTCCCGCGACGCCCTCGTTCCCCTTTCCACCAAGACCGACGGGCCACTTGATCTCCTTGCCTTTGCCAAGGGTGCTCGACCAGGAAGGACTCACGGCGGCGAGGTAGTCGCTGAAGATGTAGGTGGTGCCGCTGCCGTCCGAGCGGTGGACGACGAGAATGTCAGAGTTGGGAAGAGCCACCCCGCGGTTCTGTGCGACAATCTGCGCATCATTCCACTTGGTGATCTTCCCCGCAAAAATGTCCGCGATCGCATCGCCGGTCAGATTGAGCGGACGATTGAGGCCGGGAACGTTGTAGGTGATGACGACCGCGCCCATCACGGTCGGGAAATGGAGGACCGGTCCGCCCTTGGCAGCGGCGAGCTCCTGATCGCTCATCGGGCCGTCGGAAGCGCCAAAGTCGACGGTCTGTTCAGACAGCTGCCTGATTCCGCCGCCTGATCCGATCGACTGATAGTTGATCTTGACGCCGGTGCTCTGGGCGTAGTCGGCGAACCACTTCGAGTAAATGGGATACGGGAACGTCGCCCCTGCTCCCGTAAGATCCACTGATTGTGCAGCCGCAACGACTGAAAAAACCGCACCTGTTGCCAGTGCGACAGCGATGCTGCGAACGGTTTTGATCACTTATGACTCCGTGGAAGTGAGTTTGACGCGCTACAAGCTCACTGGGCTACGTCACGGACAGTCACACCGAACGTAAAGGATTTGTCACGACTGGAGCGCGGCCGTTACATCGGGAAAGAAGATTATGATCTTCGTGCCGACCCCAACGGTGCTCTCGGCGCGAACGCTACCGCCATGGGCCTCAACGAGATGCCTCACGATTGCGAGGCCGAGTCCGGTGCCACCTGCCTCGCGCGACCGGCCGCTGTCGGCCCGGTAGAAGCGCTCGAATATTCTCGGGAGATGCTCGGGTGGAATGCCGCTTCCGGTGTCGTTGACGGCGAGCAAGACCCCATCGCCATCGACATCGCGCATCGTGCGAACCATGATTCGCCCGCCTTCGCCAGTGTGGCGGATCGCATTCTCGACGAGGTTGAGGAGGATCTGCTCGAGTGCGGTTCGATCTGCAAGGATGGTTTCGGCCCCGGCCTCAACTTTTGTTTCGAGCGCGACGCCCTTCGTCTTTGCGCTGGCCGCGACTCGCCCAAAAATGTCGCCTGCAACGTCCTCAATTCTTACGGGCTCCGGGCGCGGCTTCCAGTGTCCGGTCTCGATGCGCGAAAGGTCGAGCAGTTCATCGACGATGCGCTGCATGCGTTGCGTGTTGCTCAGAATCGTCTGAGCAAATTCGGCGCGCTTGTCGGCCGGGATGTCCGGGTCCTGAAGTGTCTCCGCGAATCCGCCGACGATCGTGAGCGGAGTGCGAAGCTCGTGAGATACGTTGGCTACGAAGTCTCGCCTCACCGCCTCGAGCCTACGGATCGGTGTCAGGTCGAATAGCGCGACGACCGCTCCGCCGTTGACGAGGGGCCGGGCGGTGAGAGAGAGCGTCGTGTCGCCGATGATCAGCTCTTCGGGCTCAGTCTCCGTCCCCCGCAGCGCGAGCGATATAGCCTCGCGCAACGTCGCCTCGCGCGGCAGAAAGTCCACGCCAAAAGGGACTGGCCGGTCGATCGAGAGGAGACGACGACCCGTCTCGCTGATTCGTACCACTTCACGCGACGGAGAAATCGCGATTACGCCTTCGTTCAGCGTCTCCACGAGCGCCGAGAGGATCGACTGCTCCGCGGCGAGTGCCGAGATCCGCGCCTCGAGCTGTTCAGCCAGACGGTGGACCGCGTCGGCCAGATCTCCAACCTCTCCCGGCGCGGCGAGCGCGGGGAGACGCTTCCGCTCACCGGCGGCGAGAGATCGAGCGACGTTGCTGAGGTCGACAATCGGTTTCGAGACTGATCGGGAAAAGAGGACGGCGAGAACGGCAGCGAGCAGGAACGAGATGAGCCCGGCCACCAGCACCCCTCCCCGCGCCCTCGAGAAAAGCTCCTCGACTGTTTTCGTCGTCACCGACACGCGGGCGATTCCGGGCGGCGCCTTGACCGCGACGTAGAGCTGCTCTTCCCCGGTGGACGGGCTCATGCGCCGAACGGATCCGACCCCGCTGCTCCGCGCCGTGACTACCTCGGGCCGATTGCTGTGATTCTCCAGACTCTGCAGGGCGGGCCCGTCGAATTCCGAATCTCCGACGACGTGTCCGGTTGAATCGATCAGGGTGACCCGATGTCCCGTGGCGACACCCGCCTGATCCGCCAGCGAGTCAGGATCCACTCCCGATTTCCACTGAATGGCCAGGAGTCTGGCCTCTCCGGCCAGGTCGTGCGTGGCCTGTTCAGTGATGCTTTTGTGCAGCTGGTTGTCGATGATGACGACAACCGAGACCACCATAACGGCGACGATCGCGAGCGACTGGAGGAGCAGCCGTTGCGCGAGCTTCACGATCGTTCGCTGACGTTTCTGATTCGGTAGCCGAAACCACGCACGGTCTCGATCAGGTCTCCGGCGGGGCCGAGTTTCACGCGCAGGCGCTGCACGTGCATGTCGACGGTTCGCGTCTGGATGTCGGGTGCCGCCTCCCAGACTGTTTCAAGCAACAGATTACGCGCCTGGACTCTTCCCTTCCGCTCGGCCAGCAGAAGGAGAAGCTTGAATTCGGTCGGAGTCAGATCGATCTCGCGACCGTCCACCGTGACGCGGTGCGCGGTTCGTTCGATCTTCAGCGGTCCAATCTGTCTGACATCTTCCGAATCCTCACCTCCCGCCTTCACGCGCCTGAGAATGGCGCCGACGCGGAGCACCAGCTCCTGTGGACTGAACGGCTTGGTAAGGTAGTCGTCGGCGCCAAGGGTAAGTCCCCGAATTCGGTCGCTCTCTTCCCGGCGGGCGGTGAGCATCAATACCGCGATCCGCGATGTCGAGCTGTCAGCGCGGAGCTCCTCCATGACCTCGAGCCCGGACAAGCCGGGAAGCATCAGGTCGAGGACGATGATCGAAGGTTTGTCGCGTCGCGCTGCGGCGAGCCCTTCGGGGCCGCTGGCGGCCGTCGACACCGAGTAGCCCGACTTGGCGAGGTGATACGCCACCAGCGCAACGATGTCGGGCTCGTCGTCAACCACGAGGACGCGCTCTACGGCAGCGCTCTGTTCCGTCACTTGAGGAAGTTGACTTAACCACCGCTGCTCCGTCAACTCGCCGCTTGTCACGAATGCGTGACAATACCGTTGCACTCCCTCGCCCGCCGCCTCGCCGCTAGCTTTGCAATTCACCCAGTGAAACGGCTTCCGTAAGTGACGACATTGCGAGCGCGTAACTCCATTCTGTTCCTGACCTTGGCCTGTGCCCCTACACAGCTGCCGCGATCGACAGGTCCGATCGATCTCGTAGTCGCCACAACAACCGATGTCCACGGTCGCCTGAGAGCTTGGGACTACTACGCCAATCAAGCCGAGTCAGTCCGCGGGCTCTCGCGAGCGGCGACTATTGTGGATTCGGTTCGCGCAGCAAATCTGGGCCGCGTGATCCTGCTCGACGGCGGCGATCTGCTTCAGGGGAATCCCCTGGCATACGTCGCGGCCCGGGTCTCCGCTGATCGTACGAATCCAATCGTCGCCGCGATGAATGCAATGCAGTACGACGCATCCGCGATTGGAAACCACGAGTACAACTACGGCGTTCCGTACCTCGACACGGCTGTTCGGCAGGCGAAGTTCCCCTTTCTCTCCGCAAACACCTACCGCGTCAATCCCGAAGGCGTACACGCATACCGTTCGTGGACGATCGTAGAGCGTGCCGGCCTGAAAGTCGGGATCGTTGGCGCTACGACGCCCGGCGTCATGGTCTGGGACGCCGAGAATATCCGGGGCCGCCTGCGCTTCGGCGACATCGTTCCCGCCGTGAAGGTGGCGGCTCAGGAAGCTCGCGCGGCGGGCGCGGACATCGTGCTGGTTACAGTTCACTCGGGACTCAACGAGCCCGCGAGCTACGATACCGTAACCACGGGTGTGCCCAGTGAGAACGTAGCGGCGCGGATCGCGAGCGAGGTGCCGGGAGTCGATCTCGTACTCTATGGTCATTCCCACAAGGAGAATCCGGGGAGCACGATCGGCCAGACGGTCCTCATTCAGCCAAAGAACTGGGCGACGAGCGTCGCTATTGCGCACCTCATTGTGTCGAGGTCGGGTGGACGATGGATTGCAGGCGAAAGGAGTAGCGCCATCGTCCAGTCGGCCGGGCACGCCGAGAATGCGGCAGTGTTGGCAGCGACAGATGCAATTCATCGCGAGACTGTAGCCTACGTGACCACGGCGATCGGTTCCACATCAGAGCGCTGGGCCGCCGACTCCGCGCGCGTCAAAGACACGCCGCTCATTGACTTGATTCTCGAGACGGAGAGAAAAGCGGCAGGGACCGATCTTGCGTCGACGGCCGCCTTTTCCACCGACGTCGTGATGGCGCCAGGTCCCATCACGATCGCACAGGTCGCGCAGCTCTATCCCTACGACAACACGCTCCGCGCGGTCAGGATCACGGGCAAGCAGCTGCGCGACTATCTCGAGTTCAGCAGCAGGTACTATCGGACACCCGCGAGCGCGACTGCTGCGCTCGCGACGGACCCGCAGATTCCCGGCTACAATTTCGATATCATGTCCGGCGTTGATTACGTCATTGATGTCTCTCGACCAATCGGATCGAGAATCACGCGGCTCGACTACAAAGGCGCACCGGTCCGCGACACCGATTCGTTCACCATGGCCCTCAACAATTACCGCCAAACGGGGGGCGGGGGCTACGCGATGCTGAGCGGCGCTCCGGTCGTGTACGACAAGCAGCAGGAAATCCGTCAGCTGCTGATCGACGAAGTGAAGCAACGTGGGACGATCAGGCAAGCCGATTATTTCACGCCCAATTGGAGACTGGTTCGCGGCGGAGACGTCGCTGCTGCACAGGTACCACCGCCGGTGCAGCAGCAGTTTCCAGCCGGGATCCGCTTCCTCCGCATCATTGGAACCAACGATTTCCACGGCGCGCTGGAGCCGCGGCCGGATGCGAGTGGCGTCCGCCGCGGCGGCGCTGCCTACGTCGCCGCCGCGATCAACCGCGCGCGAAACGAGTGCGCGCCGCGCTGCGAGACGCTCCTGCTCGACGGCGGCGACCTGTTTCAGGGAACGCCCGCTTCCAACCTCGCCTACGGGCGACCGGTAGTGGAGTACTACAATAGAATGGGCTACACCGCTGCCGCGGTCGGAAACCACGAGTTCGATTGGGGCACGGATACTCTGCGCGCCCGTATGCGCCAGGCGAACTTCGGATTCTTCAGTGCCAACATTCGATACACTGACGGGCGCGACGTGCCATGGATCCGGAACGACACGATCGTCAGGCGAGGGGCAGCGAGGATAGGAATCATCGGATTCTCGACGGTCTCCACACCGACCGCGACGCGCGCCGCGAACGTGGCGGGACTCCGCTTCGACGATCCGGCGCCGATCGTGGACAGCATCGGAACCGCGCTCAGAAAGCGGGGCGCGAACTTCATCGTTGTTATCGCGCACGCAGGAGCAAGCTGCCGCCCTGGCGGAGCGACGGATTGCAGCGGAGAGATCATCGACTTTGCGCGCAAGCTGACGACCAAGGTTGACGCCATCGTGAGTGGCCACAGTCACACGCTCATCAACACGGACGTCAAGGGAATACCCATCGTCCAGGCGCGTTCAGTCGGACGCGCGCTCGACGTTCTCGACCTGCCGATCGGCACTGCAGCCGGCCTTCCCATCCGGCATGAGGTGCGGGAGATCGGTGCCGACACGCTCCAGCCGGTTGCTGCCATCGATTCAATAGTTCGGCGCGCCGTCGCGCGCGTCGCGCCCCTCGTGGGCCGTCACGTTGCGACCATTCCCGCCACAATGCCGCGCGAGGGTCATCAGTATGCCCTCGGGAATCTCATCGCCGATTCGCAGCGCTGGGCGGGGAAGGGCGACGTCGCAATCATGAACAACGGAGGAATCCGCACAGAGCTACGCGCGGGAGAAGCAACGTACGGATCGCTGTTCGAGATCCAGCCGTTCGGAAACACACTTTACTCGCTGACAATGACCGGGGCGCAGCTGCGTGGATTGCTGGAAGCCATGCTTTCCGGCAGTGCGGTGGACGATCACGTCAGCGGCCTGACCGTCAAGTACGATCCTTCGAAGCCCAAGGGATCGCGCATCGTCTCGGTGACGATGGCCGATGGCACGGCGCTATCCGATTCGAAGACCTACAACGTGATCGCCAACGACTTCCTCGCGACCGGCGGAGAAGGATACAACGCCGGTGGGCGCGCCAGCGTCTCGAAGCCGCTCAACATTGTGGACCTCGACGCGCTCATCGATTATCTCAAGCAACTCCCGGAGCCGATTGCAGCACCGGCCGGAGCACGCATCTCTCCAATCACACCATGAGCGACACGGTTCGCGTCTACATCAACGCCCGCCCCATCGACGTCGCCGCCACCTCGACCGCTCTCGAAGCGGTCGAGGCGTGGGATGAAACGCAGGCGGTGGCCGTGCGAAGTGGCGAGCGGCTGATCACGGACAGCCGCGGGATCGTGACGGCGAACACCACACCAGTGCACAACGGCGCGATTTTTCGCATCGTTCGCGCTCGGCAGACCGCCGGC
This sequence comes from Gemmatimonadaceae bacterium, assembly GCA_035317285.1. Lineage (GTDB taxonomy): Bacteria > Gemmatimonadota > Gemmatimonadetes > Gemmatimonadales > Gemmatimonadaceae > UBA4720. The sequence continues at coordinate 4,620 of DATHHC010000255.1, read as the reverse complement.
GACGACCAGGACCTCAACTCATTGTAATGCCGCTCTCGATTTTCTCTAACAAGCTCCGCCAGCTTCCCAAGGCGGAGCTGCACTGCCATCTGGACGGCTCAGTCCGGCCATCTACGCTCCTCGATCTGGCGCGCGAGCATCGGGTGCAGCTACCGAGGCACACGCCCGAAGAGCTGGCGGATTTCATGAGGGTCGACGACGCCCAGAGCCTCGAGGATTACCTGCGGCGCTTCGACGTGACCATCTCTGTCATGCAGAGTGAGGAAGCCCTCGAGCGAATCGCCTACGAGCTGGCCGAAGATGCTGTCGAGGATGGCGTGCGTTACATCGAGGTGAGAAATGCTCCACTCCTCAACGTTGTTCAGGGCCTGACGCTCGTGCAGGCAGTCGAGGCGCCGCTCCGCGGACTTCGCCGCGCCGAGAAGGACTTCGATATCACCGCGCGCTTCATCATCTGCGGGTTGCGACAGTTTCCGCCCGAGAGCTCGCTCGAGATGGCCCGTCTCGCCGTGGAGTTCAAGAACGAGGGCGTGGTGGCGTTCGATCTGGCCGGAGGCGAAAAGGGAAATCCGGCCGCGCGTCACGTCGAGGCGTTCAGGTACGCGCGCGAGCACAATCTCGCGGTCACGGTTCACGCCGGGGAAGGCGACGGCGCGGAGTCAGTGCGGGAGGCGGTGCACGTATGCGGCGCGGACCGTATCGGCCACGGAACGCGGCTAATCGAGGATCCGGAATTGACGCAGTACGTCAACGATCGGCGGATAGCTCTCGAGGTCTGTCTTACCAGCAACGTGCAGACGCGCGTGGCCGAGTCGTACGCCACGCATCCCTTCCGGGAATACTTCGACCGCGGCCTCAACGTCACGCTCAACACCGATAACCGCCTGATGAGCGGCACGACTCTGACGGACGAATACGTCTACGCGGCGGAGCACCTCGAGCTCACTGTCGACGAGCTGGCCGGCATTGCGCTGAATGGGTTCGAGAGCGCATTTCTTCCGTGGGAGGAGCGGCTCATGCTGATCGAAGAAGTCTCCGACAAGATCGAACAGCTGATCGGACCCGAGTCTTGAAACCCGAATACTCGACCAAGGCAGCGGTCAAAGCCGCGGCTGCGATTCGCAAGCACGCTGCCGCGCAACAACCCAAAGTCGGGATCATTCTCGGGTCCGGGCTGGGCGGCCTCTCGAAATCCATCGAAAATGCCGTGCGTGTGCCCTTCGGCGACATCCCCGGATTTCCAGAGGTGACGGTCGCCGGACACGAGGGCGCCGTAATCGTCGGGGCCCTCGGCGGGCGCGAGGTGGTCGCACTGAGCGGGCGTTTTCACATGTACGAGGGACATCCGGCCGCGCTGGCGGCGTTTCCGGTTCGGGTGTTTCACGCGCTGGGCGCGCAGGAGCTTTTCGTCTCGAATGCAGCGGGCGGAATATCTTCCAAGCTGGCAGTGGGAGACCTGATGATGATCTCGGATCACATCAATCTCATGGGAGCCAATCCACTCGTCGGAGAAGCCGCCGAGGGCGAGCTCCGATTTCCGGACATGACCGACGCGTACAATCCCGGCCTGCGATGGATTCTGCGTACGACGGCTGAAAAACTCGGGATCACACTTCGCGAGGGCGTTTATGCCGGACTGCTGGGCCCTTCATACGAGACACCGAGCGAAGTGAAGATGTTGAGGCTGCTCGGCGCCGATGCGGTTGGAATGTCGACTGTGCCCGAGGTCATCGTAGCCAGAACGCTCGGCATGCGCGTCGCAGGGGTGAGCTGCATTACGAACGCCGCTGCGGGTGTCACCGGCGCGGCTCTCAGTCATGCCGAAGTGCTGGAAACAACCAATCGCGTGAGCGCGGCCTTCGAGTCGCTGGTGACGGAGTTTCTGGCGCGCGCTGCCACGCCGCAGTTGTCCGTGATCAAGTAGAATCACCGACGAGTCGTCGGTCCGGAGGCGTTGGTCCGAGGCGGAGCCCGACGCGGGCTTAGTTGTCTTCGGCCAGGTGGTTGAGCGGCCCGTGACCAGACCCCAGTCCCGGCGCGGTGGCAATCGCGCTGTGCACGTAGTCGATCGCGCGGCGCACGGCGGCGTGCAGCGATTCCCCGTTCGCAAGCTGTGCGGTGATCGCGGCCGACAGCGTGCAGCCAGTGCCGTGAGTGTTCGTCGTCTCGATGCGCTGGCCGCGAAAGGTGCGGACGTCTCCGTCGTAGAGCACATCCACGACCCTGTTGCCCGAAGCGAGATGGCCACCCTTGATGAGAGCAGCCTGCGCCCCCATGTCGTTCACGAGGGCCTCTGCAGCCTCCGACATGGAATCCTCGTCATCGATCTCCTTGCCGGTGAGAATCGCGGCCTCGTGGATATTGGGCGTAACGAGAGCCGCGCGCGGCACCAGCTCCCGGCGGATTATGTCGATGGCGTCGGGCTCGAGCAGCACGTCGCCAGACGTCGCGACCATCACCGGATCCAAGACATAGTTCTGTAGCGAGTGGTCGCGGATCGCGGCGGCGACGGCTGACGCGATCCCGGCATTCGCGAGCATGCCGCTCTTGAATGCTCCTGGAAAAAGATCCTGTGCGACGGCATCGATCTGGGCGCGCACCATAGCGGGCGATACGGCGTCCCAGCTGCTTACTCCGCGAGTGTTCTGCGCAGTGATCGCGGTGATCGCTGATGTGCCGAACACGCGGAATCTCTGAAATGTCTTCAGGTCCGCCTGGATTCCGGCGCCGCCGCCGGAATCGGAGCCCGCGATCGTGAGCGCAATCCGCATCAACGAAAGATGCGCCGCGAAAGATCACGGCGCATCATCGACTCTCGAACCGACGCGAGTTACTGGAGCTGTTTCGGGGGCGGCGAGGGCGGCAGCGACTGAATTCTCGATTTGAACGAATGGAAGTTGCGCGAATCGGTGCCGAGCGAGGCGAGCCTGGCTGGCGGGAGCTGATTGATGAGTGCCTGAACCGCCTGAATTCGATCCTCCTCGAGCGGGTGCGTGAGGAACATCGATTCGACCGCACCAGGGCGGGCCTTCCGCTCTTCGAGCAGCTTCCGGAACATCGTCACCATTCCAACCGGACTGACACCGGCCTTCACGACGTTGTTGAACCCTTCCTGATCCGCCTCGGCTTCGTCCTGCCGGCTGAACCGCGCGAAAACGGCGCCACCGACGACATTGATCGCCGCGCCGGCAGCCTGACCGTTGCAAATGCTCGTCAGAACACACGCCAGGGTCACGCCGATGTTAGCGCCCTGAGCCTTCTGCATCTGCTTGATGGTGTGACGCCGGACCACGTGTCCGATTTCGTGACCAAGGACGCCTGCAAGCTCGTCCATCTGGTCGGCGCGCTCGATGAGCCCGCGATTCACGTAAACGAAGCCACCCGGCACCGCGAACGCGTTCACTTCCTTGGAGTCAACGATGAAGAATTGCCAGTCCAGGTCACGACGGTTCGTGAGCCGGGCAATCGAGTCTCCGAGCACATTTATGTAGCGATTGATCTCCGGATCCTGAACAATCGGTAGTTGCGCGTTGATCTGTTGCGCATATTCCTGTCCCATCTGCACTTCCTGCTGCTGCGAAATGGCGCATGCAGTGAGGGAGCAGGTAATCGCGATACCCACGAAAATTCGCTTCATTGATACTCCAGCAAATGAGATTGCAATTGAGACGCGGAGGCAATTCCTATTCCAGCTGAGCCCTTCACCACCAACGCGTGAAACTCCTCACCCTAGCGCGTGATCTCCGGCGCAGAAAGGCGCGCGAAAAGTACTCACTGTTCGTCGCCGAGGGAGTACGTTCGGTCGAAGAGCTGCTTCGCTCGAACCTCTCGGTTCGCGGTGCACTCGTCGCGCCCCAACTCCTCGACGCCCCCCGTGGCCAGGCCCTGCGAAAGACCCTCGAGGAGTCCGGCATGGAGGTAACCGAGATCTCCGAAAAAGACTTCCGGTCGGCCGCCGAAACCGAGTCGCCGCAAGGCGTTATCGCGATCGGCGAAGTTCCCCAGCGCTCACTTGATACACTCGATGTCGCCGGCGGGTGTCGCTTGATCGTCCTTGATGGGGTGCAGGACCCCGGCAACGCCGGCACGATCGTTCGCACCGCGGCGGCACTCGGCGCCACCGCAACCATCGCGCTGGGGGGGACGGTCGATCTGTGGAATCCCAAGGTGATTCGCAGCTCTATGGGCGCACAGTTCCAGCACTTCGCATTTCACGCGGGCGCTGACGACCTGCTCGCCTTCCTGGAGCGGAAACGGATCGACCTGTGGGCGACGGATGTGAGCGGGAGCGCGCTGGAGAAGTCGGGTGCTCCGTTGCGGCTCGCGATCGCTGTCGGAAACGAAGGATCCGGTCTGTCTCCGGCGATCCGGGCGAAAGCACAGCGGACAGTATCACTCCCGATCGCAGGCAACGTTGAGTCCCTCAACGTCGCGGTTGCGACGGGAATCATTCTCTACGAGCTTCGGTGATGATTGAGATTTTGGAAGGGATATACGCATTCGTTGTGGGAGCGGTGGTCGGCTCGTTCCTCAACGTCTGCATCGGACGGTGGCCGGAAGGCCTCTCGGTGGTGAAGCCGAGATCCAGGTGCCCCAAATGCGGCCACCAGATCAAGGCGA
>DATHHC010000254.1:0-3079 GCA_035317285.1 Gemmatimonadaceae bacterium | reverse complement strand
GCCCGTGTTCTGCGCAGTCGCGAACAGGCCCAGCTCGGCCCCGGTGCGCCGAGACGTGCCGTCGACTTCAGGCGTCTGGGCGAGGATGCGTTCGACGATGTGGATCTGGCGATCAGTTTCAGCGAGGGCAGTTCCACCGGGCGTGAAATAGTCCAGCACGAATGCTCCTTCGTCCATCTCGGGCAGGAAGCCAGACCCCACGAAGCGCAGCGCGATCACGCCCGCGACGATCAGAATCGCGGACGCCACCAGCATTCGTCGCGTGTGGTGGAGCACCTGCCCGAGGGATTTTTCGTAGCGAATGGAGAGCGCGTCGAGCGCGTGACTGATTCTGCGCATCGCGCCACCCGCACGTTCAGGGTTTGCCCCCGGTTGCTCCTCGTCTGTGGCACCGTCGGCGTCCTCCTTTCTCAGGAACTGATCGCTCATGAGCGGGATGATCGTCAACGCCAGAACGAGCGAGACGAGAACAGCGATCGTGAGCGTGATCGAGAGAGCGGCGAAGAACTGACCGACGACTCCCTTGAGCAGGCGCAGCGGCAGGAACACGACGACCGTCGTGAGCGTGGACGTGGTCACCGGCCAGATCAACTCGTGCACCGCCTCCCTGATCGCCTCGTGACGGTTGGGATTGAGCTTCAGGTGCCGGACGATGTTCTCCGTGATCACTACCGAGTCGTCGATCACCAGCCCGATGGCGATCGCCATCGCACCGAGAGTCATGAGGTTGAACGTCTGCCCAACGAGGTACATCGCGAAGACGCTGATCGCGAGCGTGAGCGGAATGGACGAGGCGCTGATGGCGGTGATGCGCGCGTGGTGGAGGAACAGGAGAAGGATGATGACCGCGAGAATGGCGCCGATGATCATCGCGTCGCGCACGGACTTGATCGCGTCGCGTACCAGTGCACCCTGATCGTAAACGGCCTTGAGCCTCACGCCCGGAGGGAGTGTCTTGCTCGCCGTGGCAGCGAGACTCGCGACGCTGTCCACGATGGCAAGCGTATTACCGCCGGGTTGGCGCGTGATGTTGAGCAAGGCCGCGGGTTTCCCGTCGCCTGAAATGATCCGGACGTGGTCTTCCGTTCCAAGAGTCACAGTGGCGACATCGCGCACTCTCAGCCCGTGGGCGACCACGATTGCACCGATATCCTCGGGAGAGTGCGCTTCCTGCGCGGCCACGATCAGGTACTGCTTGTAGTCCTGCGGCAGTCGTCCGACCGCGCTGACTCCCGTTGCCTCTCTGATCGCGTTGGCAAGGTCCTCGTATGTGAGGCGCTGCGCGGCCAGGCGGGCGGGATCCGCGATGACCTCGATCTCCCGAACATCGCTTCCCTGCACATCCACTCGTCCCACGCCCGGCACGCGCGAGATGAGCGGCTTCAGCTGGTAGCGCGCGATGTCGTACAGCGTCGCTGGATCACCGCCTTCCAGGTTGTACGACAGAATCGGGAACAGCGATGGCGTCATTCGCTCTACTTCGATATCGAGGTCGGCGGGAAGTGACGTCCGCACCTGATTGACCCGCGCCTGCGTTTGTTGCAGCGCGTACGTCATGTCGGTTTTGTCAGCAAAGGTGATGCTGATCTCGGTCGCGCTGCGGATCGTCCGCGATCGCACGCGCGTGACGCCAGGGACGATGCTCACGGCTTCTTCAATGGGCCGCGCGACTGAGAAGAGCATCTGCCGTGCGCCGAGGGACGAACCCTGTGCGACGATCAGCACGCGCGGGAACGCGAGTTCGGGATAGATCGCGGATGGAAGCCGAAGCGCCGCGTAAATCCCCCCGGCGCTCAGCAGCGCGACGACCAGGTAGACGAACCGGCGCTGCGCCGCGAGCAGATCGAATAGCGATTTCACTATTTGGCCTGTGCTACCTTGACGCTGTCCTCCAACCCGTAAGCGCCCTCGGTGACCACGCGCTCGCCCGCCGCTAGCCCGCTCAGAATCTCGGCGCTCGCCTCGGTGCGTCGTCCAACGGTGACCTCGCGCTCGCGCGCGATGTTTCCCGTGGTCACGACGAACACCTTGAACCCATCGCCCTCGGGCACCAGCGCCGCAACTGGAATCACGATCGCTCTTGGATGCACCGACGTCGAAATCTGGCCGAAGATCGTCTCGCCGATTCGCAGTGGTCGCGCGGTCGGAGGAGCCAGGGCGCGAACCGATACGGTACGCGTTACCGAGTCGACCGTTCCGCCCACATCGGTGATGTGTCCTACGCCGAGCGGCTCGCCCTTGGCGCTCTCGCCCGCGCTCAGCGTCACCGATGCGCCGGAAGCGATGCGCGCCGCGTCGGAGGATGAAACGTTGAAGATGATGTCGAGCGCGTTGAGGTCCGCAACTTCGACGACCGTCTGGGTGATGTCGACCTGCGCACCGAGAGGTGCGTTGAGCTTCGTGACAACCCCGGAGATCGGCGAGCGCAGCGTCGCGAGCTGTTCCGCTCTGCGCGCGATGGCGGCCGCCGCGCGCGCCTGGGCAAGCTCGGTTGCCGCCTGATCGGCGTCCTTGCGCGGAACGATTCCAGCGTCCGCGAGCCTTCGCGCTCTGTCATAGCTTCGCTCGGCGGCGACCAGGGATGCTTCCGCGCTTTGTGCGGCGGCCACGAAGGGGGCCTGCTCGAACACAACGAGAGCGGTCCCCGCGCCGACCTTTTCACCGAGCGATACGCGCACGGTCGCAATGCGTGCCGGCGCCGGAGCGCTCAAGGCCGCGATGTGACCGCTCCGCGCATTCACTGTCCCGATCGAGCTTATCAGCTCCGCGAACGGCTCAATCGTCGCCACTGCTGTTTTCACCTGCACGAGTGCGGCGGGATCGCCGGCCGCGTCGCTTTCCGACTTGTGACAGCCGAGGGCGAGAGCAATCAGTAAAACGGGAGCGATGCGCGTCACGGAGTGGACGGGGTCACGTTGTAAAGCCTCAGGATCGAGCTCGCTATCCACGCCTCCGCCAGGTCGTCGATGTATTGGGACAGGATCTCGCGTGCGTTTCGTTGCGCTTCGAGTACGGCTGGAAGCCCCTGCGCGCCTTCACGGTACGCTGTGAGTGACATCGCGGCAATGCGGGTCGCGCT
>DATHHC010000253.1:0-7325 GCA_035317285.1 Gemmatimonadaceae bacterium | reverse complement strand
CCCAGAGTGAGTGTACCTATTCTCGCGCCCAGGAAGCCGCCGAGCGTTGGCGAATCGTGAACGGCTCCCCTGCTGATGGGAATCACCTGCATCGCGCGAAGCCCCCCGTAGGGTGTGAAGCGATCGTTGTCTTCGGCTGAGGTGATCAGCGTGGCTTCCAGGTGCGCATGATCGCCCCAGTTCACGAAGCCTCCACCAACCATGATCGCCGTCGCCGCACCGGGAGCCTGGGAAACACCGTTCAGGCGTCGTTTGTAGTTGGCCACGACCCCGCTGAGATTCGGCAGGCGGACACCAATGTCCGAGTGGTCATCGAATCCGAACCTTACTTCCGGATCGACCCCATAGCGCGGATATGCGCGCCTGTTGACAGAATCGTCAAATGAATTCGGGACAACATAAAAGGACGTGCTGTTGGTCGTGGTTCCGACCGGAACCGGCTTCGCGGTGCTTCCCACGGTCAGCGGTATGCAGCCGGCGGTGAGAAGGATCGACAATACGCCACCGGCGCAAAACACGGATTTGAATGTCATGATTTCATCCAGGTTGGAGGTATGGAGCCCAACCTAGATCGCCGGCTCAACGCGGTCTTTACGTCAGATTACGTAGTCGCGCCGAGCCTGAGCCGCGCAGAGTGCGAGCGAGTGAGCCGGAGTTCTTGCCGCGGTACTCTCCCGAAAAACACCGCGCCGATCATAAATCGAGGCGGATTCGACGCGCGTGCAGTTACAGATCTATGCAGGAGAGGCGCGGTGTCCTCGTAGCGGCTTTCCAAAACGAGCGCGAGGAGGAGACCCGCGACCGAGCGGAGCGAGGGAGCGTAGTTGGGGGCTCCGACCAAGCGAGTGTAGCCGCGGAGAGGATACCGCGCCTCGACCCAAACCGAGATGCAAAGGAAACGCCCCGACTAAAACCGCGCCTCGACGTAGAGATTGGCGCGGAACGATTTCTCCGGGTAGATCCCTTTGGCGAGATCGATGCGAATGAGCCCGTCCATGAAGGACGCCCCGACACCAGCGCCGCTCAATGGCCTTCCCGGATGCGCGAAGTTCGTGCGGTCGCCCGCCCACCCGAGATCACCGAACACAATCTTCCGAAACCCAGTCGACCGCGTGCCGAACTCGGCGCTCGTCATCCAGAACGAATCTCCAATCGCCGCACCGGCTCGCTGGCCGCGCACGGTCTGAACGCCACCGAGGAAGAATTGTTTCTGGATTGGGACCCTACCGCCCGAGGTACCGCCGCCGAGAGTGAGTGCGCCGTCGAGCGGGCCGAGGCCGTGGGAGAGAGTCGTCTGCAGCGAGCCGCGCGAATAGTCAAACGTGCCCGTCGCGCCTTCGAGCTTGATGTCCGTCAGCGCGCGGAATCCGTGCGGATCGAGTCCGTAGGACGAGTGATGACCTACCGCCAGCCCGACAATCTTGCCGTTCACCGCGTCGATGTTCGTGAGATCGCCCTTCACGCCGCCGGGATGCGCGATCGCAAATTCAGTGTGAACCGTCGCGTCGAATTGCTGTTCGCCGAACAGGCGCCAGCTGTTGATCAGGCCGTAATCCTTGTCGCCCTTGAGCTCCGCGCCCCACGTGCGGTAGTAGAACCCCTCGTCGCGTCCGAAGAAGAGTGCCGATACCGAGCTGCTGAATCCGAGTGGATCGCCCCAGTCGTTGGAAGCGACAAGACGGCGATAGGCACCGACTCCGATTTTCCGCCGGCCATCGGTTCGATCCAGAAACAGCTCGCCGTTTGGCGAGAGATCGGCGACGCCAAGCCTGAAGAGCGCGTGCGTCGAGTATCCGTTGCCGAGAACCTGTTCGACGGACAACGCGCTCGATAAACCTTCGACGCGATTGTAGCGGGTGAACGGAAGTCCCCAGGAAACACTCGGTCTCTGCGGAGCAAATTCCGGCTGCGCACCGAGCGTCAGCGCCTCCGAGACCAGCGCATCGCGCTCGGCGCTTCCAAATACCGCTTCGCCTTCATCATAGATGGATTTAGGGAGCGCGCTCGAATGCTCGAGCGCGACGGTGTCGCACGGCACTCTGATCAGGATTTTCAGATCCTGGTCCGATCTGACCCGCTTTCGTAAACGCTCCGTTCCTGTCTTGCACTGGTCGCGAAGGCGCTCCCTCCGGCCGGCGCGCGACAACGAATCGCCCGCCGTATCGATCAGCGCGATGATGACCTCGGGGAGCGGCTCCGTCCCGTTTACGCTCGCGTACGTGTAGCGCTGCTCGAGATTAAAGGGGACGCGCATGAAGCTCACCTGTGCGTTGCCTTCTATCGTCTGTGATCTCGGCAGCCAGTACTTTCCCTCGTGAAGGCCGTACTCGACGGTGATGGCTGTGACATTCGCCTTCATCGGCGTGATCATTGGCTTTAGCCAACGCGGGATGTCGTCATCCGGATCGTGCTCCTCCTCGTTCGCCTCCTTGGCCACTGCCATGATGTCCATCTCCTGCGCCATACGATAAACCGCGCGCACGAGGTGTCCGGTGGCCGCATCGAACCAGAGCGAGCCGACCGCGACGTTCCACTTGGGCTGACGCGGGCGAATCCGGAGCTCGCGCAGCTCGAGGCGTTGACCGCCGGGTAGTTGGAAGCTGACGGAATCTCCCGACTGGTAGGTGTAGTACGCCTCCGCTCCCGCGGCCAGCGGATGAATTATTTCGTTTTCGCTGACATCCACCTTGGCGAGATCGCCCGAGCCGATCCAGAGCGTCTCCCGTCCCGGAGTGTAGGGAATGTCCCCGTCCGAGCCGAGGTCGATGTCGCCCTTGCCTATGCCGTCGATCATCGGGAAAGCGCTGCGCTGGCCCTCAACATCGATGATCGCGCCATTGCCGCGTTGCCACCTCACGTGCGACGCTCGCTCACTCCGCATCAGCAAACGATCCCGGCCGATGCGTTTGAATCCGATTCCGACCGACATTCGCTCGTAAGAATTTGCGTCGTAGGCGGTGAGCGATGAGTCCTGGCTGAGTCTCGCCTCACGTGCGTGAAGCAGAAGATCTCGGGCGCGGGGATCCTTGAACGCGCTCGCCAGGACAGCCGGTGTGATGGGCAACTTTTTGGCAAGACGGATTTCCTTTCGGGCCGAGTCTCTGGCCCTGCTCCGGGCGCGCAACGAATCGCGCACCTGGTCTCGCCTGAATGCGATTGAATCTCTCTTCGCCTGCGACACGCTGTCCTTGTTATCCCCGCCTATTTGAAGAACGGCGTGGGACTGTGCGAATACGACGACGGCGAGCAGAGCCAGCATTGGTCAGCGGCTCGAGGGACGAGGAATGGAGAAGGTGACGCCCACCTGCCAGAGAACGAGATCTGTCTTGCTCTCGCGGGGATTGAAGCTGATCGAGCCGTCGGCGTTGTCAGTGATGTCGCCCTCTTTCAGATACCTGGCGTGAGCGCCGTAGTGATAGCGTGCACCAAGATTGAGGGCGCCAGCCGATCTTCCGAACGGAATCATCACGCCTCCGCCAAAGATCCACGCGTGGGACCAATCGTCGAAGTTGGTCGTCGAGGCGAACGTTTCGGAATTGTCGATATCCTTGATAGAGGACTCGGTCCAGAAATAGGTCGCTGCGATTGCAGCGTTGGCGTATGGCCGGAACCAGCCGTCGGGAATCTGCAGCTGCGCGCCGAAGGAACCGAACCCGATGCGATTGTCCGTTTCCACATCCACTGAGACACGTCCGGTATTGGGAAAGTTTACCCGCTGGGTTTCCCGTCCGTACTGAACACCGCCTATATCCGCGCGGAGGTTCAGGTAGCCCTTCGGGTCCAGCTTGAACATTCCGGTCAGATCGAATCCGAAGCCGGTCGGAACGTTGCTCGCGAACTCTCCCTTCGGCTGCGAGATTGCGAAATCGCCCCCGACCGAAAAACGGGAAGGAATCTCATCGAAGTTGTAGATCTGGGCATCGACGGCTTGGGCAGATGCGAAAACGAAAGCAGTGCTCAGTACCAACACGGCCTTGGACTGCATAGTTTCACTCCCTCGGGTTTGGAACCAGCGGTGGCAGGGATAGTGCCGCGGTCTCGAGCCAACGCTATATCATTTTACGGTAAGAGCTTATACCGAGTTTCAGGTATCCTGAAACAAGCTATTGCCCTCCCCTCGTGACACTCCTTGTCGTTCTATGGTGACACCCTTGGACAATTCCGCGCCCGCGCTCCGGGTTGAGGGCCTTCGAAAAGCCTACGACGACGTCGTCGCCGTCGACGGCCTGAACCTCGAAGTCCGCGCCGGGGAATGCTTCGGCCTGCTCGGCCCTAACGGTGCCGGAAAAACGACCACGATCGAGATCTGCGAAGGCCTTCTCGCGGCCGATTCGGGCAGTGTCGAAGTGCTGGGCAGGCGCTGGGAATCGGACGCGCGCGATCTCCGCGAGCTGCTCGGGATCCAGCTCCAGGACACGCAGCTATCCGAAAAGCTGACCGTGGACGAGACTCTCACCCTTTTTCAAAGCTTTTATCGCGAGGCCCGTGACGTCGGAGAGGTTATCGATCAGGTCGAGCTGGGTGAAAAGCGCCATTCGCGCGTCGGCGGACTGTCGGGCGGGCAGAAGCAACGGCTTGCGGTTGCGTGCGCACTGGTCGGAAATCCGCAGCTCCTCTTTCTCGACGAGCCGACCACCGGACTCGACCCTGTCTCGCGGCGCGGACTCTGGGAGCTGATTTCCAAGTTCCAGGCCGAGGGAAGAACGATCGTTCTTACGACCCACTACATGGAGGAGGCCGAGCGCCTGTGCGACCGCGTTGCAATCGTCGATCACGGCCGTGTCATCGCCGCGGGGACTCCGCGTGAGTTGATCGAGGCGGTGGATGTCTCGCACTTGCCGCCGCCGGAGCCAAGAAAGACCTCGGCGACCCTGGAAGACGTGTTCGTGTCACTCACGGGGAGGACTTTGCGCGATGAGTGAGCGAGTTCCGTTTCCGATCACCGAAGAAATGGCACAGGCCAAGCTGCTGCCAATGCGCCGTCGAGGCTTCATGAAGAGCTCGATGGTGCAGCTAACGCTCGTTCGCTTTCGCGAGTTCATCCGTGAGCCCGAGGCCGTTTTCTGGACGTTCGTCTTTCCCATTCTGCTCGCCGCGGGACTGGGAATCGCGTTCAGGCAGCGCGGTCCGGACAAGGTGCAGATCGGCGTCGTCACCAGCGCTCCAGCCAGCGCCGCCGTGATCACGTCGCTCAAGGCAGATTCCACACTCGTCGTCACAACGTATGACGACAGTGCCGCCGCCCTTGCGCTTCGCACGGGGAAGGTGGCGTTGCTCGTGCTTCCAGGATCGGTAAAGGACAGCGTCCGCTACGTTTACGATCGCGGGCGGAGCGAAGCAGTCAACGCGCGCCTGATGGTGGACCGCGCCGTCCAGACCGGAGCAGGCAGAGTGGATGCGGTTCGCGCGACCGACACTTACGTGACGGAAGCGGGATCACGCTACATCGACTTCCTCATTCCTGGCTTGCTCGGCATGAACCTCATGGGGAGCAGCATCTGGGGATTGGGCTTCTCGATCGTCACGGCGCGGAGCAAGAAGCTGCTCAAGCGACTGATGGCAACTCCGATGTCGCGCGCGCAGTATCTCCTCTCGTATATGTGCTCGAGACTCGTCTTTCTGGTTCTGGAAGTCGCGACGCTCGTAGGCTTCGGACACTGGGCGTTTGGAGTTCCGCTGCGTGGATCCGTCGCGACGCTCTTTCTGATCTGTCTGCTGGCGGCGATTTCGTTCGGCGGCCTGGGACTGCTTACGGCGTCTCGCGCGCGCACGACCGAGGCCGTGTCGGGCATCATGAACTTCATCATGCTGCCAATGTGGATTTTCTCGGGCGTGTTTTTCTCGTCCGCGAATTTTCCGAACGCGGTGCAGCCGTTCATCAAGATGCTTCCGCTCACAGCTGTGAACGATGCGCTCCGAGCCAACATGCTCGAAGGAGCGTCGTTCGCCGCGATCACACCGCAGGTGCTCGTCATAATCACCTGGGGAGTTGTCACATTCTTTGCGGCCCTCAAGCTGTTCCGCTGGCGGTAATGAAATGAGCGACCCATCGGAGACCGCGCCCCGAAATCTCCTCGCGGTCAACGAGTCGCTCTCCATTCCGCGAGCCGAGCTCGACGTGAGGGTGTCGAGATCATCGGGCGCCGGTGGGCAGCACGTGAACAAGACGTCATCGCGCGTGGAAATCTTCTGGAACGTACTCGGATCGCGCGCACTGACTGACGAGCAGCGGTCTCTCCTTCGGGAGAAGCTTGCATCGCGGCTCACGACCGCGGGAAGCATCCGCGTGGTCGCGAGCGACATGCGGAGCCAGAGCCGCAATCGCGAGCTGGCCGAAGAGCGCCTTGCTGATCTGGTTCGGCGCGCGCTCATCGTTCCGAGGAAACGAAGGGCGACGAAGCCGACGAGGGCCGCAAAGGAAGCGCGGCTCGACTCGAAGAAACGGCACTCGACCAAGAAGCGCGATCGCCGGGGCGCGCCACTCGACTGATCGTCATCGTTGGCGGCCCGATTAGATTTGTGCCGACCATCTCACCCGTCTCCATCTCCCCACATTGAACGACGGACGCAGCCACGCCTCGCGCGCGCAGATAATCGCTGCGTTTGCTTCGATCTACCTGGTCTGGGGATCGACCTATCTCGCGATCAGATACGCCATCGAGACGATTCCGCCATTCATCATGGGCGGAATTCGTTTCCTGGTTTCCGGTGCGCTCCTGTACCTGTGGGCGCGATCTCGCGGGGCGCCGCGGCCGACGCGTCTCTACTGGCGCAACGCAGTCATCGCAGGGGGCTTCCTTCTTGTTGGAGGAAACGGAGCCGTGATGTGGGCGGAGCAGGTAGTTCCGTCGGGGCTCACCGCGTTGCTGGTGTCGATTCTTCCCTTCTGGCTTGTGATCATCGAATGGGTGAGGCCGCCACGCCGGCGTCCGAGCGCCGCCGTTCTGGTCGGTCTCGTCCTCGGCTTCATCGGAATCATCGTGCTCGTCGGACCGTCTGATGTCGGCGGTCACGGAGACGTGAGCCCGATCGGTGCGCTCGTGCTGATACTGGGCTCCTTGTCCTGGGCGATTGGATCTTTCTGGTCGCGTGACGCGCAGCTGCCCGATTCGGGATTGCTCACGACGGGCATGGAAATGCTCGGGGGTGGCGTACTCCTGGTACTGGTCGGAGCGCTGACCGGTGAGTTTTCGCATTTCGACATCCACGGCATCTCGAAGGCGTCGGCCGTCGGCCTGCTCTACCTCATCACCTTCGGATCGCTGCTTGGCTTTACGTCCTACATCTGGCTGCTCGACAAGGTGTCGCCCGCAAGACTTGGCACT
>DATHHC010000252.1:0-8869 GCA_035317285.1 Gemmatimonadaceae bacterium | reverse complement strand
TTCATGGTCGGAAATCCGAGAGCCTCGAATCGAACCATCCCCTGCTTCCGCAGAGCCTGAAGCCAATCCGGCCCGGCCGGCTGGCGCTCGAAATCCTCTCGATACACTTCGATGGAGCCAGGCGCACGCGTGCTCACAGAGCCGGCGCCAGCTTTGGTCGCGGTATCCCTGGTGGCGTCATCTCTTGCCACCGATGGATTCTCACGGGCGCCGTTCATCGTTGCAATCTCGCTCAAGCAGCTGACCCCGCGCTCGCGCCCGCGCCGGTGTTCTGGAGCCAGTCGTAGCCCTTCTCCTCGAGCTCGAGCGCGAGCTCCTTGCCACCCGACTTCACGATCCGGCCGTTGGCGAGTACGTGCACGTAGTCCGGCACGATGTAGTTGAGGAGCCGCTGGTAGTGCGTGACGACGATCGTCGCTCTCTCGGGAGAGCGAAGCTTGTTGACGCCCTCGGCGACAATGCGCAGCGCGTCGATGTCGAGCCCAGAGTCAGTCTCGTCCAGAATCGCCAGCTTCGGCGAAAGAACCGCCATCTGAAAGATCTCGTTGCGCTTTTTCTCGCCGCCGGAGAATCCCTGGTTCACGGATCGGGAGAGCATCGACTCGTCCATGTCGACGAGCTTGAGCTTCTCCTCTACCAGGTCGAGAAACTCGAGGGGATCGACTTCTTCCTGACCATTCGCCTTGCGGATCTCGTTGTACGCCGAGCGGAGGAAATAGGCGTTGGAAACACCGGGGATTTCCACCGGGTACTGGAACGCGAGGAAAATCCCGTTCTGTGCCCGCACTTCAGGATCCATCTCGAGCAGATTCTGACCGTTGTAGCTGACAGTTCCGCGAGTGACTTCGTAGGAAGGGTTCCCGGCCAGCACCTGCGCGAGTGTGGATTTTCCCGAGCCGTTCGGCCCCATGACGGCGTGAATCTCCCCCGCTTTCACGTTGAGAGAGATGCCCTTCAGAATTTCGCGGTCGCCGATGCCGGCGTGCAGATCATTTATTTCGAGCACGAAACCAGTGATTGAATGTTGTTTGTATCGCGTATACTGCCTGACTGAAAAGCGTCCAGTTGGCGGTGAATGGATATCCCGGTGTACGCGGCCCGGAGCGGAGCCACGACCAGCCAGCGCGGATCTTGTCGCTCATGTTCCGGAATCCCATAATCGATCAGCTGGCTTGCCTGATTCTCAACCGACGCTGCCTTCCAGCGTGATGCCGAGGAGCTGCTGCGCTTCGACTGCGAACTCCATCGGCAGCTCCTTGAACACTTCCCTGCAAAAGCCGCTAACAATCATCGACACCGCGTGCTCCGCGCTAACCCCGCGCTGCTTGCAGTAGAAGATCTGGTCCTCGCCGATCTTCGACGTCGATGCTTCGTGCTCCAGTGTCGCCGTGCTGTTCTGTACCTCGATGTACGGGAACGTGTGCGCGCCGCACTTGTTCCCGATGAGCATCGAATCGCACTGCGTGTAGTTGCGCGCGTTTTCAGCCTTGGGGAGGACGCGAACCAGCCCGCGATAGCTGTTGTTGCCTTCGCCGGCCGAGATTCCCTTTGAGACGATCGTCGACTTCGTGTTCTTGCCGATGTGGATCATCTTGGTGCCGGTGTCGGCCTGCTGCTTTCTGTTGACGACGGCGACGGAGTAGAACTCTCCGACTGAATTGTCACCCTGCAGAATCACGCTCGGATACTTCCAGGTAATCGCGGAACCGGTCTCGACCTGGGTCCATGAAATCTTCGAGTTGACGCCCGCGCACTTGCCGCGCTTGGTGACGAAGTTGTAGATGCCGCCCTTTCCCTGGGCATCGCCGGCGTACCAGTTCTGCACCGTCGAGTACTTCACCGTCGCGTTGTCGAGCGCGATCAGCTCGACGACCGCGGCGTGGAGCTGATTCTCGTCGCGCTTGGGCGCCGTGCACCCCTCGAGGTAGCTGACCGATGCCCCTTCGTCGGCGATGATCAAGGTGCGCTCGAACTGTCCGGTGTTCTTGCTGTTGATCCGGAAGTAGGTCGAGAGCTCCATCGGGCATTTCACGCCCTTCGGCACGTACGCGAACGATCCGTCGCTGAAGACGGCGGCGTTGAGCGCCGCGAAGAAGTTGTCGCTGTGCGGGACGACGGTGCCGAGGTATTTCTCGACGAGCTCGGGGTGATTCTGGACCGCTTCGCCGAACGAGCAGAAGATGATTCCGTGCTTGGACAGCTCGGTTCGCATCGTCGTGCCAACGGAGACGCTGTCGAAAATCGCATCGACGGCGACGCCGGAAAGCATCTTCTGCTCGTTGAGCGAGATGCCAAGCTTCTCGTAGGTGCGGAGGAGCTCGGGGTCGACTTCGTCGAGGCTCTGGAGCGGCTTGACGCTTTTCGGGGCGGAGTAGTAAACGAGCGAGTTGTAGTCGATCGCGGGGTACTGGACGTTGCCCCAGTGCGGCTCCTTCATCGTGAGCCAGCGGCGGTAGGCTTTGAGGCGCCACTCCAGCATGAATTCCGGCTCGTTCTTTTTCGCCGAGATCGTGCGGATGATGTCCTCGTTGAGGCCGGGCGGGACGGTGTCCGTCTCGACGTCCGTGACGAACCCGTACGCGTATTCGCGGTTGACCAGCGCCTCAATTCCCGAGCTCATTCCCAACTCCTTGGTGTTTCTCACTTTCCAGTAGAGCAATCTAAAGCATTTCTGTCGGGATAGTCAAGCAAACTTGTCCCTTTCTATCCTATTGTCTCGTCAGCACTTAGGCGCTCAGAAGTGACACGGCACAATGGCATCCGCCGCATCAGCGCGTAACTAGATTTCGACGTTCGGGCCGCATTGTTCGGACTTCGCATCGAGCGCCCCGGGCGAGGAGCTGAACTGATCAGGTCTCGCAAGGAGGACATTGGCTGTCGCCGAGCGGTGTCAATCACTCTGCAAATACCGAGTTAACTCCGGTCTCAGAGGGACAAGTCGTGTCTAAGCCGTCGCATGCTTCTCGCTTAGCCGTGTAACCACCCTCGTCCAACCCGGAGCGAAAATGAACCACACGGCCAATCGTACCCTTTGCTGCGTTTCCATCCTCTCGCTCATTTCTGCAGCGTCACTCGAAGCGCAAATGCCTAAACCCGAGATATCGGCTTCCGTTGGGGCGATGCAATTCGATGCAAGCGGGACCGGCACAGCCCCAGTGTTCGCTCTCCGCGCTGCCGTCCCGATCGTGGGTTCATGGCTCCTCTGGGAAGGCAATCTTTCGTATGCATCTCTGAATGAACAGTTCAGCGACGTTGGTACTCGCATCGGCGTGGCGGATAGCCAATTGCAGGTTCAGCTGCCATTCGCACGAGTCCGTCCATATCTGGGCCTGGGAGCGGGGTGGCTTCACTACTTCAACAACGCGCCGCCAAGGGCGACGCCTCCCACCTATTCAGCTGCTGCGGGATTGCGAGTTGGATTGTCGCCTCGAATCGCTGCCCGTGCGGAATTGCGGTTGCGCGGCTGGAATCCCTATAGCCAGTCGACCAGCTCGGGCTTCGGCAACACCGCGGCCGAATGGACCGGAGGTTTGGCGTACACGTTCTAGGCACAAGTCGTCGGGGCGCGCACCGAGACGCAGGAATCTCCTCGTCGATCAGCGGCGCGCCCCGACGCCCGAGGTCGTTCCAACTCCTTGGCGTTTCTCTGGTTCCGGCGTAGATTCAATCTGAAGCAATTCTGTCGGGATAGTCGAGCCGACTATCCCATTGTCTCGTCAGGACTTACGCCGCCAGAGAATGTACAGAACGCGCCCGATTCCATTCATTTGCCGACCCGAATGACCGGCGCTTCCCGTCCCGTTTTCGATTCGCCGACCGGAAGCCCCGACTTTGAGCCGGTCGCGTCGCTAACCGATCTGGCTGAGGGGAAGGTCCTCCAACGGGTGCGCCCGAGTGGCGATACGGTCTGCCTCGTCCGGTACAAAGGGGAGATCTCGGCGCTCAGCGATATCTGCACGCACCAGCATTTTTCGATGTCACTGGGCGATCTGCTCGAGGATGGGACTCTCCAGTGCGCCTGGCACGGCGCACGGTACGACTGCAGGTCGGGCGAAGTGAAGCAGGTCCCCGCCACCGCTCCGCTCCCGGTGTTTCAGGTGCGACTCGATGGGGACACGATTCTGGTTGGGCCGCGCTGTGAACGCATCGATGGGAAGTACCAGACATCGACGGTGCGTGTCCCGTGAACCTGCGCGCCGACTTTCCGCTCCTCGTCAATAATCCGGGTCTCCACTACCTCGACTCGGCGGCCACGTCTCAGAAGCCGAGAGTGGTTCTCGATGCGCTTCGCGATTTTTATGAGACGTCGAACGCGAATCCGCATCGCGGAGCGTACGCGCTCTCCGTGCGGGCAACAGAGGTTTATCACCAGTCGCGCGTCAGGATTGCCGAGTTCCTCGGCGTCCGCGATTCCGACTGTCTCATCTTCACGCGCGGCACGACGGAAGGACTGAATCTCGTTGCCGGCTCGTGGGGAATGGCCAACGTCTCGACCGGCGACGAGATCGTCGTCACGGCAATGGATCATCACGCGAACTTCGTCCCCTGGCAGGCGCTCGCGATGAGACGGGGCGCGAAGTTCAGAGTGTGCGAGCTCACCCCTGACGGCAAAATCGATCTCGATTTTCTTAGTGGGCTGCTCAACAAGCGCACGAAGATTGTCGCGTTCGGCCACGTGTCGAATGCGCTGGGAACTATCAATCCGATCGCGGAGATCGCGCGACTGGTGCGGGACAAGACAGATGCGATTCTCGTCTGCGACGGCGCGCAGAGCGCACCACACTTCCCTGTCTCGTTCGATTCGCTTGGCGTCGACTTCTACGCGTTCAGCGGCCACAAGATGCTGGGGCCGATGGGAATCGGCGGATTGATCGGCAAGAGAGAGATGCTGGAGGAGATGCCGCCATATCAGACGGGCGGCGACATGATCGAGTTCGTGCACGACGACCGCACGACCTGGAACGTGCTGCCGCACAAGTTCGAGGCGGGAACTCCGAATGCCGCCAATGCAGTCGGTCTTGCCGCCGCAGTCGAGTACCTCGACGGCATTGGCATGGAGCGCGTGCGCTCACACGAAAGAGCACTGATGACAGCTGCGCAACAACGTCTCGAAGCGATAGAAGGCCTTCACATCTACGGCCCTCCCGCGAGCGAGCGGAGCGGCGTTCTCAGTTTCACTCTTGGCGATGTGCACCCGCACGACCTGGCGACGATTCTCGATGGAGAGGGAGTTTGCATTCGTGCCGGACATCACTGCGCCCAGCCGCTGATGCGGCGGCTCGACGTGCCGGCAACCGCGCGGGCGTCGTTTTACGTGTACAACGACGAGAGCGACATCGAGGCGCTCGTCGCGGGAATCCACAAGGCGAGGGAGATCTTCGGATATGCCCGCGTTTAGCCGAGTTTGCCGCCGCGGGAGGCAGATTGGCTCAACCTAGGAGCACGGCCGAGATCGGAGCGCTCTATCAGGAGCTGATTCTCGATCATTACCGGAGACCGCGGAACAAGGGCACCCTCGAGAAAGCGGACGCGAGTGTGGATGTAAAGAATCCGCTGTGCGGCGACGAGATCGGTCTTCAGGTGGCGTTCGACGGCGATAGCGTATGCGATCTCAAGTTTTCGGGACGTGGCTGCTCGATCTCCCAGGCGTCGGCGTCGATGATGACTCAGCTCGTGAAGGGAAAGAGCACGGAGGAGATCGACTCGATCAGGAAGCAATTCCGGGATTTGATGCTTGGCACTCCATCCGTCGCCGACGAGTCTCAGCTCGGCCCACTGCGCGCGCTCTCCGGAGTGGCGAGATTCCCCGCGCGCATCAAATGCGCTCTGCTGGCGTGGAACGCGCTCGAGAGTGCGCTGGCGGAGAGAGCTTTGTAATCAGCTGGACGAGGCGCACCACCGATAGCGAAGTACTCAACAGGCGCCGTCTGGCGGTCCTCTTTCCCGACAGTAGGTTTTGGCTTTGTCGGGATTGGCGTCGCAGCTTGGACACGGCGATCTGGCGGCGGTTAGTCATGTCCGGCATTCGATGTCTCCATCCATT
Organism: Gemmatimonadaceae bacterium; assembly: GCA_035317285.1. Taxonomy (GTDB): domain Bacteria; phylum Gemmatimonadota; class Gemmatimonadetes; order Gemmatimonadales; family Gemmatimonadaceae; genus UBA4720. Next base: position 2,826 of record DATHHC010000252.1, on the reverse strand, counting down.
CATGAGGAGAAACCAGTGACTGCGCGCGCCCTCATCCCCGCCCTTGCTATTGCTTGCCTTATCCCGCTCGGCTGCGACAGATCTTCCACGAATCCGCTTAGCCCGCCGGATCGCCCTTCGTTCATCACCAACGGTGTGCTCGACGGAAATGCCCATCCCGCCGTCGTGCTCATCGTAATGGATATTGGCGGACAGCCGGCGTTTCGCTGCTCCGGCACCCTCATCGCCCCGAAAGTCGTGCTCACCGCCGGACATTGCGCGGGAGAGCCTGGCGAGTTCAGCGCCATGCGTATCTTCACCGAGTCCGATGTCGAGAATGGGAATAACAACTTCCCGTTCGCCGGCCCCAACACGATCGAGGCCGCTTCGTGGCAGGCGCACCCTCTCTTTACCGAGAGCGCATTCTTCCTCCATGACGTGGGAGTCATCCGACTGACCAAGGCTGTCAAGCTCGCTGCCAGCCAGTACGGAAAGCTTCCCACAGTAAATCAGCTGGACGCGCTTCAACAGGGCAGCTCCACGGTTTTCAGCGCCGTCGGATACGGCGTACAGAGAATCAACCCCGTCTTCGTGGAGGAAGAGTTGATCCGCATGAGCGCCAAGCCTCACCTGATCCAGATCAACACGGGCTTCACGGGAGACTTCTCGCTCATCTTGTCGAACAACGCCGCGACGGGTGGCACCTGCTTCGGCGACTCCGGCGGGCCCGACTACCTCGGTACCAGCAACGTGATCGCCGGAGTGACCTCGTTCGGGCTCAATCAGACTTGCGGTGGGACTGGGGGAGTTTTCCGCCTGGACCGTCAGAATGTGCTGGATTTCGTGACACAATTCCTGAACTGAGTGAGCTGTCGCCATTGTCCGAGGGCGGCGGCTAACGTGAAGCCGACGCTCTTCCCGTTCCTCCTGGTCGCCGCGCTCGCCGCGTGTACCGATGTCTCGCCATCGCCGAGCCCTGTCTGGCGCGACGAGTTTGATGGACCGGCGGGCGCGTCGTTCGACCGCACGAAGTGGGTCGCCGACACCGGAGGAAGTGGTTTCGGCAACAAGGAGCGACAGTTCTACACGACGCGCCCTGAGAACGTCGCTTTGGACGGCGACGGCCACCTTGTGATCACGGCGCGCGCCGAGCCGTCAGCGACTTACGCGTGCTGGTACGGACGCTGTCTTTACACGTCGACGCGCCTCCTCACCAAGGGCGTGTTCTCGCAGGCGTACGGTCGGTTCGAGGCACGCATCCGCATCCCACGCGGGCAGGGACTCTGGCCGGCCTTCTGGATGCTCGGTGCCGATATCGATTCGGTCGGATGGCCGCAAGGCGGTGAGATCGACATCATGGAGAACATCGGACGCGAGCCGGCTGTTGCGCATGGAACACTGCACGGGCCGGGCTATTCGGGTGCCGACGGCATCGGCAGAGCCGATACGCTGTCGAATGCAGCCTACGCGGACGACTTTCACGTCTTCGCCGTCCAATGGCAGCCGGACGAGATCCGCTGGTACGTGGACGGGCGTCAGTATCATCGCATGACGCCGGCCGATCTGCCGCCCGGTACGAAGTGGGTGTTCGATCATCCCTTCTTTCTGCTCCTGAACGTCGCAGTTGGGGGAAACTGGCCCGGAGACCCGGACGCATCGACGACGTTCCCCCAAACGATGGTTGTCGACTACGTGCGCGCGTATAGCAAGCCGTAGCACGTTCGCGTCCTTACCGTCCGGCGCGCTCTCTCCAGGAACGATCACCACTTTCCAGCCGGAGATCCTGTCGATGCTAAAACGAATCGGTGTCGCCATCGGGCTGCTCCTGCTCTGCGCGATCTCGATTCTCCGCGTTGCACGCGCTCCCGGCGCAATCGCGGCGACAGCCCCCGATTCAGTGTTCTCGGCCGAGCGCGCGATGCGGCACGTGGAGCAGATCGCGCAGCGGCCGCATCCGATGGGAACCGCGGATCACGATCGCGTGCGCAACTACATCATCGGACAGATCTCAGTGCTCGGGCTCCGCGCGGAGATCCAGGAAGCAACTGCTATCGGCACGCGCTACCAGCAAGCGGGGCATGTCCAGAACATTCTCACGCGACTTCCGGGGAGCGAAGCGAACGGCAAGGCAGTGCTCGTCATGGTGCACTACGATGGTGTCGAGGCCGGACCAGCGGCGTCTGACGACGGTGCGGGAGCCGCGGCGCTGCTCGAAACACTGCGCTCGTTACGGGCGCGCAAGCAGCCATTGGCGCACGACGTCATCGCGCTGTTCACCGACGGTGAGGAATCGGGACTCCTCGGCGCCGCCGCATTCGTACGCGAGCATCCGTGGGCGAAGGATGTCGCCATCGTGCTCAATTTCGAGGCGCGCGGCACCAGCGGGCGCTCTCTCATGTTCGAGACGGGCCAGGGCAATCTCGACGCCGCGCGAGCGTTGCGCAGCGCGGGAGACGCGACAGCTGGATCCGTCTACGCAACGATCTATCGCACGCTGCCCAATGACACCGACCTCTCCGAGCTCGCGGTCCTCGGCCTTCCGGCGCTCAACTTCGCGTTTGCAGACGGGGTCGAGCGCTACCACACGAGTCACGACGACATCGCGCACCTGAACCCCGGCAGTTTGCAGCATCACGGATCGCAGATGCTCGCGATGGCGCGCACGTTCGGCACCGAGCCGTTGCCACGCGCGCACACCGGCGATGGTGTGTTCTTCGATCTGCCAATCGTCGGGCTGGTCGTTTATCCGCAGGGGCTCGAGATCCCGCTGGCGATTCTGGCCCTCGTGCTCGTCGGAACACTCGTCGTTCGCGACCGAAAGGGTGTCGGCACCGGAGTGGTCACGGT
>DATHHC010000251.1:0-3210 GCA_035317285.1 Gemmatimonadaceae bacterium | reverse complement strand
TGACGCTGCCTCAATAGTCGATCGGCGTCGGTCAGGTCACCGCGCGGAAGGTACAGCTGGTCGTGTATAAGCGAGGCCTGACCGAAGAGGAACAGCGAGAAACCCTTGAACAACCTCAGGTCGAGGCTGTTGAAGAACACGAGGTGACGCTTGTTGGTGTCGTCGAGGTACATCGCGCCCTCGATCGAGCTGCTGATCGATCCCCACGGCTGCTTGAGATCGAGCGAAGTCGTCAGAGTCTGATCGACGCGCGTTTCGCTGATGCGATTGTAGATCGTGGTGTCCTGGTAGCGGAACCAGTTGACGCCTGAGGCGTAGCGCAGCGTCCACATCCGTCGCGTGGATTGCGAGTACGGAAAGAAGTCGTACTCGATCGCGGGCGCGAAGCGTATGGCGCGCTTCTGATTGAGGAACGTGGACGACGTCCACGATGCCTGCTGTCCCGCCGACCATCGCGCGCCGAGGCTTTTGACGATGAGATCCGACAGTCCGTAGCTGTGTGAGTAGGTGTTGAAGTTCGTTCCGTCGGCGAGCTCGAAGCGGCTTTGGCCGTAGTTGCCGAAGAAAGTGAGATTGGTCTTCCAGAGCTCGGTGACGCGATTGGCGTTCAGCGACCCGTTGAGCGAGACGAAGTTGTCCGCTTTCTCCCCGCTGCCGAAGCCGTTCGCGGTGGTGCGGAAGACCCAGAAGTTCCAGGGATCCTTTTTCTTGGCGGCCGCACCCGCAGCGAGGGAATCGACTTTGTACGTGACGTCGAGTCGCGAGACATCTCCCAGTCGAGCGACGTAGCGAACGAGGCCGATCTTGATGACGCGCGCGAGACCGCTCCGGAGCTCGTCGGGACTAACCGCGGGTGGTGACACGTAGCGCAGCGTGTCCGACATCGACGAGTATCGCTTCTGCCCGATGAAGGTGAGCGTGAACTCATTTCCGCCGCCGCCAGTCTCCTGGTTCGTCACGAGGATGTGCACGGCGGCGTCCTGTCGATCGCGCACGTAGTCGACGAACGTCACCTCGGTGCGCAGGTAGTCGAAATCACACGCGTCGCAGTCCAGATACACGCGGAGTTTTGTGGACTCCCGGGTAGCGTGCGAGGTGTCCGCGGCTGGGCGAGGTTTGGTTGCGGTGTCCTGTTGTGCGCCCCCGGATGTGGCGAGGCAAAGCATGGCGCCGAGTATGACGGGTAGACGCATCGATCAGCCTTATCCGGGGGTGGTCCGAAACTACGGCTGGCCCCGGGAAGCGCAATGCGGGTCCGTTCCTGAAGGTTCAGTTCACCGCGTTGCCGGTCACGTGTAGCGTTGCCTTGATCACCGTTTCATCGCAAAAGCCGCCGTCGCTGCATTCCCGGAACGACACGTCGATGTTGAAGGGTCCCGGGGTGTCGTCCGCCTGCAGTTGCATGGCGGCAATCCCATCCGACCCAGTGAAGACGTAGTAGTATCGAGGCGTCGCGGATGAGGCTGCGCTGGCGACTTGGGCACTCACGGTGACGTACTGCACCGGTTTTCCATGCCTCTCGAGGCGCACAACGACCGGTTGAGGAAGATCGGCCAGTCCGCCCGGATTGATCGTCACAGTCTGGTTTCCGCCGGAGACCAAAGTGAGGGTGGATGGATAGGCAAAGTCCGTCGGCGACGTGCACGCGCTGAATGTCGCGACGAGCGTGAGCGCCGAGGCCAGGGCAAGACGATGAAATCTGCGGGCGTTGCCTTGAGTGCTGTTCGTGGACGGCATCGGACATCCCGGAAGAAGATGGTGTGCGGCGATCGAGCTTTTGGCGGCCCCTGTCGGCCGTTGCTGACAGGATACGACCTCCATTGGCCAGGACCCATACGTAGTCTGACGTAGGATGGTGTTCGGGTCAGCCCGACTTGTCGTTGGAGCAACTGCGCCTAACTACACGTACGACTACCGGCCGGGGGCTGCGGGCCGAGCCGGCCGGGGGCTCCGTGCTGGCTGTTTGGTACGCACAAGCCGGCGCAGGGGGCGTGCGATCATTCGAGCCCACCCCCTTGAACAGTGGCGCACAGAGTGACGGCCCGCACGTAGCCCCAAGCCGGCCCGCCCGAGGCCCCCGGCCGGTAGTCGTAGTTGTAGTTAACGGGAGGGGCGAACCCCGGAACCGCGTAGCTGGACCGGGCGCCCTCGGCGTACATTTGACTGCCCGCGCCGAGGAAACCCTTGAACGACGATCTGTTCGATCAGCTCCAAAAGACGTTCGGGAAAAACTTCACGATAGAGAGGGAGCTGCGCGCCGGTGGAATGGCCCGCGTGTTCGTGGCCCGCGACGAGTCCCTCGGCCGGGAAATCGTCGTGAAGGTGCTGCCACCCGAGCTCACCAACGAATTCTCGGCGGCACGATTTGCCCGGGAGATCAAGCTCGCCGCCGCGCTCCAGGAGCCGCATATCCTGCCCGTACTCAGTGCCGGTCAGACGGTGGGCGGGCTCCCATACTTTACGATGCCGTACGTGCGCGGGGAGTCACTGCGCGAGCGAATCAAGAAGGGTCCGGTTCCGCTCGAAGAGAGCCTGAGCATACTGCGCGATGTCGCCAGCGCTCTCGCCTACGCGCACCGCGAGGGCATCGTGCACCGCGACATCAAGCCGGAGAACATTCTGCTCAGCGAGGGCACGGCCGTTGTCACGGATTTCGGAATCGCGAAGGCAGTTCAGGCAGCGCGGAAGGAAAAGGCGAAGGGAGGGGCTGAGATTACCCGGCCGGGCGACTACCTGGGAACCCCCAGCTACATGGCTCCCGAACAGGCGGCCGCCGATCCGGCAATGGACCAGCGCGCGGACATCTACGCGTGGGGGATCGTCGCCTACGAGCTGATCTCGGGAAAACACCCCTTCGCCGGAAAAACATCGCCTCAGGCGCTACTCACTGCGCAGATGTCGGATACTCCACCCCCGATAGCGCCTACCAAGCCGAACGTTCCTCGAGCCATCTCGGATCTGGTAACGCATTGTCTGTCGAAGACCGCCGCGATGCGCCCAGCCAACGGGACGGAGCTTCTCGCGATGCTCAGTGATCCATCGAGCGTGCGGCGGCCCCGTATTCACATTGGCTCGCGACGTAATCGAGGAATTCTCATCGCGACGCTCGTCATCGCCGCGATGCTGATTGGTGGTGCGGTCTGGCGGGCACGAGCTGTGTCGGGCAGGCCGCCGGTGATCGCGGTGCTCCCCTTCGATACAGAAGGGCCG
>DATHHC010000250.1:0-4595 GCA_035317285.1 Gemmatimonadaceae bacterium | reverse complement strand
CTGGGGCATTTTTACCGGGCGCTGGTCGGCCGAGTCTCGGGCCAGTCGCAAGCTGCAAGCTGACACTGCTGCGGTAAATCCGGCAATGCGGTTCCCCGTGCCGTGGGTGTTCATACTCGTGTATCTCGCGGGCGTTGCGGTGCAGCACCTTGTACCGATAACGATTCACTCGCCTGACGTCTCTCGAATCATGCGTATAGGAGGATTCGTTCTCATCGGCACTGGGATAGTTGTTGCGTTCTCGGCTCTTGGAATCTTCAAGAAAGCGCGCACGACCACGGTTCCATTCGAGAAACCATCGACCCTCGTGACCTCGGGTCCATACCGGTTCAGTCGCAACCCAATGTATGTGGCACTCACGCTGGAGTATCTCGGCGTTGCTGGAACTCGCAACGAGATCTGGCCGCTACTCTTGCTGCCCCTGGTGTTGATTTATGTGAACTTCATGATCATCCCCTTTGAGGAGCGGCGCCTGTACGACGTTTTTGGAGACGCATACCAGGCGTATGGCGCGAGAGTTCGTCGATGGCTGTAGCCGCCGCGGGGTCTTCGTGGGGAGCATAGTGGCAGCCAATCGGACTCAGTTTCTATCAGGACTTCTGGCGCTTGCCTCGTTTTCCCTCGCAAGTTGCGATCGGCCGCAACAGTCGGACGGGGAAAAACTTGCGCGCGCCAATTGCGCGGCCTGCCACGCGTTCCCTGAGCCGCAGCTTCTCGACAAGAAAACCTGGGAAGCCGGCGTCCTGCCCCAAATGGGCAAGCGACTCGGCGTCGGCATGACGTCACTCGCCGCCGAAATGTCGCGCAGTCCGTACATGGCGGTGCTTCCCAAGCCCGTTTCAGAGCAGGATTGGCAGAAAATCGTTGCGTACTATCGTGAGCACGCTCCCGATTCGCTGCCCTATCAGTCCCTGCCGGCCGAGCCCGTCCTCGATCCGGCTTTTTTCAAGACAGGTCCGCTGGTTCCGCGGTTGAAGAGCAGCGCGATCATCACTCTTCTGAAAACTGATTCAATTCACAGCAGGATTTTTGTTGGCGAGGCCGGCAGTAACACGCTTCGGGTATTCGACTGGAACCGTCGTCTTCTGTCATCGCTGACACTTGGCAGCCCTCCGACGGACCTGATTGTCGAGGGAGATAGCGTCCTGGTGCTGGAATCCGGGATCTTGAACCCTAACGATGAGCCCAAAGGTACCCTCGTGAAGTATGAGTTCGCCGGCGCCGATTCGCTTCGATCGCCCAGAGTCCTGATCGACTCGCTGCTGAGGCCGGTGTTCGTCCGTCAATTCGACTTTGAGAAAAATGGCACCAACGAATTCGTGATCTGCGAATTCGGCGACAATCGCGGCGAGCTTGCTCTTTATAAGTACGACGGCTCGAAGTATCAGCGGCGCATAATCGACGCGAGCCCGGGTCCCATTCGATTCGAGATCCGCGACATGACGGGGGATGGAGCGCCGGATATCGTTGCGCTATTCGCGCAGGGCGATGAGCGGATTGTGTTGTTCGAGAATGACGGGAAAGGAAACTTCTCGGGGCGCCAGCGCATACTCGCGCGATTTCCGCCGGTTTACGGCTCGATGTTCTTTTCGATGCACGATTTCAACGGCGACGGGAGCCCGGATATCCTGTACGTGAACGGCGACAACTATGACTATTCCCGCATCCTCAAGCCTTACCACGGCGTCAGGATTCTGGAGAATGACGGGAAGAACAATTTCCACGAGCGCTTCTTTTTCCCGATATACGGAGCCGCCCGCGCGGAAGTCGCCGATTTCGACAAGGACGGGGATCTCGACATTCTGGCGACCAGCAATTTTGCCGATTTCGAGAGTCATCCCGAGCGGGGAATCATGTATCTCGAGAACACGGGCGGGTACAAGTTTCGACCGTACGCGTTCAGCGTCGCGTCCAGCAATCAGTGGAACCTGACGGCGACCGCCGATCTGAACAAAGACGGCTGGCTGGACGTGCTGATTGGCGCGATGGATCTGGGAAGCGTGGCCAGATTTCAACAGCAATACTCGGGCGGAACGTCGGAGCCCGCGAAGGATCCGGTCCTGTTCCTTGAGAACAGAATGCATGCGAAGTAAATGCGCGGTACTCGGAAGGCGGCGGACCGCACGCGCATGAATCGCCCCGTTGTCTCCGCATCTCTGTTCCTTCTTCTCTCGCTCAGTAGCTGCACCGGCGAGCGTGACCGCCCGGTGTTCAAGCTTCTGAGTCCCAGCGAGACCGGCATCTCGTTCGCGAACACCATCACGACTACGGACTCGCTGAACGTGCAGACCGACCCGTACGTCTACAACGGCGCCGGAGTCGCGGTTGGCGACATCGACAACGACGGATTGCCGGACATTTTCTTCTCCGGCAACATGGTATCGAGCCGGCTGTATCTGAACAAAGGGGGGATGCGGTTCGACGATATCACGGAGCAAGCCGGTGTCACCACCAGGCGATGGGCGACGGGCGCCACAATGGTGGACATCAACAACGACGGATACCTGGACATTTACGTCTCCGTGTCTGGGCCAGAATGGTCGAAGGGAGGCGAACGGGCAAATCTCCTCTTCGTCAACAACCGGAATCGCACCTTCACCGAGGCGGCCGCGCAATACGGCATCGCGGACACGAGCTTCACGACGCATGCCGTTTTCCTGGACTATGACAAGGACGGGTGCCTCGATCTCTTTCTCCTCAACAACTCGCCCAAGGATTTCTCGCGCGGGGTTATCGGTGACCCCTCGGGAAAGAGCGGAACGACGCCCGGCAGTTACAACGAGCTCTATCGGAATGACTGTGTCGGCGGGAAGTCAGGGAAGTTCACCAACGTGTCGCGGGAAGCGGGCATCCTGCGTGACGCGGGCTTCGGACTCGGCGTCGCTGTCGCGGACCTGAACGGCGATGGCTGGCCCGATATCTTCGTCTCCAATGACGTCGCGCCCAACGATGTCATGTACGTCAATAATCGCGATGGGACTTTTACCAACAAGGCTGCGGCGTCGCTGAAGCACGGCAGCTACGCGGGCATGGGAGTCGACATCGCGGATTTCAACGACGATGGGTGGCCCGACATTCTCCAGGTCGACATGCTGCCCCGCACGTTGATCGCACGCAAGAAGATGAGCGGGTTCACGACCTACGGCAGCCTCCTCGATTCGCGCAACCGCGGATTTCGTGACGACTACACTGCCAACACACTCCAACTGAGCAACGGGGTTGCGAGGAATGGCGATGTCATTTTCAGCGACATCGCTCACCTCGCTGGTGTCGAAGCGACTGACTGGAGTTGGGCGCCTCTCTTTGCGGACTTCGACAACGACGGCAGCAAGGACATCTTCATCAGCAACGGCTATCCCAAAGCCGTCATCGATCTGGATTACAAGGCCGCCTTCGCGTCGACACAGCGAAGGAATCGACAACAGGCATTGAGGCTCCTGAAAGATCTCCCTGGCTATCACGTGTCGAATTTTGTGTTTCGGAACAACGGAGACCTGACCTTCGCCGACAAGACCGGCCAGTGGGGAATGGATCAACTCAGCTACTCCTACGGCGCTGCCTACGCTGACCTCAACAACGACGGCAAACTCGACCTCGTCGTGAACAACATCGACGCTCCGGCGTTCATCTACGAGAACGTTGCCGCGAACGACCAGAGTCATCACTACCTCGACGTCCAGCTCTCGGGAGAATCACCCCGTGAGCTGACCGCGGGCATCGGAGCGCAGCTTACGCTCACCTCGGGAGGAAAAAAGCAGCACGTCTACTACGCGCCGTACAGGGGTTACATGTCCACGATGGACGACCGGGCACACTTCGGGCTCGGGAGTGCACAGCGCGTTGACAGCCTGGAGATCCGGTGGCCCGACGGGCGCTATCAACTACTGACTAATCTGGACGCAGATCGGAGACTGGTAATGAAGCAGTCCGATGCCCAGCGAACCACTCCCGCATCCATCGCCCTTGCCGGCGCTGCCGCCGCGAGAGCACAATGGTTTCAGCCGCTCGCGGCGAGCGGACTCGCTTACAGGCAGCCTGCACCGACGCAGATCGACTACAACGTCCAGCCGCTGTTGCCCTACCAGATCTCGAGCCACGGGCCTCCCTTGGCGGTGGGCGACGTGAACGGCGATCACCTGGACGATGTTTTCATCGGGGGTGGCTCTGGCATCCCCGGTCAGCTGTTCATCCAGCAAAAGAAGGGCAGCTTCGTCGCGTCGTCACGTGGCCAGCCCTGGGACGCGGACAAGGCGTACAACGATTGGGGCGCCACCTTTCTCGACGCCAACGGAGACGGGCAGCTCGACCTTTACGTGGCCAGCGGGGGCTACCAGCTCGCGCCCGGCTCATCGCTGCTGCAGGACCGCCTCTACATCAACCATGGCAACGGTATCTTCGCGAGAGACACAGCTGCTATTCCTGTCATGCTCGGCAGCAAAGCGGCCGTGCGAGCTGCGGATTTCAACGGCGATGGCCGGCAGGATCTATTCGTCGGTGGCCGATTGACTCCCCGAAAATATCCCTATCCCGCGCGGAGCTATATCCTGCGCAACGACGGGCAGCGCTTCACCGACGTCACCGAGGAAGTGGCGCCC
>DATHHC010000249.1:0-3193 GCA_035317285.1 Gemmatimonadaceae bacterium | reverse complement strand
TCGCGCTCCAGCTCGGACGTGTCGCGAGAGTAGCGGGCAGAGACGTGGGTCAGCACGAGCTTTTTCACGCCGGCTTTGGCCGCGACTTCGGCGGCTTCGCGCGCGGTCGAGTGTCCGGTTTCCAGAGCGCGCGGAGCCTCTTCGGTTGCGAATGTCGCTTCGTGAATTAGGACGTCGGCGCCCTGAGCTATCGCGATGGTGCCTTCGGACGGGCGGGAGTCGCCGGTCATCACGATGCGTCGGCCCGGACGAGTGGGCCCGACCAGCTCCGACGGCTTGACCGTGCGGCCGTCGGGAAGGCTCACCGTCTCACCCTTGTGGATCTTCCCCCAGAGCGGACCCTCGGGGATCCCCATCTCGCGCGCGAGATCGGGGTTGAATCTTCCCAGGCGCGTCTCCTCGGAGATGTGGTAGCCGATGGCCAGCCTGTCGCCGTGCTCTACGGTGAAGGGGATGATTGAATACCCGTTCCTCTTTACCGGGGTTTCGGGCGTGATCTCGAACACCTTGATCTCGAATGCCTGCTTCTCGCTCCCGAGGGTGATGGCTCGCCAGAGCATTTTCTCCGAGCCGGGGGGGCCGTAGAGATTCATCGGCTCCGTGCGCCCCTGAAGTGCAAGCGTTCGCAGCAATCCGGTGACGCCAAGCATGTGATCCGCGTGCATGTGGGTAAAGAAGATGTCGGACAGGGCAAAGCTGATCCCGTACCGCATCATCTGCCGCTGAGTACCCTCGCCGCAGTCGAACATGAGTGTCTCGCCCTCGCGAACGAGCGCGAGGGAGGAGACGTTGCGCTCGACGGTTGGGCGCGACGCTGAAGTGCCCAGGAAGCGAAGGGTCATCGACATGCCCGACAATATATCGCAGACTCATCACTAGTCCGGACTGGATGCCAAGTCCGGATCGCTGCGCGAACTGGCATCCACAAAACCGAAGCAGGGGGCTCATAGCTAACTACGCTGGATCGCTGAGGGCTCTCATACTGGCGTTCAAGTCTTCGCGGGCTCATCGATCGCGCGCATCCTCGGCAAACGCCATCATTCGCGATGGAACTCCGATTGCCGGCTCCCGGACTCCGCCGGAAAAGCTCCTGGCGTAGTGCGCTGCAGGCTAACGGCCCCCTGCTTTGGTTTTGTGGATGTCAGTTCGCGTGGTGATCCTGGATTGGGCAAGCCTGTTACGATCGCTCGACTTATGCGTCTTTCCCATGTTGCCGGCTTGTATAATTAGGCTGGGTAATGAGTTACAGACCTGAGACCGATGTTGGGGTCTTGACTTTGGGCGCGGATCCGCTAGTTTCAATGAAGAGCGGCCCCGCGTTGTTCCGCGGGGCTTTTGTTTTGATCCGGTGCGACGGATCAGCCTCTCTTCGGTTAGAATACAGTCCGTCGCGTTCGCGCGGGGCTGTAGCTCAGCTGGGAGAGCGCTGCAATCGCACTGCAGAGGTCAGGGGTTCGATCCCCCTCAGCTCCATTTGCTTTTTTGAAATTTGATTAGCTGCCCGCCACCGATCGGTAGGACGTAGAGTTCCAATGACGGTGTGCGTGGCACGATTGGGCGGGCGACCGCCAAATAAATCGCCGCAAACTCTCTGAGTTTGCGGCGTTTCAGTTTTACAGGCTTTGGGGCGCGGCTAAACGTAAAACTGAACTGAACGGGATCCGAGATCTGAGAAGCGCAGATCGAAGGTTTCAGTAACAGCCGCGCCGACCGTTCGTAGCGCTTCACCTAGTGAGACTACTGCTCTAAGCACCCCCCAGTCCCTACTTTACTTCAAATTCCCGTGTTCCGGCCGAGGCGCCGTTAAGGCTTACTTCCACCTTGAAAGGCCCCGGCGACCAGGGCCGCGCTTGAGACAGTTGAACATCGGTAGCGCTGGTCCCCGTAAACGACCGGATCGTTTGCACTGAAACTGGGTTCCCTCCTTCCCTCGGTCTGCTGTAGAACAGTTGCACATCGATCGCGGCGTTCTTCGCCGCCCCCTCAGTGATCACTGACACATGTATCGTGTCGCGTATCCCGAATGTTGTCGTCGGTTCGGTGATTCTCCTGTCTGCGCCGACTGCCTTTCCAAGCTGAATGTCGCTGACGCGGATTGGTGTCGTGTCCATGGTAGCGGTTGCGGTTGTCGTCCCGAGGCGCGTATCGGATACGGTGGAATTGTCTTTCTTACCGCACGCAAAGAGTGCAGCAAGGAGAAGCAGGGTGCGCGTGAGCGCGGTAGCGCGGGCTGTCCGGATCATTGGCTCGATTTCCTCGCAAGCGTCAGGGAGCGCAACCGCGTAGACAACTCGGCGTGTTGCGCTCCGAGAACGATTGAGTCGACGCTACTTTATTTCGATCTCCTTGGATCCCCCTGAGGCGCCGTTCAGCAGCACGATCACGGTGTATTTCCCCTTGGGCCACGCGGTCTTCTTGGTGAAGTGAAATTCGGTAGCGGTGCTGCCTCCAACGGGAGATATCGTGCTCACTATCGGGCTACCGGCCGCTTTGCCGTTGAACGTCAAGCCGGTGCTCAGGGCGGCGTCCTTCGCCGCTCCATCGGTGATCACTGACACGTATACCGTATCGCGAACGCCGAAGTCTGTGGTCTGGCTGCTGATCTTCTTGTCCGCTCCGACCGCTTTCCCAACCTGAATGTCACTGACCCGAACGGGCGTCGTGTCCATGGCAACGGTGGCCGTTGTCGTCCCGAGGGACGTCGTGTCGGTTATGGCGGTGTCGTTTTTCTTGCCGCATGCAAGGAGTGCGGCGGCGAGAAGCAGCGCGCTCGGGAGCGCGCGGGTGCTGGCTGTCGTCCGTTTCATTGGCCGGATCTCCTCGCTAGGCGTCAGGAATGGTGAGCTGCAAACCAGGATGGATCAGGTCGGGATTAGGAATCTTGTCGCTGTTGGCGGCGTGGATTTTTTTCCACTTGGCGGGGTCGCCGTAGAACTGCTTGGCGATCTTGCTAAGGTTGTCGCCGGACTTGACGATGTAGGTCTTCCCTCCAGCCGGGGCAGTCGACGAGCTACCGCCTGTAACGTCTGAAAAGTCGCCCGTCCCTCCCGTACCCATGGATTTACCCGACGTGGACGAACCGCTCACGTCGGAGAAATCGGGGTCGGGGCTGTCGTTGGAGAACGCCATGGCACACCTCGCTTTGATTGAGGCGGTCTGTGACCGCTTAACTCATCAAAAAAAGGGCAGAATG
>DATHHC010000248.1:0-5701 GCA_035317285.1 Gemmatimonadaceae bacterium | reverse complement strand
AATCGTCGGGACGTCATTGGTGGCGTGACGGTACAGGCAGTTGACTGTGGCTTGATCCGCGTCGGTGACGTCCCGGCGTAGTGAGGCTGAATGGCTGCCAGCTGCCAAGGCTCAAGCTGACGACGTGTTCAGTTGCAGTTTGCAGTTGCAGTTGCAGCAAAGCTCCTTTCGCCATCTGCAATCGCGCGCGAGTTTCTTTCCATGACGAAAATCCTCCGCACTTTCGCTCTTAGCTTGATCGCGGTTGTCCTGACCGCCGCTCCCGCCGCCGCTCGCGTGGTCCGGGTCGAGATCCTCTCCCGCTCCGACATCACCGGTACCTTCGGGACCGCGGGCACCTACGAACGAATCACGGGGAGAGTGTACTTCGCCTTCGACCCAGAGAATCCCGAGAACCGCAGGATCGTCGACCTCGATCTGGCGCCGCGGAATTCGGCTGGGGAAGTGGAGGCCGTCAGTGATTTCGTGATGCTCCGCCCCAAGGATTCGACGCGCTCGGCCGACCTCGCGGTGATAGACATCGTCAACCGCGGCGGAATCACGACCTTCATCTTCAACCTCGGCCGCACCGGCACGGCGTCGCCACTATCCGCGGAATTCTACGGCGACGCGCTGCTGATGAAGCGCGGTATCACGATCGTCGCGGTGGGCTGGCAATGGGACGTGCCGCCAGGTGGAAGCGCGCTTCACTTTCAGCCACCTCCGGTTGGAACCGCTGAGCGGCCGATCACGGGTCTCGTCCGCAGTGACATCACCATCGACAGCGACACGACCTCGATTTCGCTTGGGCACAGTCTCGCCCCGACGCTCGCGTACCCGGTCGCGGATGAGAATGACCCGTCGAATGTGCTGACGGTGCGGGACGATCCCGCCGGACCACGCGCCGTCGTTCCACGAGGCGAATGGCGTTTCGCGCGCGACAGCGCCGGAAAAACTGTCGCGGACCCGCGCTGGGTCTACATGGCGAGCGGCTTCAAGGCGGGGCGGATTTACGAAGTGGTGTATCGAGCCAAGGATCCCGTTGTGGTCGGCACCGGGCTCGCGGCCGTGCGCGACATGATGTCGTACCTGAAGTACGATCCGTCCGCGGTCGCGCACGTGAGATACGGAGTCGGTTACGGGGTTTCCCAGACCGGAAGATTCATCCGGCACTTCCTCTATCAGGGATTCAATACCGACGAGAAGGGTCGTGTGGCCTTCGATGGTTTCTTTGCGCACACAGCCGGCGCGGGCCGCGGAAGCTTCAATCATCGCTTCGCACAACCGTCGCGGGACGCGCAGCCCTATACCACGTTCTTCTATCCGACGGACGTCTTTCCGTTCACCAGCGTCCCCAGCCGGGATCCGGTCACGGGGCGGCGCGCCGGCCTTCGCGACGACCTGCGCGGCTCGGGTGCCACCAGGGTTTTCTACGTTGACGGCGGTTACGAGTACTGGGGACGCGCTGCGTCGCTCACCCACACCACGCCCGACGGAAAGCAAGACGTCGCTTTTCTACCAACCGAGCGTCGCTACGTCATTTCCTCCGCTCAGCACTCGAGCCCGGGTGCGTGGCCCGTGTCCGAGAATGCGCGCATCGCCGGGACGGCCGCTTATCGTGGAGATCCGCTCGACCAGCGTCTTGCGCTGAGGGCGCTCATGTCATCTTTGATCGATTGGGTGAAGGACGGGAAGGCGCCACCGCCCTCGCTCTATCCGACGCTCGCGACCGGCAATCTGGTGAAGCCGTTCGATCAGCGCTTTCCCACGATCCCGAATCTTCCGGTCGCGCGGATCCCGCATCAACCGTACAGACTCGACTTCGGACCGCGGTGGCGCCAGGGAATTATCGATCTCGAGCCACCCAGGCTCGGCGCGCTCTACCCGGTCCTCGTCTCGCGCGCGGACTCGATCGGGAACGACCTCGGCGGAATCAGAAGCATCGAGCTGCTCGCGCCGCTCGCAACGTACTATCCGTGGCTTCTGAGATCGGGCATGCCAGCCGGGGCCGACAGGCTCCTCAGCTTTCGCGGCACGTTCGTACCGCTCCCGCGAACCGATGCCGACCGCCGCAGCACGAGCGACTCGCGCCCGAGCATCCAATCTCTCTATGGCGATCGAACGCGATTCATGCGGCAGGTGGATGCGGGCATCTCATCGCTCATCGCGCATCGATTCATGCTGCCCGCGGATTCCGTCGCCGCCCGCAGTCGAATGGGCGAGGCGTGGGACAAATTTGGGATTGGGCCGAAATAGCAAAACTGCAACTGAACACGTCGTCAGCCTGAGCCTTTCAGCTGAGAGCCATCAGCCTTACTACGCCGGGACGTCACCAGCGCGGATCAGGGCACAATCAACTGCCTGTACCGTCACGCCACGAATGACGTCCCGACGATCTACGCCTGATAGCTGAGAGCTGTCAGGCTCCAGCTGACGACGTGTTCAGTTGCAGTTTGCAGTTGCAGTTCAGTTGTGGTTACGTGCCCGGGAACCCCTCGATCCTCGCCGCCTTCACGATTCCCTTGACACGATTCATCACCTTGTCGGCCCCAACGGAATCTCCCTTCGCCCTCAAGGCTTCGGATAGAACCGCGCCCGTGAACGCGTAGGTGTACGGAATCCCGAATGAGGCGCGATCGATCCAGTCACCTTCCTTCATCAGGGCTTCCGGGGCACGGTACACGTCGTTCCACAGAGATTTCGTGCGCTCGAAATCCACATTGAGACCGAGGATGTGGGGCGTTTCAGCGCTGTCCTCGATCGGACGGTCCATCAGCTTCTGCACGAAACCCTGGGAGAGCAGGTACGGCTGCAGCGCGCCGCCGAGGTGGCCGCCTCCGCCAGTCGACAGGTAAATGGGACGCTCGGGGAATGCGTCCTTGATCAGTCGCAACAGTACTAATTCATCGCGCACGAGGTACCCCGGCTCGATGCCCAGCGTGATGTTGCCCTGCCGGAAAAGCTGTGGCTGGTTGATCTGTATGTACTCTGGAATCGAGTCCGCCTGTGCGAACGTCATCTTGAGTGGCGGGCCCACCGGCTTCTTCCACACCTTGTCACGGTAGATCGCCGGCCCCTTGGCCGCGTCGTAAGTCTCGACCGGCCGGCGGATCATCTGCCGCACGAACCAATCGGTGTCGAGATAAGTGGTGACGGCGACCGTCACGTCCCGACGCACTCCCTCGACCTCCTGCGCGTACCAGAGAGGGAATGTGTCGTTGTCTCCGTTGGTGATCACAATCGCGTAAGGCTCGAGCGAGTTCAGATAGTCGCGCGCCCACTGACCTGTGAACTCATGCCCGGCCCGTGATGCAGACCGCCAGTTCGCAAAAAGCGGGACGAGCGCGATCAGGAGAATTGGCGCGGCCAGCATGAATGCGCGCCGCGACGGCCACGGCACGGCTGTAGCCGGCTTTCGTCCACCCGCCTTCTCGGCTGAGCGCTCATCCCCGCGGAAGACGTACGCGAGCTGCTCCCAGATGTAGCTCAGCCCGATCGAAGCCCACACTCCCCAGGCTGAATAGCTCCAGATGTAGAAGTAGTCTCGATCACGCACTTCGCGCTCGACATCGCGCAGTCCCGGATCCTGCGACCAGCCGTACTTGAAGTTGAGGTACGCGATCAGCGCGAGCGTCATCGTGAACATCAGCGGACCGATGTACCAGAACGTTTTTCGGTCTCGATCCCAATGCACGTATCCGCCAAGGAGGCCAAGTCCGAGGTAGAAGAACGCGAGCACGAACTGAACTCCCGGCATCGTCCCATGCGCGTCCCGCACCCACTGCCACTTGAAGTAGAGCCACCACATTCCGACCTGTGCCGAGTAGGGAGCGCCCCGCCCGACCTTCGCGCCGTACTGCTCGCGATTGATGTTGGCCATCAACCGGTCTTTTGTGAGCGAGCTGAAAGTGCAGCTCGCCTCGATTTTCGATTCGCACGCGGTGGGCGCGCCCTCGTTGATGCCGGGGAAGTACGCGGCGCGCACCGGCTCGTAGATGAAGGGCGTGAGGCCGATGATGAGCGCGCCCAGTGCGGCGAGGACAAGCTTCCATCGAAGCAGCGTGCGCCAGCGGGTCGTGAGCAGGGCGATGCCCGCCGCGGGCAGCGGGAGAAATCCGGCCGGGTGATTCGAGTAGCCGAGGCCGAGGAGGAAGCAAACGAGGATGATGAGACGATCCGCACGGGGTGAATCCGGATCTTCGATCCACTCGATGATGAGCCACGATTGGATCGTGAAAAACAGGAGCGAGATGGTGTAGACCTTCTCGTTGACGACCGACTGATTCCACACCGTGAATGCAGTCGCGCCGATGAGCGTTGCGAGGCCGGCGACGACGAGCCGCTGCCATCTCTCCGCGATCCAGCGCGCGACGATCCTTTCCGTGATCAGGAACCAGAAGCCGGCGGAGAGCGCGCTGGCGAGAGCGGCCATGATGTTGATCCTGGCGCCATACGAGACGGGGATCGGCAGCGACGCGAAAGCATGCCCGAGCAGCATGAAGAAGGGATTGCCCGGCGGGTGCGGGATCCCGAGGACCTTGACCGCGGCCATGTACTCGCCCGTGTCCCACATCGCGACCGAAGGCGCGAGCGTCAGGAGGTAGAGGACGAATACAAGACCCGCCGCGATTGCGGCGGGGATGTACGAGGGCTTATAGCCGTTTTCTTCGAAACGGCGTGAGGCGGCCGTGGTTGCCATTTATGTGATCGGAGTACTGGTGGGACGGAGTTGATGAATTTTAGTCACTCGGGGGGCGGTTTGCGTTACTGGCCACCACAAACTGGAGACTTTAACTGCAACTGAACGTGATCCGATATCTGGGAACCGGGAACTGGGGAAAGGAACG
Source organism: Gemmatimonadaceae bacterium (assembly GCA_035317285.1). GTDB lineage: Bacteria > Gemmatimonadota > Gemmatimonadetes > Gemmatimonadales > Gemmatimonadaceae > UBA4720. Next base: position 875 of record DATHHC010000248.1, on the reverse strand, counting down.
TGATCCGATGTCTGGGAACTGGGAACTGGGGAAAAGAACGTGATCCGAGATCTGAGAAGCGCAGATACCAGAGTTTAGGAACTTCCCTGCGACATATCTGAGTGGGGCTATTGTAAAGGCGCTGGGTAGTGATAGGTGGCTCGCTCGGAACGGTCGGAGCGGCAGTGACTACGCTCTGAGATCTATGCCTCTCAGATCTCGGATCCCGTTCAGTTTGCAGTTATCAGTGTCCGGTCTAGTAGCCGGATTTCCCTCTTGTGTTCGGTATATGTTCGGGTATACTGAATCATGGGATTCGTCGAGTTAAGAGCCCATTCCGCCTTCTCCTTCGGCGACGGCAGCGCCTCCCCGGAAGCACTCGCCGCCCGCGCCGCATCACTCGGCTACACCGCACTCGGCATCACCGACACCGCCGACCTCGGCGGGATCGTCCGCTTCGGACTGGAAGCGCGCCGGCAGAATCTGAAAGCCATCGTCGGCGCCGAGCTCAACGTCGATGGATGTCCCGCCGCTTTTCTGGCGCGGAGCAAGGAGGGATTCAACAGTCTCGCTTCTCTCGTCACCAGATCGCGCGTGGGTGATCTCTCGACGTGGATGAAGGGGGATGGGAAAAAGACGCGCGGACGCCCGCGCATCTCATGGCAACAGGTAGCGGAGCGGAGTGAAGGACTGCAGGTGCTGACCGGTCCGGCGTCCGGGCCGGTCGCATCCAGTCTGCGCGCCAACGACTACAGGGGTGCGGAGTACAAGCTCTGTCAGTGGCGCGACGTCTTCGGCGACAGGCTCGCCGTCGAAGTGCAGCTGCACCACACGAGCGGCAATGAAGCAGCGCTGGCGACAGCACTTATCGAGTTGGCCGAAAGACATCGCGTGCC
>DATHHC010000247.1:0-8363 GCA_035317285.1 Gemmatimonadaceae bacterium | reverse complement strand
CGGACAGGGAGAGATTCGAACTCTCGATACCGGGTTCACCGGTATGCCGGTTTTCGAGACCGGTGCCTTCAACCACTCGGCCACCTGTCCTGCAGCCTCGCAACTTACCGGGGGGCCGAACCTTCTTCAACTCTCTGACGCCTGAAAAACTCCTCCAGAAGCGCCGCGCATTCCGTCGCCAGGACTCCTGCTTTTACTTCCGGCCTGTGATTGAGTCGCGGATGGCGCAGCAGATCTTCGACTGATCCGGCCATTCCCGCCTTGTCGTCCCAGGCTCCAAAAACAACTCTCTTCAAACGGGCAAGAACGATAGCTCCAGCGCACATCGCGCACGGCTCCAGCGTCACGTAGAGCGTGCAGTCGTCCAGTCGCCAGCGCTCCAGCCTGGATGACGCCTCGCGTATCGCGAGCAGCTCCGCGTGAGCGGTCGGATCCTGATCACGAACGGTTCGATTGCTCGCGGCGGCTACGATGGCTCCGTCACGAACAATCACGGCCCCGATGGGGACCTCGTTTCGCTTCACTGCTTCACGCGCGACATCGAGAGCATTGCGGATGTACTGCTCGTCCGCGGCCAGCGAGCCGGCGCCGGACCCCAACGTTGCGCTGGTGATGCCTTTATCTGCCCGCAAGCGCTGGCTCTTTCGGCTTTCTGAAGGTCAGATCTCCCTTCGGATCGCGATCGACAATGATGTGATCGCCCTCGTTGAACTGCCCCTCGAGCACGGCGAGCGCGAGCGGGTTCTGGAGGAGCCGCTGAATCGCACGTTTCAGAGGACGCGCCCCAAACGCAGGATCGTAGCCTTCGGTCGCAAGGATCTCCCGTGCTGGCGGCGTGAGCTCGAAGGTGAGTTTTCTGTCGGCGAGAAGCTTCTCGAGCTTCGCAAGCTGAAGGTCGATGATGTGCTCGATCTCCGGTTTGCCGAGCGGGCGGAAGATGATGATGTCATCGACACGGTTGAGAAACTCGGGACGGAAGTGCTGCCTCAGAGCGTTCGTCACCTGCGCCTCGACCACCGCGCGGTCGTCGCCGGTGTGCTCGAGGATGTAGGTGCTCCCGATGTTCGACGTCATGATGATGACGGTGTTCCGGAAATCGACTGTGCGCCCCTGCGAGTCTGTGAGGCGACCGTCGTCCAGGATCTGGAGGAGAATGTTGAAGACATCTGGATGTGCCTTCTCGATCTCGTCGAACAGGACGACAGAGTACGGACGCCGCCGGATCGCCTCGGTGAGCTGGCCGCCCTCCTCGAATCCGATGTAGCCCGGGGGCGCTCCGATGAGCCGAGCGACGGCGTGCTTCTCCATGTACTCGGACATGTCGATGCGAACCATCGCCTGCTCATTGTCGAACAGAAACTCCGCCAGCGCGCGCGCCGTCTCGGTCTTCCCCACGCCCGTCGGGCCGAGGAATATGAATGACCCGATGGGGCGGTTGGGATCCTGAAGCCCCGCGCGCGAGCGGCGAACCGCATTGGCTACGGCGCCGACGGCCTCGTCCTGACCGATGACCCGCCTGGCGAGCTCTTTCTCCAGCTTCGTCAAACGTTCGCGCTCGCCCTCCATCATCCTCGTCACCGGAATTCCCGTCCAGCGAGAGACGATCTCAGCGATATCCTCGGCGGTGACTTCTTCCTTGAGGAAACGAGCGCCGCCAGTCTGTTTGCTGGCGAGCTTCTGCTCGGCTTCCTTCATCTGCCTTTCGAGCTGAGGGATCTGTCCATAGGTGATCTCGGCCGCCTTCTGCAGATCGCCGGCCCTGGTTGCCCGCTCCGCTTCGATGCGCGCCTGCTCGAGCTGCTGGCCGAATTTGCCGACCGCGCCGAGTGTGTCCTTCTCCTGCTGCCATTGAGCCTTCATTGCCGCGGATTTTTCGCGCAGCTCCGCCAGCTCGCGCTCCAGCGCCTTGAGCCGCTCGCGCGAATCCTTGTCCTTCTCTTTCTGCAGGGCCTGCCGCTCGATTTCGAGCTGCGTGATGCGCCGCTCGACCTCGTCGATCTCCTGCGGCATCGAGTCGATCTCGATGCGCATGCGTGATGCAGCTTCGTCGATCAGGTCGATAGCCTTGTCCGGGAGGAACCGGTCGCCGATATAGCGATTGGAGAGCGTCGCGGCGGCGACGATGGCGGCGTCAGTGATGCGAACGCCATGGTGCGATTCGTACCTCTCCTTCAGCCCGCGCAGAATCGCGATCGTGCTTTCAACCGACGGCTCTCCGACGTATACCGGCTGGAAGCGACGCTCGAGCGCGGCGTCCTTCTCGATGTTCTTCCGATATTCGTCGAGGGTCGTAGCTCCCACGACGCGAAGCTCGCCGCGCGCCAGCATGGGCTTCAGCATGTTGCCGGCGTCCATCGAGCCCTCGGCTTTGCCGGCGCCGACGAGGTTGTGTATTTCATCGATGAACATAATGAATTGCCCTTCCCCCTCGGTGACTTCCTTCAGCACTGCCTTGAGCCGTTCCTCGAATTCCCCGCGAAACTTCGCGCCGGCGATCAACGCGCCAAGATCGAGCGACAGGAACCGCTTGTTCTTGAGGCTCTCGGGCACGTCGCCGTTTACGATGCGCTGAGCGAGCCCTTCCGCGATTGCGGTTTTGCCCACGCCCGGCTCGCCGATGAGAACCGGATTGTTCTTGGTTCGGCGCGAGAGCACCTGAATGACACGCCGGATCTCCTCGTCGCGGCCGATGACAGGATCGAGCTTCCCCTTGCGAGCTGCGTCGGTGAGATCACGAGTGTAGCGCTGCAGCGCCTGGTACTGGTTCTCCGGAGTCTGGTCGGTGACCCGGTGCGACCCGCGCACATTCTGGAGGGCCTCGAGCAGTGCGTCGTGTGTGGCCCCGACGCCGTTGAGCAGATTCCGGCTCTCAGTTCCCTTCACGTCGGAGAGCGCCAACAGGAAATGCTCGGTCGAAACGAACTCGTCCCCTAGCTTCTTCGCGTCCGCTTCCGCCTTGTCGAATACCTGGTTGATCTCGCGCGAGAGCGTCGGCTGCGCATTCGACTGCTTCGGGTAGCGCGCCATCTCGCGCCCTACCGTTTCGCGCAGCTGGGTGACTCCGACGCCGAGCTTCTGCAGGATGGGGACGACGATTCCCTCGTCCTGGGTGAGTAGCGCAAGCAAAAGGTGCAGATCGTAAACGAGCGGATTCCCCGCGCGCCGCGCGAGGTCTACCGCTTCGTTTAGGGCTTCTGTGGCTTTGACAGTGAGCCGGTCTGGATTGATCATTGTCTGCCTTGGTGGGAGAACGCCGGGAGACACTCAGCGATGCAACGCGGGTGCCGCACAACACCCGCCAACTTGGCACACTTCGGACTACAAAGAAAAGAGACGCGCCCCGGTTCTGCCAGGACGCGTCTCAATAAGTCAGACCGAGGTCTACTTTCTGACGATCATTTTCTTGACGAGGGGCTTGCCATCAACCTCTAGTCGAAAGAGGTAGATCCCCGATGCCACATCTTCTCCGGTTTGCGAGTACTTCGCGTCCCAGTACGCCTGATACTGGCCGCAAGTCAACAGCATATTCTCCAGCGGCTCGCCGCCGGCGACATTCCCCACACCGCCCTGCAGAACCGGCACAGCTACCTGCTGCGCCAACAGGTTATAGATCCGCAGACTCACGCGGTGCTGACGTCCGGCGTCCGTGCATACCGGTGCATCCCCGATGGTGAACGGAATCCGTGTGTCCTGATTGACTGGGTTCGGAAAATTCTGTCCCAGCTGCAACCCGGCGCCTTGTCCTCCGCCGGTTTGGGTTGAAGTCCCCTGGGCCGCCGAACGACTTGGCATGAACGCGCCGAGCACGAGCACCATCAACAGCGCCCGCCACAGGTGCTTCATGTTGTCTCCAAATGCTGACGAAAGAGGGTCTCTAGACGCTAACTCCTACAAAGGTGGACATTTGTTCTTCTGGCGCGAAATTACGGATGAGATCGAGAAGTGTCAAGAAGAATTCCGCCTGTCTGGCGCAGAATCCGGCCTTCCCCGCGTCGTTCCGTAATGCCATTTCGATCGCAGTACTCCAGAAAGGGGATCAGGTACTTTCTCGAAAAGCCTAGCACATCTCGAAGCTGGGCAGGCACATAGACCTGCCCCGGTACGAGCTTCTCGGTGAGCCGCGCAATCATCGCGTCCAGCGTACTGCGGTCGTAGTAGCGATCCGTCTCCACCTGGACGATTCGCCCCTGCCGCTCCAGAAATCGGAGCAACCCAGGAACCGAGCTGCCGTAGCGTGAGACCAGCTCTCCGACGCCCGGCGGCTCCCGGCTCCCTGCGCAAATATCATGCACCAGATGGTTACTGACTTCCGTATCCCGGTCTGTGGGCGACGGCACCCAGCCCATTTTGCGAACGAAGGGGCCTTGAGACTCCATCTCCCCTGCTCGCTCCATCTCGCGAATCGAGATGTCGGCCAATTCTTCGTCAACGCGAAGATTCTCCCTCAGCGTCCGTGCCGGGATGCCGAAGGACAAAGGAGAATTAATCTCGTACTCCGCGACTATTCGTCTCACGCTTGCCATAACTGATTCGACAGCAGAGGGCGCGAAAAGGTTGTGCGGACCGCTCACCGCGCCGCTCCCGCCGATGAGTGTTTGCACCTCAGCCGGAGCGCAACCGACCTGCACCGGAATGTCCTGCGTGGGAAGTCCCCGCGCTGACACAGCGTCCAGCACGTAACCGAGTCGAACAGCGGGACTCGAGGACAGAACATCGAGCTGCTTACGCGACGGACGCGGCAACGGACGGCGACGAGCGTACGGGTCGATCACTATACCTCCTCCTATCGTCCGAAGTGGTGCTGGAAGTCGAAGTACGAACCGGTCGCCGCCCCGAACAACGAGCTGCGCATCGGTCGTGACTCGCATGAGAGCAGCCCCGCCAGGAATCGTTCCGACGGCCGATACCAACCGCGCGCCCACTTCCGAAGCTCCAGCGTGAAGACGGAGGCGAGTGCGAGGCGTCAGTGTTGCCCCCATTTTCGGCTCGAGCGTGACCACCGCTTCGAAGAGCGAAGTCGGCCGCCAATGATCCTCGGCGACCAGGACAGACCCGCGCGATACGTCGCTGACATCGAGTCCCGCCAACGCGACGGCAGCGCGACTTCCCGCCCGGGCAGCGTCTGCTGACTTTCCGTGCTGCTCGATTTTTCTCGCTCTCGCCAACTTGCCGGAAGGAAGCACAACAACACTTGCATCCGCTGTCAGCTCTCCACTCCATACCGTACCCGTCACGACAGTGCCCGTTCCTTTGATCGTGAATGCGCGATCAACCGGCATGCGGAACAAATCATTGCTTCGCCGCGGATTTGTTTTTAAGAGCTGCTCGGTCAGGACGGCGCGAAGCTCGTCCAGCCCGACAAGCGTTCGACTCGAGCAGCTTGCGATCCGCGGAGTCGGCAGCGGAGATCCGTCGAACAGGGCGAGAACATCGCTTCGCACAAGCCCGAGCCACTCGTCGTCGACGAGATCGCATTTCGTGACCGCGACCATGACCTGGGGAATTCCGAGCAGCTCCAGGATCAACAGATGCTCGCGCGTCTGCGGCATAACTCCCTCGTCGGCCGCGACGACGAGAAGTCCGAGATCGATCCCGCTCGCGCCAACCAGCATGCTGCGCACGAAGTCTTCGTGGCCCGGAACATCGACCACTCCGACGATTCCAATACCTTCCAGCGCCAACGGTGCGAAGCCGAGGTCGATCGTGATTCCCCGGCGTTTTTCTTCGGGCAGGCGGTCCGCATCGACGCCGGTCAGGGCTTTCACGAGCGCAGTCTTGCCATGATCGATGTGGCCCGCGGTGCCGATTATCACGCAGCGCTCCAGCGCTCGTGCTCCCACACGGCGAACGCCCGAAGCGGCCGGTCGTCCGCGAGATGCGCTCCCAGGAATTCCCGCAGGAGTCGCTGGTGCGAGCGGGCTTCCGCGTCGGTTAGACGTACGGAGTCATCGCCTTCCAGCCAGCCTCGGATCGCGGCTCGGGCCGGTGAAGGAATTCTGCGCCCCCCGGGAGCAAGTTTGCTGCACGCGGGACAGACGATCCCTCCCGACGCATGCGAGAACGTCGTGTCATCGGCGTCGCGGAGCGGGGTGTGACACAGTGCGCAGCTCGAAAGCTCCGGGGTGAAGCCGAGCACCGACACGATGCGCCAGCATCCCGCGAGGCCGTCGTCGATCGTGCGCTCCGGCGCGGAGCGAGCGATCCGATCGAGCACGTCAGCCACCGTATCGTACAACTCGGGATTGTCCGCCTCTCCGGCAAATCGCAGAGCAAGCTCGGCGATCGCCGATGCGGCCGTGAAGCGGCCGATGTCTTCCGCCAGCTCACCGCGCGTGCGCGAGATCTCGAAGCTGGTGAGGTTGTGGAGCTCACGATTCGGTTTGACGTAGAGCTGCGCCGAACCCTCGGCAAACAGATCCAGCGCCGTGCCGTAACGGCCGCGGGATTTCCGCGCTCCCCTCGCCAGCGCGGATTGCACGCCCGCCTCTCTCGTTAGCAGGCGGATGATGCGCGAGCTCTCGAGGTAGTCGAAGGCATGGAGGACGATCGCCTCCGTTGCGAGGAGCGGCATGGACAGAATGTAACACCCGGGTTGGAGCTGACAGCGCGCCAAGAGAGCGCTGCAGCTCCGCTTCTCCAGATTAAAAGAGCGTGGTCGCTCTCCCTCCAATGAGAAAAGTCCGTCGCGGAGAGGCAAAGTTGAGAACGTCCTCGTAGCGCTTGTCGAACACGTTCTCGACCCGCGCGTTTAGGGTGAGGCCTGCGCGCTTGAGACCGGTGAGCGGATACTCGGCCGACAGATCCACCTTGGTGTAGGCGGCCAGCGTCACTCGCGGCGACGGGAATTGGGAAAAGTCTGTGTCCGGTCGTTTCCCGACGTAGCTCACGGCAGTGCCGAGGCTCATTCCCCACGGACGCGAGTACGATACGACGAGGCTTCCGGAGTGCGTCGGCCGGCGAATCAGCTCGTCGCCAGGCTGATCGGTTCCCTCAAATGCTGGATCCACCTCCGTAACGCGCGGATTGACCACCGTGTAGCTCGCGGTTCCGCGCCAGTTCGTCGCCGGAGTGACCTGCAGCTCAGCCTCATATCCGTTCGAGGTTGCGCCCGTGAGGTTGGCAAAGCTGCCGAGGAAATCCGGAGGTCCGCCGTTCACGAACTGGATCAGATCGGAGAACCGTTGATTGAAGTAGCTCGCGCTGAGTTGGAAGAGATCCGGACGGACATTCGTTATGAGCCCGATCTCGGCTGACCTGCTTTTCTCCGGACGCAGATTGGGGCTTCCAACGGTAAAGAGAGTCGGGCGGAGCTGGTTGAACGCGGGTGCATTGAACGCGGTGCTGAGCGAAGCACGAATTCTCAGCGCTGGAACGACGGCCGCATTCAGGCCGAGTCGATACGTGGCGAAGCGGCGATAGTCGGAATTGTCGTCGACGCGACCGGCAACTGTGTAGGAAAAGCGATTCGCGAGGTTGCCGAGCAGCTCGGAGTAGTACGCGATGTTGTGGCGCGATGCGTCGAAAGAATCCGTCTCGCTCGTTGGTGCGCCGACGTCGCCGGAGGCGTTGGAGCTGTTCTCGTGCTCTTTCTCGTACGTTCCACCAATGGTAACCGTGGAGCTTGAAGGCAGGGAGAAAGCCAGTCGGGCCTCGGCGTTCCTGCGGTAGCCGCGGGATTGGGATACTGAATGTTGCGGCGTTGTTCCTCCGAATGGAACCGCAATATCCTCCGTGAGGTCCCAAACGTCGTTGTTGCCGGCAAGGAAACGCGCTTGAACGTTCGGCGTAATGTTGCGACCCGCATCCAGACCGACCGTCATGCGATGCTGAACGCGATAGGAATTGCTGTCGACCGGCTGCCCGGTAAAGTCGGTGGGATAGTGGAATTCGGCGGTCGTGTACCGGGCGGCGATTCTGGCGTCGCCCGCCGGACCCTGAGCGAGCGACAGCGCGGTACTGAGTGTCCCATTGCGGTACTCGTTGTTGAAGGGAATGATGCCGTCGGTCGAGTGATGCGCGCCGCCGACCGAGAACCCTCCCAACGAGGTCGAACCCACCGCGTCTCCGTCGAAATCGAGTGAATGGTACGTGCCGCCTCGCACGCCGACCGATGCGCGCCCCTGATCCGAGCCTCTTCGCGTAAAGATCTGGACGATGCCCGTCACGGCGTCGGCGCCGTAGAGAACGCTCGCAGGTCCGCGCACGATCTCGATGCGATCGATGTTGTCAGTGGTGAGGTGGCTGAAATCGAAGAAACCGCCGGGTGCGTTCACCGGCACTCCGTCGATGAGCACTTTCGTATAGCGGCTCTCGCCGCCGCGCAGGAAGAGCGAGGTCACGGCTCCATACGAGCCGCTCTGGAC
>DATHHC010000246.1:0-35045 GCA_035317285.1 Gemmatimonadaceae bacterium | reverse complement strand
GCCGGCATGAGATCGTGTACCGAATCGACCGGCTTGCCGGTCGCGGCCTGCATCCACGCATCGCGAGGGACGTTCACACCGTGCAGGTGAAAGGAGCTCGACACCAGGCCCGAGCAGTCGCATCCCCAGGGCGTCAGTCCTCCCCACTCGTACGACGTGCCCTCGAAGAAAGTCATCGCCGAGGCGGTGATCGAGTCGGCCGCAGGTGGGAATGAGTTTCGCCGCTCCTCCAGCGTCATGGCCAGTCCGCCGAACCGCTCCTGGCCCTCGGTGACGAGCGCGCCCAACGGCAACTTTCGCGTCGCGCCGTGCTCATCTCGAACGGTGCAGCCGAACGAGAGCGGGCGAGGATCATTCCAGCCGGTCTCGAACAAAGGGGGAACCGGCTCCGGCATCGTGACCACGTAGCCCTGATGAATCCATCCGGCGTACTCGTCCGCGCCCTTCACGTGCAGCCAGAGACCATTCCGCTCGACAACCTCCGCGATGTGGCCGTGGAGGAGCTGTGATACCTGAGTCGTTTTTACATCGGGCTCGCACAGCATCGGCGCGATTGCCGCGATGGCCGTGACGTGCTCTGTCAATGCTCCGGCCAATCGATCTTCTTGGTCCCGCCCGGTGTCAGCGGTGGCTCCGGCCGTTTCGCTCGGCACGATTTGCAGAGCGTGAGTCCGCGGAAGTTGCAAATGATGCAGACGAAGGTTCCGCAGTCGGCGCACGGATAGCCTTCGGAAGCGCGCTCCTCATTCCCACAGGAGCGGCACACCATCGAATCTTTTTCGCGGAGAGTTTTCGCCATCAGATTGTCAGCCCGGCACTGATGAATACAAATGTAATCGCGTTAACTGACGAACCAACAACGCTTTAGAAACGCCAGTTGCGAAAAAGGTCGAACCCGACCTGCGGCGGAGTCTGGGTCAGAATGGCTTGAGCCTGTGTCGCACCGCACTTCAGGTTGCTGGATCCCGGCTCGATTGCCGCCTGCGCGCTGTACAGGGAGCTGATCCTGTATTCGAGCTGCAGGCCGAGATTCTTGTTGAAAGCGCTCGGACAGAGTCCCGTGCTCAACCCGAGAAACCACCTGCTGCCCAGCTGCTTCCCGAGTACCGCGCGGGTGTTCAGCAGACTGCTGTAGTAAGAGGCGTTGCTCGTAGCCAATGAAGGATCGGTGCCGGGAGTTGCCGTCTGCAACTCGAGGATGTCGACCAGGTTTTTCGGAAGCGCATTGGTGAAGATGTTCGCGACCGTGCGCACGCCGAGACTCGCCACCTGGCCGCTGGTATTCTCGAGTCCGACGGCGGGTTCACCCGTCACCAGATAACTGAGTAAGTCGCTCTCGGAAAGCGGAAGGTTGTCGGGATTTCTGAGAGCGAGCAGAGGCTGCGCGAGCGTTCCCGTGATGTCCACCTCCACCCTCACGTCCCGGCCGTTCGCGCTCTGCCGCGGCTGGCGCACCGTGTGTATTGCCCTAATGTCGAGCGATGGATTCAGATCCGGAGTTCCGAAGAACCGCAATGTTCCGCTCTGCACGTCGAAGGTCGGCTGGATGAACGGATCGACGAGATTGAGCCTGTACGTTCCCCTGTCGGCGCTCAGCGTTCCCTCGAGGGCAAGCCGCGGCGGCTCAGTCGGAGTCTGCGGAGCAAGCGTCACGTTGAGCGAGCCACCGAGCTTGACGTTCGCTTCGGACGACCGCAGCCAGACGTCGGGGCCGATGTCCACCGCGACGTTCTCGAGTCTAAGATTACGCGCCACCGCTTTAGGTGCGCGCGGCATCACCTTTCGATTCTGTGCGAGCAGAGTGTCCGCCAGGCTCTGGAATTCCGGATCGCTGAGATCGATGATCTTCTTCTTCACGACGTCCGGGATGTAGATCGATCCTCTTTCGACCCGGAGGGTTCCGCGCATGACAGCATCCGCCGTTGATCCGGTCAGCGTCACCGCCGGCCCCGTCGAGACGTCCAGCGCCGCCAGGCCCGGCTTGTCGATCGCGTGGAAGTTCGACGCATTCGCCACGAGCGAGAACGACGGGTTGTCGTAGTGCTCGAAGCTCACCGTCCCCTCGACATTCAGGACGCCGCGGCGGTCCTTGATCGTCTCCGCGGAAAGCTGCTTGACGTGAACGGTGTCGCCAGACAGCGCAATGTCCGCCCGGATGCGAGTGAAGCGCGTCCCGAGGTTGGAGAACGCCGCCGTACCATCGGCGAGCGAGATCTGCCCAAACAACCGCGGTTGCTTGGTCTCGCCGCGGATGTCGACGTCCGCCACGATTGCGCCGCGGGCCTCCACCAGCCCGGGCACGAACGCGCGGAAGAGGCGCATGTCCACGCTGTCGGTGCGGATATGTCCTCTTATCGAGTCTCCGCTGAGGCGCACGTTCTGGACGATCAGCTTCGCGTTGCTGCTGTGCTGAAGGATGAGCGAATCGAGCGTCAGGAATCCCTTCGAGAAAACGACTCTGCTCGGCGCCTGAAGGCGGTATCGATTGTCGGCATCGACGAGCACCGCCGCGCTGTCGAGTCTCAGCACAGTGGTGTCGCGGCTTCGCGTAAGGTTTCCGGCGAGCTCCGACTGGACGCCGCTCTGGCTCAGCGTCGATGCGGTGAAGTGTCCGGAGGTCGGCGAAGCCAGCGCGATCGAAGCTCTGATGCTATTGAATCCAACCGCGCCAAGGACCACCGTGTCGGCGCCGAAGATGAACGAGCCATTCGCCTGCTTGGTGATGTCCGCCAGCAGCAGGGTCCCGCGCACACTTTCGACCCTCCGCGTTCCCAACTCCACGTTCGTCGCGTGAATTATTCCGTTGAGCCCGAGGTGTTCCGCGCTTCCTTTGAGCTCGCCGCTCAGCTCGGCGCTTCCGCCCAGTGAATCGAGCTGGGTCGCGGTCGCGAGCGCCGGTACCAGCGCGCGAAGCCGCGACAGTGAATCCATTGCCGCCGAGAAAGTGAGCGAGCCGGTGTGCGTACCGGTAAGGCCGAACGTGCCGGAAGCCCGCGCCTTGAGTCCCGTGGCGTTGAGTGCGAGAGTGTCCACGGTCACGACCCCACCGGCGAAATGCAGTCGAGCAACCGATGGCTCGACGTGGAATCCTGCGAGCGTGGATTCTTCGATCGACGCCACTGCCTTTCCGGTCAGCGTCGCCAGATTCACTCCGCGCAAATCGAGATCGTACTGGCCGGTGAGCTGCGAATGCGGCAGCGAGTTTTTCTCGAGCAAGGTTCGGAGATCGAGGGCGGTCGAGGTCGCGCGCCCGCGCGCTGCATACTCCTCAGGATCCGCGTCGACGAGTCCGTTGTACGCGAACGTGCCCGCCGGCCCCGTCAGCGTCGTGTTGACCAGGAGATTCGGTGACATGCCCTTCACCTGCATCGGGCCCGCGTAGCTCCCCCTCAACGGAAGCAGCGGGTACGAATTCGACAGCGCCGTGAATGACAGCGGCTGCGCCTGGAGCGCGAGATCGTAAGTGAGATACTTGTCGCCCCACGTCACGCGTCCGTTGCCGGTGACGCGCGAGACCGGCTGGTTTTCATCGTGGTGCGACAGGTCCGCGTTCTTGAAACGCACGTCGAGCCAGGAAGAATCGAGCGTCGCGGTGCCTGACACCGTTCCCTTGATCTTCGGAAAGAACTTGTTCAGGTACTGGAGCGTTCGCAGATCGAGCGTCGCGACGTCGACGTTGAAATTGTGGAACGCCGTGAAGGCGGGAAAGAGGATGTCCAGCTCCCCCTCACCACGCGCTTCGGTCACCGCGCCGGGGACGTGCGCATCCTCGAAGATGAGCGTCGACTGATCGACCTTGAAGTGATTGAGCGGACCACCGGGCGCCTTCACGTTGCCGGTGATTTTCCCCTGCCAGTCATAGGGAAACGTCTTCCCGTTCAATGTGCGGAGCAGGTCAAAATCGACGGGCGCCGCCTGCATATCGACGTTCTTGACCACGAGCACCGGCCCGCCCGTGCCGAACGTCATCTGACCCAGCAGCCGTGACCGGGTCGTGCGGACATCCATCTTCGTAATGATGTAGTCGAGGAAGTGCGGGTTCCGCTGACTCCTGATGTCGAGCACCATCTTGCCGCCACCTGTGGTCGGCAGCGTCGGATACACCCACGCGACGTCGGAGAGCGACACCGAGTCGCCGATGATGTGCAGATAGTAGCGAATCGGCAGATCGCTTCCCCACACCACGCTGCCGTGCGCCTTTCCGGTCGAGCCGGGCAGGTCGAAGTGATCGCTGTCGACGAACACCGAGTCGCCCAGGTTCAGCACGGTGCCCGAGATGTTGCGAAACTTGAACGGTGGGTCGGTCTCGGCGAAGCTGGCCTTTCTGATCCTGATCAGGCGGCCGACGGTGTCGGGATCCGCGATTCGGGCGAATCCCAGATTTGCCTGCGCCTGGGTCCATCTCCATGTCCGCGCGAATCCTTCACGCGTACGCCGGATTTCGTGATCGCCGCGCGTCAGCTCGAATCTGATCGCGCTATCGAGCTTCGCTCCGCGAAGAGAGTCGGACGGATGCCACGGCAGCGTCAGCGTGACGGTGGCGTCCCGAATCACCGACGAGTCGATGGCGATGTACTGCCCGAATCCGCGCTCGTTTCGCACCTGCTTCTCGACGCTCGCCGGGAAGATCCGGCGCCAGTTCCACTCCCCGTTCTCGTGCTGGCGCAGGTGAACCACCGGCCGCGTGGCCTCGAGATGGCTGAGAAGGATTCGGCGATCGAACAGATCGCGCGGATCGTAGGAGACGGTGATAGGCCCGGAGGCGACGAAAATGGAGTCCTCGTCATCCCTCATCTCGACGGAATCGATCGTCACGCCGGTGAAGAATCCGCCGCTGATATTCCCGATGTAGACTTTTCCCTTGACGTGCCCCGCGAGCATCGTCGACACCATGCGGCGCACGCGCTCCTGGCCGAAACCGGTGTGCGTGACCCCGACGACGCTGAGTAGCGCGATCAGCAGGAGGCCCACCAGCACGGTGGCGCTCGCTATCACGATGCGGAGACGGCGTGTCATTGGATGCTAGAACGCCTGGCCAATCGCGAAGCTGAAAGTCAGCTTGCTTCGGAGGCCGCTTTGCTTCGCGGGCTGGAATGTAGCCGGACAACCGTTCGGAGGCACTTCCTGGATGACGGTTCGCACGCCGTTTGCATCCGGGTCGCTGATGTGAGCCGGCAGATCGTTATTCGGGCTGACGCACAGGAGTGGCGCTCCATTGAATTCTGTCCCCTCGTAGTAAAGCGGCCCCTTTGGCCGCTGATACGGGTTGTATCCGATCGCGACGCGCACGGGACCCACTGGAGAAAACGCGGTCACCTGGATTCCCGGAGTGACCTTGAGCTTCACGCCGCTCACCTGCGGAGTCCCTCTGTTCCACACTTCTCCCGCATCGGTGAATATCGTGAACTGGAGAAGCTCCGGGAGGAAGGGACTCCGCAGTCGCAGTTCGACGTTCCCGACCAGGAGCGAGTTACCGCCGACCGGCACGATTCGCCTTTGCCCGACCGAGTCTGTCTTGGGGGAAAGCAACACCGTATCCGGCAACCCGGTGTTCGGATCCGTCGAGAGGAATTCTGTCAAAAACGCTGTTCCCTGGCTCGCAATGTAGATCAGCGAGCCAAGCTCGTTCTGCGAGAATCCCCGGACGGTGGTCGGTCCACCGGCGTAGAGTCTCTCCTGCGGAGGAATGAACGACGCCGCGGATGCCACGTTGCGGCCGAACACGCTCCCACCGCGGATGCGGAATGCCAGCACATTGCCGCCCCCGGCGTTGATGTACTGGGACGCATCCCCGACGAACTTGTTGAACTGAAGGTCCTTGTTGGAAAGAATCAGCTGCGACGAGCTTCGTGCCTCGAGCCGAATGACGGACCCCCGCGTTGGCGAGAGTATGCTGTTCGAGTTGTCCCGCGTCACTGCGAGGCTCAGCACCGCCAGCTGTTGCGTGCGCTGAATCCTGTCGCGCTCGGCTGCCTCGCACAGGTTGAACACGGCGCAGAATAGCGCCGGTTGCGCCTCGGTTCGGCCCAGGTCCATCGCGTACGTGAGACTGACCGGCGTTCGGGTGAATCCGCGCCAGACCACCGACGCCGCGCCTCCGATCGCCGTCGTCCGCAAATACGCGTTGTACTCCGACACACGCTGGCTGTAGACCGTGATCGTCGGAACGGTTCGCAGACCCAGAAACACGGACTGCCTGAGAGTGGCGCCGGCATAATAGTTCAGCCGGTTGCTGAACACGTCCTTCCTGGCGGCAGGACAGAGCCCCGGCGCGCCATCGATCGGTCGTCCGATTCCAATCTTCGAGACCCGCGCGGTCAGATCGAACCGGCGCGCTCCGTTCAGGAAATTGTAGTCGGTGTACTCACCGGTCACACGGAAGCAGTCGAGAGTTCCATATCCAGCGCCAACCCTCGCCGCATGCATCTGGGCTTCGGCCAGGTTCGTATAGAGCGTGATCAGAGTATCGGCGTTGGAATCGGGCGTGATCGACACGTGCTGATACGCTTCGGTCTGATAGAGCGCGCGCTGCGCGTCGATGATCTCGTCCTCTCGGAAAAGCTCACCCGAATCGAGGCCCATGATGCGGCGCACGATTCTGGTCGGTATCTGCTGCCCCTTTGCAGAGTCGAGCGGAATCACGTTGATTTTGACTGCTCCAATTTTCGTCCTCGGGCCGGGCGTTACGTACAGAGTGTCCCACGCGCTCAACGTGCTGTCGCTCACCGTGAACCGATTGCTCGCGTCGGCTCTCGGGTACCCGTTATTGTGCAGGCGCTGGCGAACGGTGTCAGCAGCGGCATCCAGAGCGAATCGGTCGAATCTCCCGCCCTGACGCACGGGCAGGCCGCGGGTGATCCGCCCCCTGTCGGGAATCGAATCCAGTCCGCTGACTACGAAGGACCTGAGAAACATTGGCGGTCCCTCGTTAATGGTGAATCTGACCTCGACCGCCCGGGGCGCCAGCTCCTTTACCGCAGTATCGACGGTCGCCTTTGGATACCCCCGACGGCGATAAAAGATTATCAACCGGGCCCGATCGTTCGGGAGCTCGACTCGGTCCAGACAATGTTTGACCGTGAAAGGCAGTAAGAGGTAACGCCGCGCCCAGGCCGATGGAGCGGTGACGATTATCTTGGCAAGGTCGGCGTCCGAAAAGGCGTGATTCCCCTCGAATACCAGTCGAAACACCTCGAGGTCGCCACGCTGGCACTCGATGTCCTGCGCGCGGGCGCTGTTGACGCCGGAAAACGCTGCCAGGAACGCGAGTGCGGTGTAGATCCCCAGTCGTACCCGGGGCAATCTCACCCTTGCGACGCGCCCGCGCCTGGTGGTCGTCCCGCCGGCAGCTCCCGAGCGTAGTGTGTCTCTGTCTCGGGCTCGCTCCGGTCGCCCATGATTCTCTTCAAAGGTGTGGCCGGTGCCGGGGTGAGCTCACCCTGCGGCACAAGAGGCGTGCGCTGGATTAAGAGTTGCACAATGTAGAAAGCGGCCATTCCGGCAGCGACGCCGACGCCGATTGCTGGCATTAGATCCTTGGCGCCAAGTCGGCGGCGATAATAGTATTCTGCGCTCACGGTGAGGCCTATTTCAGGGTGCGCGAAAGTTCTCGTATTTCGCCCCTTCATGTCAACCGTCAGAAGACACTCATGCGGCGACTCTTCCTCCTCGTATTACCCGCGATTCTCGGTTGTGGCGGCGGCGAATCTGCTCCTTCCCGCAAAACGATCATCGACTCGCGCGACACCTACGATCCGCGCTCGCTGGATCCGGCGCTCTCCACGGATGTCCCGACCGGACGCGCGGTCACTTACATCTTCGATGGACTGACGCGCTTCACCCCCGACGCGAAGGTCGTTCCCGGCCTCGCGAAATCGTGGGACGTCAGCGCCGACGGCGTCACCTACACGTTCCATCTTCGCACCGGCGTCAAGTTCCACGACGGACGTCCGTTCTCCGCGAAGAACGTCGTCGCAACATTCCAGCGCGTGCTCGACCCGAAAACGAAGGGGGGACGCGGTTGGCCACTCTATCCGATCAAGGGTGCCGAAGACTTCGCGGCGAGCAAGGCGACGAGCATCAGCGGCCTCGTCGCTCCAAACGACTCCACTGTCGTGATCACGCTGAAGGAGCCTCTGTCCATCTTCCCGAAGGAGCTGGCGATGCCCGTCAACTCCATCGTGCCCGACAATCCCCCGACCGACTTTGGTCAAAAGCCGATCGGAACCGGACCGTGGAAGTTCGTCGAATGGCGACACGACGATTACCTGCGCTTCGCAAAAAATCCCGATTACTTCGACGGTCCACCGAAGACGGACTCTCTGATGGCGCGCATAATTCCGGAGATGAGTACTGCGACCGCCGAATTCGAGGCTGGCAACGTCGATGTGCTCTCGGTCCCCGATGAAACGGGGAAGTCGTGGCAGGCGGATCCCGAAAAGAGCAAGCTTCTCACTTCAGCGCCCGCCCTTCGCTTCTGGTACGTCGCCATCAACGTTACGCGGGGGCCACTCACGGATGTTCGCGTACGGCAGGCACTCAATTACGCGACAGATGTCACCACGATCCTCAACACCGTCATGGCGGGTCGCGGAACGGTCGCTGTCGGCGTGGTTCCGGCAATCCTCGGCGGGGCAGATCCGAATCGCAAAGGCTATTCGCATGACGTCGCGAAGGCCAAGCAGCTGCTTGCGGCGGCGGGACATCCGAATGGAATAGACCTCGAGCTCTGGGCGGCGAATACCGATCAGTCGCCACGCCTCTCGCAAGCGATTCAGGCAAACCTGGCTGAAGCGGGAATCCGTGTGAAGCTCGTGCCGCGTGATGCGTCGTCGGTTCGAGAGGCGGCCCGCAAGGGAGCGTCCGATCTGTACGTCAAGGAGTGGTGGGCCGACTATCCAGACGCTGAAAATTTTCTGTACCCGCTTCTCTACAGCAAGAACAAAGGCCCGGGTGGCAACGTGTCGTTCTACGCGAACCCGAAGTTCGACGCACTCGTCGATCAGGCTCACCGCGAGCAGGACGAGGCGAAGCGCAATTCACTCTACACGCAGGCCGACCAGCTCCAGTACGACGATGCGCCGATGATCTATCTCTTCTTCTACAAGGATGTCTACGCGGTGCAACCCTGGATCAAAGGCTTCACCGTGCCGGCCGTCTTCAACGGCCAGCGCTGGACCGATGTGACCATCAGCAAATAAGACGTGCTCGCGTTCATCGGCCGGAGATTGCTGCTTTCGATTCCAACATTGTTCGGAGTCCTGATCGTAACCTTTCTGCTCCTCCGCGTCGCCCCCGGCGATGTGGTGCAGGAGATGGTTGGCGAACGCGCGGATCCCGAGACAATCGCGCGTCTGAGAAAAGAGTTGCACCTGGACGAACCCTTGATCAACCAATTCGCGCTCTACACGGGCGGAGTTCTGCGCGGTGATTTCGGGAATTCCTACATCACGCAGCGCCCGATCATCGCCGATATCCGCGAGAGATTTCCGAAGACGCTCCTCCTCGCCGGATCCGCCATGTTCCTCGCCTCGGTCCTCGGCATCACCCTGGGCGTTTTGAGCGCGCGAAATCCTGGCGGCTGGTTCGATCGGCTCGGCCTCGGCATCGCATATCTGGGGATTTCGTTCCCGGTGTACTGGGTTGGACTCATTCTGATTCTGGTATTCGCGGTGATGCTGAAGTGGCTTCCGCCCTCGGGCTACGGCGGCATCAAGTACCTCATTCTTCCGGCATTCGCGCTCGGATCGCGCTCGATTGCGTTCCTCGCGCGCGTGACGAGATCGGCCATGCTGGAGGTTCTGGGTGGCGACTTTGTGCGCACCGCTCGAGCCAAGGGATTGAAGGAGCGCGTCGTCGTCGTCAGACATGCGCTGAGGAACGCGCTCATTCCGATCATCACCGTGCTCGGGCTCGACTTCGGATACTACCTCACCGGCAGCATTCTCACCGAAACGATCTTCAGCTGGCCCGGACTCGGGCGCTACGTCGTCAATGCGATCACGCGGCGCGACCTGCCGGCGATTCAGGGGTCGGTACTGTTCCTGAGCGTTGTCTTTGTCCTGGTGAATCTTCTCACAGATCTCGCCTACGCCAAAGCAGATCCCCGCGTAGCGTACTCCTGATCGCGGCGATGTCCAAAGAAGCTGCGCCGCCTTCGACGGCTTCGCCCGGCACGCCGGCCATTTCGTCGCGCGAGACCGCGCTCAGGCTGCAGATCGAGAAGATCGAGCAGGAGTCGGGCGCCAAAGCCATCGCGGTCGCGCTGCACGATATAGAGTCCGGCCTCGAGCTCCACTACCACGGCGACCGCTGGTTTCACGCCGCGAGCACGATCAAGGTTCCGATCCTTCTCGGCGCCTTTGCCGCAATCAATCGCGGCGATCTCTTGCCGCACTCCCGCGTCCATGTCCGCAACCGCTTCCTCAGCGTCGTCGAGAACATCCCCTTCCGCGTTGAATCGGGACGCGACGCCAACTCGGCCGTGCACAACGCGATCGGGAAGATGATGCGCGTCGATGAGCTGGCGTATCACATGATCACAACCTCCAGCAACCTGGCCACCAATCTCCTGCTCGGCGTGATCGGGTCGGACGCGGTCAATCAGACTCTGAAGGAGCTGCACCTGGACGATGGAATCGAGCTCAGGCGCGGAGTCGAGGATGAGCTGGCGTTCGACAAGGGCATCAACAACATGGTGACCGCGGATGGGCTTCTCAGGATTCTTGTCATGCTGGCGGAGGGAAAGGCGTTCTCGCCTGCCCTGTCGCGTCGGATGATGGACATCCTTCACGGCCAGGAATTCAACCAGGGCATCCCCGCTCTCTTGCCGAAGGGCACGCGTGTCGCTCACAAGACGGGCGAGATCTCGACAGTCGCGCACGACGCGGGAGTGATCTATTTGCCCAAACGGAAGCCTTACGTGCTTGTGATACTCACGGAGTGGGACACCGAGGCAACCGGCCGCTCGCGCACAATCGCCGCAATCTCGCATACCATATACGAGTACCTCACTCAGGGGCCGGCAGGCGCATGAGCGACGCGGCCCGTGTCGATGAGGCTCAGCCGGTCAAGGAAGCCCCGAATTTCCCCCTTCGGGTCGTTGACGGGCTTGCTCTCCCGCCGGAGTACCGTAAGGCGCTCAGGCCCGGTGAAGAGTGGAAGGACGCGAACGGGTTTCCCCGCCAGCTCCCTCGCTATTTCTACGAGATTCCGTCCTGGGACTCAGCCATGAAGATCGAGTTGGCCTCCCATTTTCTGCTCTGGGAGTTCATTCAGGTGGACGTACGGGAAGCGCCTCCACTGAGGACATTCCCCCGGTACGTTCCGTGCGCTATAACCCTATTGGCAGTGTGCCTGGAGAGGTTCCGTGATGCAGTCGGGGCGCTGGTCCATATATCCGCGAACGGGGGGTACCGGTCGCCCTCCCACCGCTTCTCCAAGAACGCGACTCCACACGCCTGGGGAACGGCCGCCAACATCTACAGGATTGGCGATACCTACCTGGACAACCGGGGCGCGATCGAGCGGTTCAGCCTGATCGCGCGCCAGACCCTCCCGGGCATTTGGACCCGACCGTACGGAACACCTACCGGCTTCGCGGAAGACCACCTGCACCTGGACCTGGGCTACGTATTGTCGGTCCCGCGAGACGTGAAAAGTTGAGGAAGCTACCGCACGAATCAATCAGTGAAGTCGCAGAACCTTGGGTAAAAGAAGAGCATGACGCTGAAGAAGAAAAAGGGACCGGAGAACAAGTCATCTACACGCGAGCGGATCCAGCTTGCGGCGATCGGCATGGAAGCCGAATTCGCCGTGATCATGGATGGCGTGCAGGTTCGGCCTGAGGATCTCTTCGGCAGCCCTCGCAAGTTCATCCGTGAGAAGATGATGCACCGGAAGGGCAGGTCGTATCACCTTCCCACCGGCGGCGCTGTCTATTTCGACACCGGCGTCATTGAGGTCGCCACCCCCGTAATCGAGATCGAGCGCGGTTGTGCCGCGCGCGCCGGTCGCTCCCTGTGGGAAGCGATCCTGTTTGTGCGGCAGGAGCTCGACGTATGGGAACAGGCGCACGACAGCGATGTTCAGCTGGCCGGCTTCAGCGCGCATTACAACATCTCCTTCGAGGTCCCGCGAGCGGAGCAGGGCTCCAAGAGGACCGTCGAGCAGCTCTCTTATCTGCTCGCCCACATTCTTCCGGTTCCCGTGATGCTGCTCGCGGCGAACCGCCGCTCCACCGGGATCGGGGTGAGACCACGCGGCGACCGCATCGAGGTCACGGCCGACTTCACCCCCGACGCGCCGCTGATGATCGCGACGGCGACTCTGATCGTGGGCATCGTCCGCGAGGTGATGGCCTGGCCGAGCTATGAGATGAGTGCTCTCGACGATACGGATATCCCGATCATCAGGGGATTCCATCCGATGCCGCACACGACCCGCAAAGGATGGCTGGCCCGGTTCGATTGTTTCCCGGAAAACCCTTTCACCTGCGACATCGACAGGGACAAGTGGCCGACCACTCACGGCCACTTCCTTTCTCTGCGGGAGATCGCAGGGCTGGTCACCAAGCACTTCTGGCCACAGATCCGCCGGTATTCGGATCCCTTCACGCTGCGCCTCATCGGCTCGGTGATGAAGGGACGCGCTCCCTCCCTTCTCGATCTCGACGACCGGCCTCCCGGCTACGAGGACGTCGGCCGGCTGTGCACGTGGGACAATCTCTTCCCGGAGCGCGTCCTTCCCCGCTCGCAGTACGAGCGCGTTCTCATCAGGGCGATCTCCGGCGACAAGCTGCATATGGATGGCGACTGGTACACGCCGACGGGGATGCGCGGCTGGTCACGCGTGATCTTCCGCCGCAAAGCCGACAACTCGCGCCACATTTTCTCCCTCGACTATCTGCTAGACCATCTGCGGGAGTGGGAGAGGCCGTACCGGAGCGCGAAACGCCGACCGCAGCGGCAGCGCGACCCCGAACACTCAGCGCGGGTGTGACGCGGCTGAAAAATCGGGCGCTCGCGCCCATTGCACGCCATCGCTAGGTTGTGGGCGTGTCACTCACGGTAGACTCCCTCTGACAGCAACAACTCACATCGCCCTGCTCCGCGGCATCAATGTCGGCGGACACCGGCAGATCGGCATGACCGATCTGCGCAATTTCATTACGGATGTCGGTCTCCAGGACGCGCGCTCGCTCCTCCAGAGCGGCAATCTCATTTTCACGAGCAAGGTGCGAACTGGCGCCGAGCTGGAGCGCTTCCTCGAAGCTGAAGCCGCCGACCGCCTCTCGCTCGAGGTCGATTTTTTCGTCCGCACCCCCGAGGAGTGGAAGACCGTGATCCGGCAGAATCCCTTTCGCAAGGAGGCGGAGCGGGATCCGGGCCACCTTATAGCTGTCTTTCTGAAGCGCGCGCCCGATGCCGAACACGTCGCCGCGCTCCAGGCAGATGTCAAAGGGAAAGAGATCGTGAAGGCGAAGGGGAAGCAGGCCTACATTTACTTCCCGGACGGCCAGGGCCGGTCAAAGCTGACGACGGCGATAATCGAGAAGCGCCTCGGTCGCGGAACGGGCCGCAACTGGAACACGGTCATGAAACTCGGAATCATCGCCAAAACCGGCTCGGCGAAGCTCACGCCCGTCGCGCCCCGACGCCGAATCAACCCGTAGCAAGAGCGTCCAACAGCTTTTGGTGGATCCCGCCGAACCCGCCATTGGACATTATCAACACAACGTCCCGCGCCTTGAGCCTGGGCGCCAGGTCCGCGACGATCACGTCCGCATCCTTGAGCTGCTTCGCCCCTTTGCCTGACGCAGCGATGTCGCGCACAAGCTCGTCCAGATCCAGCGCCGTTTCCTTCGTGTACCGATCGGGCCGAAAAAGCGCCGCGAAGACAACCTCGTCCGCCCCCCGAAAAGCCTTCACGTAGTCGTCCTGAAACTCCCGCCGCTGCGCCGTGTAGCTGCGCGGCTCGAACACCGCCACGATACGCCGGCCCGCGTACTTCTGCCTGATCGCGTCGATGGTCTCGCGGATCGCCGTCGGATGGTGCGCGAAATCATCTATCACCACGACGCCGCGAACCTCGCCGCGAACCTCCATCCGCCGCTTCACGCTGGCGAAGGTGCGTAGCCCTTCGCGCACCCCCGCCCGATCTGCTTTCACCGCTTCCGCCGCGGCAATCACCGCCAGGACGTTTCTTACGTTGAACGCACCGGCCAGCGGCGTGTCGACCTTCCCCCATTCTTCGTCCGAGCGAAATGCGCGGAATCGGGTTCCGCTCTCACTGAACTCGACGTCGCGTGCGTGCCAATGCGTCTGGCCGGCCGGAGGCCTCGTCTCGTCTCCGTAGGCGAACGATTCCACCGGAGCAAATGATTTGGGCGCAAGTTCCCGCATGATCGGCGAATCCCACCCCGCCACCAGCACTCCATTCTTCGGAATGAGATTGATGAAGCGCGCGAACGCGAACTTGTAAGCCTCCTCGTCGCGATAGATGTCCGCGTGATCGAATTCGATGTTGTTGACGATCGCCGTGTCCGGCAGGTAATGCCACATCTTCGGACCCTTGTCGAAGTAGGCGGTATCGTACTCGTCGGCCTCGATCACGAAATAGTTGGAGTCGGTCAGCCTGAAGGACGTGCCGAAATTCTCGGCTACTCCCCCGATCAGAAAGCTCGGATTGAGCCCCGCCGAGTCGAGAACCCAGGCCAACAGCGATGTTGTCGTCGTCTTCCCATGCGTCCCCGCCACGGCCATAGAGTGATGGCCCCAGATGAATTCCTCTTTTATGGTTGCGGCCGCGGAGGTGTAGCGAAGCTTTCGCTCGAGCACCGCCTCGAGCTCTGGATTCCCACGCGAGATGGCGTTGCCTACGATGACTATATCCGGCCGCGGCTCCAGATTCTCCGGCTTGTACCCCTCGTTGTACGGGATCCCCATTGCCTGTAACTCGGTCGACATCGGCGGGTATACGTTCTGGTCCGAGCCCGTGACGGTATGACCGGCCGCCTTCAAGAGCCCCGCCAGTGAAGCCATAGCCGTACCGCCAATTCCGATCAGGTGATAATGAAGAGGATTCCTGTTTCGCTTTTCCGGATTTCGAGCCATTCTGCCTCGTCGCCTCTCGATTGGAGTTCGGTGTACTGGAATCTATAATGCACTTATGGAGCACGGCCTCAACCTCGGCGAAACGCATCCGTGTACGCTGCCGTAGGGATGAAACACCCTAAAGAGATTCATGCCGCAACGAGCCAATAGATTCTGGACGATCTTGCTCACGACCATCCTCGTCGACGTCGTCAGCAAGCGACTCGCCGTCATCGAGCTGTCCCCACCCTACGTTCCGCACGACATCATCGACGACGTCCTGCGCTTCACCCTCGCCTATAATCCAGAAGGCGCGATGAGCTTTTCGCTCGGACCATCATCCCGTTGGTGGTTCGTGCTTCTGTCCTTTGGAACGCTGTTCGTTCTGGCCTACATGTACCGGCAGACTCCCCGTGAAGACCGGTTCCAGATCGCGTCGATCGCGCTCATTTGCGGTGGCGCGGTCGGAAATGTGCTGGACCGCATCCGCTCGGCGCGCGGAGTCGTGGATTTCATCGACATCGGCATCGGCACGCACCGTTTCTGGACCTTCAACATCGCCGATCTCGCCGTGACGCTCGGCACCGCGATGCTCACCTGGATCCTTTGCGTGCGGGCGGCAAAGGACGAGCGCACGGCTCACGCGCTGGCCGCGACCAGAGCCCTGGACGAGCCGAACTAGTCGTCCTTCTGTCCGAAGATCGCCATGTTGGAGCTGTGTCCGGGGTTCACCTTCTTGTCGGGGTAGATCAGGTGCACCGCCTGGTTCACGGCGGTAGCGGCCTCGCCGAATCCCGTCGCGATCAGCTTGAGCTTGCCCGGATAGGTCGTGATGTCGCCGGCGGCGTAAATACCCGGCCGCCCCGTTTCCATCAGGCTGTTGACGACGATCTCGTCCTTTTCGCAGTTCAACCCCCACTCTGCCAGAGCGCCGATATCGCTGTGGAAGCCGAGCATCGGCAGGACGACATCCGCCTCGATGTCCCGGGTCGTCTTCGCTTTGACCTCACGCACCGTCACGCCTGTAAGCTTGCCGTCGGTCGACAACACATCGTGCAGCTCGTGAAACGGTAGCAGGGTCGTGCGCCCCCCACCCGACGCAGCCGCGGCCTGAACGTCGGCGATAGTCGCTCCGTGCGCGCGGTACTTGTCGCTCCGATGGACGACGGTCACCGCCTTCGCACGTTCTCTCAGCTGCTGCGCCCAGTCGAACGCGGAGTCGCCGCCCCCGATGATGACGATGCGCTGGCCGCGGAACTCCTCAGGGTCCGACACGCGGTCGAAGATTCCCCGCCCGTACCACGGCTCCGCGCACGCCTGCGGCAAACGCCGCGGCGAGAAAGCGCCGATCCCCGCGGCAATGACGATCGCCCGCGTTGGAAAGCGGTCAGTCTCGGTGACCAGAACGAAGTGATCGTCGTTTCGTTCCAGCGCGGTGACGTTCTGGTTCAGGTGCGCCTTGAAAGGGAACTGCGACGCCTGCTCGACGAGCGCCTTCACCAGATCCTTGGCCAGGATTTTGGTGAATCCCCCGACGTCGAAGATGTACTTCTCGGGATAGAGCGCGGTCAGCTGTCCGCCGAGCTGCGGCAGCGCGTCCACGATCTGTGCGGTCGCGCCCCGCATGCCGGTATAAAAAGAGGCGAACAGTCCCGTGGGACCGCCGCCGATGACGGTGATGTCGGTTATCTCGTGGGTCATCTGTTAAGCGAAATATATAGTAGCGGGCTGATGGGGTACCCGACGCGGGTGCTGGCAGATGGAGGAGCCCTGCTCTAGACTGTGCGTCATTCCTTTGACTCTCGTTCGCGCCCGCCGCGAATCCAACAGATTCGGACTGAACCAGATCCTAGTGCAAGACCAGCCCACCCTGTATTCGGAGCGCCTTACCCTCCGCCCCTTCACCCCTCACGACGCCTTCGACGTAGAGCGTTTCGCCGGGGTGCGCGAAATCGCGGACACTACGCTCAACATTCCGCATCCCTATCCGCACGGCGGAGCGGCCGAGTGGATTCTTGCCCATCGCCCCGCCTGGGAAGAAGGCAGCAACGCGACCTTCGCCGTTGTCGAGACCGCAACGGCCCGCCTGGCGGGTGCCATAAGTCTCATGATCAAGCCCGAGCACCGCCGCGCGGAGCTCGGATACTGGATCGCGGTCCACAACTGGAGTCGCGGATACGCAACCGAGGCGAGCAAGCGGCTCATCGATTTCGGCTTCGAGGTCCTTGGCCTCCACCGAATCGAGGCGCGGCACTTTGTCCGAAACCCCGCGTCCGGCCGTGTGATGCAGAAGCTCGGCATGCAGCCCGAGGGAATCGAGCGCGACTGGGCCATCAAGTGGGATCGCTTCGAGAACCTGGCGGTCTACTCGATCCTCGAGCCCGAATGGAGAGCGCAGCGGGAAGGTCGCTTGGCGCTCTAGACGGCGCGCTCTACTCGTCGAGCGGCGCTACGCTCACTTCTGCAGAGCCGTCTTCCTGGTACTGCACGTTGACGGTCCACGGTTGGCAACAGATCTCGCAATCCTCCACGTACTCCTGCGATGAGCCGCCGCCGGGATCGATAGCGAGCTCTACGGTTTCGTTGCAGTAGGGGCAGTAGACGGTCGCCTCGGTCTCGGCCGTCCCATCGCCGAGAGGGAACTCTGCTTCAGTCGGGTCCTCGTCGTCGTTCGCGGGCTCGTCGCTGTTCGCATTCATTAATGAAAATACACTTATGACTACCGGCCGGCGGCTTCGGGCGGGTCGGCTTGGGGCTACGTGCTGGCTGTCCCTCTGTGGATCACCATTCAAGGGGGTGGGCTCTAATGAGCGCACGCCCCCTGCGCCGGCTTGTGGGTACCAAACAGCTAGCACGCAGCCCCCGGCCGGCCCGCCCGCGGCCCTCGGCCGGTAGTCATAGTTGTAGTTAGCCCGGTGTCAGTCAGCGTAGATTTCTTTGCAATGAAGATCTACACAAAGACGGGAGATGCCGGTGCCACCGGCCTGTTCGGCGGCGGCCGGGTCCAGAAGGACGACCCGCGCGTCGAAGCATACGGCGACGTAGACGAGCTGAACGCCGTCATCGGGATGGCGCGCGCAATCGAGCCACTCCCCCGCATCGACGAGGTTCTCATGCCGATGCAGCGTGATCTCTTCAGCATTGGGGCTCTGCTCGCGACGCCCGATCTCGAGAAGATGCACAGCCATCTGAGCAAAGCGAACATCGACGACCGGCGGATCAAAGATCTCGAGCGCGCGATCGACGACTGCGAGAAGGAGCTGGAGCCGCTCAAGGCCTTCATCATTCCCGGCGGCAGTCGCAAGGGTGCCGTGCTTCACGTCGCCCGAACGGTTTGCCGGCGGGCGGAGCGGAGGGTCGTTCACCTCCAGAGGGAGGTCGAGATCCCCTCCCTCGTCGTCATTTACCTGAACCGGCTGTCGGACCTCCTTTTCACTCTCGCGCGCGTCGCGAACGTGCGCACGGGTGCGGGTGAAGTAACCTGGTGAGCCCGCCACCCGCGGCATCCGGCGGGTCGTCGCGGAAGAAACGCGCGTCACGGAAGAAAGGCGCGTCACGGAACAAAGCGGCGTCGCCAAAGGGTGCCGGGTCGTCGCCGAAACCCGGACGCCACACGTTGCGCGAGATCAAGCTGCACCGCACGTCGATCCGGATCGCCCCCGGACTCCTGGACAAAGCCGGAGCTTTCGCGCGTGAGCTAGCCCCTGCCCATCGGTACGCCATAATCACGGATTCCAACGTCGGTCCGCTGTACGCGGAAAAGGTCCTCGATCAGCTCGAAAAGGACAGCGCCGACATCCTGATCATCCCCGCCGGGGAGTCGAACAAGACCCGGGAAAGCTGGGCTCGGCTAACCGACCAAATGCTCGCAAAAAGGTATGGACGCGACTCGGCGGTCATCGCGCTCGGAGGTGGGGTCGTTGGTGACCTCGCGGGGTTCGTCGCCGCGACCTTCATGCGCGGAATTCCGGTGATCCAGATACCCACCACTCTGGTCGCCATGGTGGATGCATCAATTGGTGGGAAAACCGCCGTGGACACGCCATGGGGCAAGAATCTGGTGGGCGCTTTCCACCCTCCCAGTGCTGTGCTTGTTGATCCTCAACTCCTTGCCACACTTGCACTTAGAGAAATGCGTGCAGGATTTGCAGAGATTGTCAAGCATGGCGTAATCGCGGACGGGGTATATCTTCGTGAGGTCGCCAGCGGTGCTTCGGAGCTGCTGTCGGCGGACGGATCGGCGAGTGACAGCATGCTCTCACTCATCGTCCGTAGCGTAGAGATCAAGGCCGACATTGTCTCACGTGACGAGCGGGAGGAAGGCCTTCGAAAAACTCTGAATTTCGGCCACACGATTGGCCACGCCGTCGAGCTGGTTAGTGGCTACTCGCTGCTTCATGGTGAGGCGGTCGCGATCGGGATGGCACTGGAGAGCAGGCTCGCCGAACTGATCGGTGTAGCGAAGGCCGGAACGGCAGCGACGATCACCAAAACGCTGCAGTCGGCCGGACTCCCGACCGACCTCCCGACCGGCTTTGAGCCGGACGAGGTCATCGAGGCGATGAAGTCGGATAAGAAGGGAGTTTCCGGGAAGACGAGGTTCGCCCTTCCCAGTCGCGTCGGAGCGATGGCCGGGCGAGAGACGGGTTGGACGGTTCAAGTCAGTGACGATCAACTTCGGGAGGTGCTCGATGAAAATCCGCAGAATCTCTCGGCGTCCCCTGGCACCAGGGATCGCTGACGACGTCTCCGCCACCAAGAGGCGGCGGGTCGAGGTCGTTCGGACAATCGTCGCTGTAACCCTGGCCGTTGCGCTGGTGGGAACGGGCGCAATCGCGCTCCCCGCTCTGGCTCCCGCGGTCTCCGGAATCGCAGTCGCGTCTCCAACTGCGGCCGATGTCACAGCACGCAGCGGAGTCGAGATTCCCCGTCGCAAGGGACCGCAGCTCGAGCCGGATGTCTTGTCGGACATCGAAGCGATCCACGACGCACCCGCCAAGCTCGCTGGTCCGCTGGCGGAAAAGGTGTCCGAAATCGCGCGGGCGCTTCCGTCAACCGCCGCGAAGGTCGCGAAGGCTACGACTGCGGTGACCAAGCCGATCGCCAGCGGTGTCGACGTGTTTCCGTCTACCGCGAGGATCCTCCGCGCCACGGCTCATGAAGCGATCAAGATGAAAAAGGGGATCCTTCCCTTCGTCCCATCCAAGTTCACCCGCGCTGAGAACGGAATCACGATTCCTGTATCACTCACCCAGTACTGCGTGCAGGGTGAAACGCGCCGCGGACGCCAGACTCGCCATGGAATCGTAGCGGCTGACCCCAGAATCTTCCCACTCGCCCGTTACGTCGAAGTCTTCCTCGGCCAGGAATACCTCGGGCGCTACCTCGTGGATGACACCGGCGGAAACGTGCTCGGCGCGACGCTCGACATCTGGAATCCCGACTGCAAGGAAGCCGCGCGCTTCGGACGCCACTGGGGCAGCGCGGTGCTCGTCGCGCGCGAAGTGGAGCAGACGCCGAACGATTCTCTCATTCCCACTCGGTGGGATGGACTCGCCAAGCGCTAACGCAGTCCGACGTTTTTCTCGCGGTGCAGCCACAGCCACTGCCGGGATTTTCAGGAGGGCAGCGGCCCTACAATTGCTCGACTGACGCTCGAAAATCCTAACCAGAGAGCACTCAATGTCATCGTTCAGCACCTACCTGATCGGATTCATAGTTCTCATCATCGGTCTGGCGATCGCCGCCATCCTTCTGGGTGTTTCATCCACTTGGGTCACCGTAGGGGCTATCATCCTCATCGGAATCGGCATTGTAACCGCCACAACCCGAACGAAGCCCAAAGATCCGCAGGCTTGACAGTGGCATGAAATGTGGCTGTTGACGGTTGAGTGCGCCTTTAGTTAACGTGCGCGTCCAACAGAACCGGGCGCGCCACCTAGGAAGCGCCGACGGGTAATGTCTCTGCCAAGGGGCCTATGCAGACAACGGGCGAGAGTAGATCCAAAGGCTTCTTCCGTTCCTCCCCTTCTACCGCTTTCGACCAGTATCTCCAGGACATTCAAAAGCTTCCACTGATCACCGACGCTGAAGAAGAGCGTCGCCTCGCCCGCCGTGCACAGGCCGGGGACGAGAAAGCAGCAGAGCGGCTGGTCACCGCCAATCTTCGATTCGTGATTTCGTACGTGAAGAAGTATCAGGGCCACGGTCTCGACCTTGGTGAGCTCGTCGCGATCGGCAACGAAGGTCTGCTCAAGGCAGTCAGGAAGTTCGATCCGGATCAGGGCGTCAAGTTCATCTCGTATGCAGTGTGGTGGGTCCGCCAAGCAGTACTGAAGGCGTTGGCTGAACAGACCCGCAGCGTTCGAATTCCGCTCAATCAGAATTCGCAGCTGATCAAGCTGGCCCGTGCGCAGACCGTTCTTTCACAGGTCCTCAAGCGCGATCCCACCGACAACGAAATCGGGCGTCTGCTCGAAGAGACTCCTGACGCGGTGCGCTCCGCCAAGCAGATGTCGGCAACGGAGATCTCCCTCGACGCCCCGATCGATCGCTCCGACCGCGAGGCGTGCACACTCGGCGAGCGTTTCGCCGGAGTGGATGGTGCCGAGATCGAGGACGTTACCGACTTCCACCTGATGCGCGAGTTCATCGACCGGGTGTTCCGGAAGTACCTCACCCCGCGCGAGCGGAAGATTCTCCACCTCTACTACGGCTTGGAGCAGGGTTCAGATGCCATGACCCTCGAGAAGATCGGCGCTCTCATGGGCGTCACCCGCGAGCGGATCAGACAGATTCGCGAGCGCGCCTTCGAAAAGCTCCGCGAGTCACCGGATGGTTCGGCCCTCGCAGGATTCTGGAGTTAGCGGGGCGGGAAGCGGGAAGCGGGAAGCGGGACGCGAGAATGAAGCAACTAGAGAAGACGCCGACCAAATTGAGTCGGCGTCTTTCTTGTATAAGGCTATCCTGCGCTCCGCTTCCAGCTTCCCCCCTTCCCTCTTCCCCCCGATGGCAGCTACTCAGACCGCGCCGAAACTCAAAGCGTTTCTCAACGCTGCCGGCGGCAGCGCAGACAAGGCGCGTGATGCTCTGACGAAGGCAGGACTCGACGTTGAGGAAGTCCAGCCGACCGAGTTGGAGACGAGGATCAAGCACGCGATCGATGACGGAGCGAAGCGCATCGTTATAGCCGGCGGTGACGGTACCGTCGCCACGGCCGCCTCCCTCGTCGCGAAGACCGATGTCGAGCTTGCGATCATCCCGGCCGGGACGCTGAACCATTTCGCCAAAGATCACAACATTCCGGAGGACCTCGGTAAGGCGGCACTGGTTGCCGCCGATGGCGTGCTCGCCAGCGCCGATGTTGCCTACGTCAACGATTCTCTGTTTCTGAACACGAGCTCGATCGGCGCATACGTCACCTTTGTCCGCGTTCGCGAGCGATTCGAGAAACACCTCGGCTACAGAATCGCGAGCTTCTTCGCCGCCATCAGAACGTGGGCGCACCTCCGCAGTTTTTCCGTCACACTGGAAGTCGAAGGCGAGAAGAAGGTCTACCGCTCGTCCATGGTCTTCATTGGGGTCGGTGAGCGGGAGCTCAAGCTGCCGACGCTCGGCAACAGGGTGAAGAACGGAAGGCGGGGACTGCACGTCATGATCGTTGGGGGCCGCAAGCGGGCGCGCTTGTTCGCCGTGGCGCTCGCGGGAATTGCCAGGGGAACGAAAGAAGCGGAGAAGCTTCCGGAATTCGACGATTTCCTTGTCGATAGCTGCCAGATCGACCTCACCAGGTCTCACGCCTTGATCGGGCTCGATGGCGAGCTCAACGAAACGCGGACTCCACTCGACTACAGGATCGAGCGAGACGCGATCCGCCTGGTCGTCGCTCCGCCCGAGGAAGCCCAATAGCTAAATTCAAAGGATGACCCAGGCGACCCCGGCCCCGATTCAGGCTCGTACCTCGCCGACGCAGTCCGCGGTCGCGGGACGCCTGGCCGACATCGTCGGGGAGCGTCATGTGCTGGGTCGCCCGAGCGAGCTGCTCGTTTACAACTCCGACGGATTGCCCGGGTACCGGCGCCAGCCGAGGCTCGCCGTCTTCCCGGGGACACGCGAGGAGACAATCGCAGTCGTGGGGCTGCTGGCCGCTGAAGGGCTTCCCTTCGTCCCGCGCGGCGCGGGCACCGGCCTGTCGGGCGGAGCGCTCGCCGACGACATCGTCGTCATCGGGCTACACCGGCTCAAGAAGATCATCTCACTCGATGTCGAGAACCGCCGCGCCACAGTCGAGCCTGGCGTCGTGAACCTCCGACTCAACAAGTACGTCGCGCAGTACGGCCTGCTCTACGCTCCGGATCCTTCGAGCGAAGCCGCGTGCACGATCGGCGGCAACGTGGCCGAGAATGCCGGAGGCCCTCATTGTCTCAAGTACGGGGTCACGCTCAATCATGTGCTGGCGATGACGGTGCTCCTGCCGAGCGGGGAGGTCGTCGAGCTGGGCAGCAGGGTCGGTGAGCGGGACGGCTACGACTTGCGCGGAGCATTCATTGGATCGGAAGGATGTTTCGGGCTTGCTCTGGACATAACGGTGAAGCTGACGCCCAAGCCGCAGGCGGTGCGGACGCTGCTCGCCGACTTCACGTCGATCGACAAGGCCGCGCACGCGACATCCGCTATCATTGCGTCCGGAATCGTACCGGCGGCGCTCGAGTTCATGGACGGCCCGACCATTCGTGTGGTCGAAGATTCCATTTACGCGGCGGGCTATCCGCGGGATGCGGAGGCAATCCTTCTCATCGAGCTCGATGGACTCGAGGCGGGAGTTTCGGCGGACCTCGAAGAAGTGCGCCGCATCTGCCTCGACGGCGGCGCGCGAAACGTGAAAGTGGCGCGCGACGATGCGGAGCGCATGAAGCTGTGGCAAGGGAGGAAGAAGGCATTTGGTGCGATGGGACGCCTGGCGCCCCACCTGATCGTCCAGGATGCGGTGATTCCCCGGACGCGTTTGCCCGAGATTCTCGAGACGATTCGCACCATCAGCGAGAAGTACGGCGTTGTCGTATGCAACGTCTTTCACGCCGGCGATGGAAATCTTCATCCGAATATCGCCTACAGCGCCGACGATCCTGCCGAAAGCGAGCGAGTGCACAAAGCGATGAGGGCGATCATGCAGGCGTGCATTGACGCCGGCGGGAGCATAACGGGCGAACACGGCGTCGGGCTCGACAAGATGGGATACATGGAAGCGATTTTCTCCGAGAGCTCACTCAACGCGATGTGCGAGCTGCGCTCGGTGTTCGATCCCGAGCGCAGGTCGAATCCGGGAAAGGTCGTTCCGGTTCACGCATGCAAGGAGTGGCACGCGGTGCCCGGTGGTCGCCTGAGGTCTGCGGCGATGTCGTCCGTGGATTCTCCCGAGGCACGTCCGCTCGAGGCAGAGCCCTCTCATCCGTCGGCGACGTGAGTACTGAAGCAGTAGTCGCGGCGGTAAGAGAAAGCGCGGAGGCTCGATCTCCGCTCAGGATCTCGGGACAGTCCACGTGGCTCGATGCAGGACGGCCCGTACGCGCGGGCAGAACGCTGTCGCTCGGGGGCGACAGGGGTGTCGTCAGCTATGTGCCCGGTGATCTCACGCTGACAGTGCGCGCCGGGACTCCGCTCTCCGAGATCGAGCGCGTGACGCGGGAACATGAGCAGTGGCTCCCGCTCGATCCCTACGGGTCGAGCGATGGAACGATCGGGGCGACGCTCGCGACCGCGTCGGCCGGCCCGCTCGCGTCAAACTTCGGATTGCCGCGCGATCTCCTGCTCGGACTGGAGTTCGTGAATGGGCGCGGTGACATCGTGAGGGGCGGAGGAAAAGTGGTGAAGAATGTCGCGGGTTTCGACCTGTCCCGCCTCCTCACCGGCTCCTGGGGCACGCTCGGCGTAATCACCGAGGTCACGCTGCGACTGTATGCATTGCCGGCCACTGACCGCACGTTTGTCATCGCTCTCAGCGGCAGCGAGAAGGAGATATCGTCTCTCGTTCGCGCCGTCGTCTCGTCTCCCCTCACACCGTTCGCGCTGCAGCTGCTCAATCCTCCCGCCGCGCGTGCTCTCGGCCTCGGCGAGCACGCGGTTTGTCTCATTCGCTTTGGCGGCAATGACGCCGTCGTCAGGGCGCAGGTCAGCGGCCTGTCACAGGTCGCACGGCCAGAGGAAGTCGAAGCGACCGTGTGGACGCGACTGCGACAGCTCGATGGCAACGCCCACACGACAATCAGAGTCGTGAGCATGCCGCAGCGGTTTCTTGCGGCGTCCGCGAGAATTCTCGGGGACGACGTTCCCGGTATTTACACCTGCATCGATCCGCGTCGTGGCACTCTGAGGATCGTCGTCGGAGCGGCAGATCGCGCGACCGAGGATGACGCTCCCTTGATGCTGGGGTCCGCCGATTTCGCCCGGGACGGATCCGAATCCAGCGAAGTGATCTTTGAGAAACTTCCACCCGAGGCCTGGCCCACGGTCTCGCCCAGCGTAGTAGGAGACAAGTTGTCTCAGGGCATCAAGCGAGCTTACGACCCGCACAACATTCTCAACCCCGGCATCCTCGGCGATTGATGTGACTGCTCTCACCACGCCCTCACTTCCGCACGATCCAATGCCTGGCTGCGCCCTGCCCGGCACGCCGCTGGCCGACGCGCTCCCGGGAATCAACGCGTGCGTGCACTGCGGCTTCTGCCTCCAGGCGTGTCCAACGTACCTGAACCTCGAGGACGAGAACGACAGTCCGCGCGGACGAATCTTTCTCATGCGCTCGTTGCTCGAGGGGACGGTCAGGCCCGACGATCCTAGCGTGCAAAAGCACATCGATCAGTGTCTCGGATGCAGG
Source organism: Gemmatimonadaceae bacterium (assembly GCA_035317285.1). Taxonomy (GTDB): domain Bacteria; phylum Gemmatimonadota; class Gemmatimonadetes; order Gemmatimonadales; family Gemmatimonadaceae; genus UBA4720. The sequence goes on along the minus strand of DATHHC010000246.1, from coordinate 9,080 downwards.
GCGTGCGAGCCCGTTTGTCCGAGCGGAGTGCCTTACGGCCAGCTGCTCGAAGCGACGAGGGCGACGTTGCGCGAATTCGAGCCGGTGCCTTTCATCGCCGGGGCGATACTCTTCGTTTTCGCGCGCGAATGGCTGCTGCGTCCGGCGATGTTCTTCTCGCGATTTCTCGCGGCCACTCCGATTCCGACGCTTTTTTCGGGAATCAAGGGACGTCTTGGCTTCGCGATGGCGATGTTGGCCTCCACCGGCCGCTCGATAGAACGCTCGCGTTACGAACCGGTTACCCGCGGAGAGCGTGGAACCGTAGCAACGCTGCGCGGCTGCGTCATGGACGGTCTGTTCAGCGCGACCAACCGCGCGACCCGCCGCGTCCTGATGGTGAACGACTACGCGGTCGTGCCCGCGCCCGGGCAGGGCTGCTGCGGCGCTCTCCACGCCCACGCCGGCGATCTCGAGACGGCACGCTCACTGGCGCGGCGCAACATCGCGGCCTTCGAGCGCTCGGGAGCCGCCTTCATTGCCGTCAACGCCGCCGGCTGCGGAGCGATCATGAAGGAGTACGGACATCTGCTCAAGGATGATCCCGAATGGCGCGACAGAGCCGTGGGCATGAGCGCCCGTGTGCGAGATGTCAGCGAGCTTCTCGCAGCGGCCGGTCCGCGCGAAGGTGGGCCTCTTCCCTTCCGGGTCACCTACGACGCGCCCTGCCATCTCCAGCACGCGCAGCGCGTTTCGCAGGCTCCGCTATCCGTACTCGCTGCGATCCCGGGACTGGAGCTTGTTCCGCTCTACGATTCCGATCAATGCTGCGGAAGCGCGGGCATCTACAATCTCATCGAGCCGGAAACGTCGGATGCCGTGCTCGCGCCCAAGCTCGCGAATATTCGCGCGACCGGAGCACCCTGGGTCGCGACGGGGAATCCCGGCTGTCTGATGCAGATCGGCGCCGGCCTGATTCGCGCCGAGATCCCCGCGCGCACGATTCATCCCGTCGATCTCCTCGACGCATCGTACGCCGCTTTCGGCCAGTAGCGCCCATTGTGGGCACTGGCTTAATTGCAGGTAATGTCGGAAATGAGCGAGTATTCCGCGTTGCACAACGGTGCTCTCTTTTTCGACCGGAGCGACCGGACGCGCATGCGCATATCCGGGCCGAAGGCCGCCGAGCTGGTCACCGGCATGGTGACAAACGACGTCCTGGCTCTGCTCCCCGGTGAGGGTCAGTACGCCGCGGCCCTCACACCCAAGGGAAAAATCGTAGCCGACCTCCGCATCTTCGCGCTCGAAGATGCGCTGCTGATCGACGCTTCCGCCGGCGCGGCTCCGGGATGGAAGGAGATGGTGCGGAAGTACGTCAACCCTCGCATCGCACCCTATCATGACCTCACGTCCGAGCTCGCCGACTTCGGAGTCTTTGGGCGCTCGGCGCGGCAGGTTGTGTCGCGAGTGCTGGACGTCGACGACAAGGACCTCGCGGCACTCCCGCCTTACGGTCACATCAGCCGGCCGTTTGGAGACGCGACCGTCATCATCGCCCGCGTTCCCGAGATCGATCTCGACGGATTCGACATCTTCGTCCCGAGTGAGTCAGCCGCTTCGCTCAGAAGAAAGCTGGAGGCGGCAGGAATCTTCGCTGGAGGAAGGGACACGTGGGAAATCGCGCGCATCGAGAGCGGTCGCCCGGAGTGGGGCGCTGACATGGACGACTCGACGCTCCCGCAGGAAGCAAACTTCGACGAGCTTGGCGCGATCTCCTACACCAAGGGCTGCTACATAGGGCAGGAGACGGTCGCGCGTGTGCACTTCCGCGGCCACGTGAATCGTTTTCTACGCAGGCTGCGGTTCGTCACGAGGCCCGCACCGCCGAGGGGTGCCGAGCTGGTGGACGAGATGGGGAAGGTGATCGGCGAGATCCGAAGCTCCGCGCTCTCGCCGCGATTCGGCGGCGTCGCACTGGGGATGGTCAGGCGTGAGGTGCCGCCGGGGACGACGCTGCAGGCGAGGTGGGACGGAGGAGAATGCAGCGTGCAAATCGAACAAAACGAAAAAGGCGCCACTGTGTAGTGGCGCCTTTTTAACAACCGCGACGAGCTTACTTCTTTTTGGTGGTCGTCGTGGTGGTCTTCGTGGTCGTGGTGCTTGCAGTCGTGTCCATCTTCATGCCGGTGTCCATCGGTGCCGGGGCCGGAGCCATGGCGGGAGCGGACGTGTCGGCGGTGGCTGCTTCATCTTTCTTGGCGGTGCAAGCAGCGAGTGCTAGGATAGCGGCGACAAGGGCCAGGCGCTTCATTTACGATCTCCTTGAGAGGAACGTGGGTTAGTCGCCGGTACCGTGCCCGCGATCGCGGTGCCCGTTTTGGCGCGCGCGAAAATTTATCTCATCTGGAGTCGGTGTCAAGGGCAGAGCCTTCTGGTTGCCCTCACGCACGCGGACTAGATTAACTCTCAGAGTCGGCATTTCCCCCGGAGAATCAGTTTGTCGGTCAACCCGGAAACATTTGGCGCGCTCAAGCGCTCTGCCTTCGGCACCCCCGAACGAAGACAGCTATCGGTCAAAGATGAGCTTCGTTCGAATCTCCTCACCCGACTTGCTACCCGAAAACCAATCTTCCATGGAGTGATTGGCTACGAAGAGACGGTCATGCCTCAGATAGTCAACGCCCTTCTGAGCCGACACAATTTCATCCTCCTCGGTCTTCGAGGACAGGCGAAGTCTAGAATCCTCCGCTCACTGACAACTCTCCTCGACCCGGCGATGCCGATCATCGCCGGCAGCGAGGTCAACGACAATCCGTTCGCGCCGATCTCCAAGTACGGAAAGAATCTTGTGGCCGAGGCCGGTGACGACACGCCGATCGCGTGGCTCGATCCGCAACAACGCTACGTCGAAAAGCTCGCGACTCCGGACGTCACCGTAGCCGACATCATCGGCGACCTCGACCCCATCAAGGCCGCGCGCGGAGGTCATATCCTCGGCGATGAGCTGACGATGCACTACGGGATGTTGCCGAGGGCGAATCGCGGAATCTTCGCGTTGAACGAGCTCCCGGATCTTGCGGGCAAAGTCCAGGTGAGTCTCTTCAACATCATGCAGGAAGGCGACGTCCAGATCAAAGGCTATCCGGTACGTCTGCCGCTCGACGTCATGCTCGCGTTCACCGCGAATCCCGAGGACTACACGGCGCGCGGCAAGATCATCACGCCGCTCAAGGATCGCATCGGAAGCGAGGTCACCACGCACTATCCGGAAAGCGTCGAGCTCGGCATCGCGATCACCAACCAGGAAGCGTGGACCGCGCGCGGCGCGGGAAAAGTTCGCGTCCCGGACTTCATCGCCGAGGTGATCGAGCGGGTCGCGTTCGAGGCGCGGAACGACAAGCGCATCGACAAGCGCTCCGGCGTGTCGCAGCGCATGCCGATCTCGGTTCTCGAGAACGTCGTATCGAACGCCGAGCGGAGAGCGATTCAGACGGGTGAGCGTGACATCGTTCCGCGCATCGCGGATATCTACGCGGCGCTTCCCGCCATCACCGGCAAGATCGAGCTGGAGTACGAAGGCGAGCTCGTCGGCGGGCACGTCATCGCGCGCGAGCTGATTCGCCGTGCCGCCGACGCGACGTACCAGGACCGCGCGGGCGGAATAAACACCGACGAGATCATCATGTGGTTCGACGTTGGTGGCGCGCTACAGGTGACCGACGATGTTCCGGTGGACGCCGTCGTCGAGGGATTCGGCAGCGTTCCCGGATTGATGCAAGTCGTGAACACCGCTGGCCTGGCGCCGATGGACGATATGCCGGTCGTGGCCGCCGCATGCGAGCTGGTGCTCGAGTCTCTCGTCGCGCGCAAGAAAATCGCGCGATCGGATGCGGGCGCGTACGGACGAGTAGTCGAAGAGAAGCGCCGCCGCCCCTATCAGGACTGACAATTGGCGATTCTCACCGTCTCGCGGCTGTACGGGTCGGGAGGCTCTGAGGTCGCGGCCATCGTAGCAGAGAAATTGGGTTGGACTCTTCTCGATAACGCGGTCGTCGACGCGGTCGCGGCACGGATGGGATTGAGCGTAGCCGAGGTGCAGGCGCGCGAGGAGAGGGTGCCTTCGCTGGTCGAGCGCCTGACATCGGCGATGGCGATGGGCTCGCAGGAGTGGATGTCGCCGATCGCCGACGCGAAGCAGGTCACCGACGAGCAGCTCATCGAGGTCACGCGGCACGTCATCGAGGAAGCGATCTTGCGCGGTCCTCTGGTTGTGGTCGGACGGGGCACGTGGCAGATGCTGGCCGAGCGTGAGGACACGCTGCACGTGTTCTGTTACGCGCCGCGGAAGGCGTTGATCGCGCGGACGATGAAGCGTGAGGGCATCAGCTCCGAGGAAGCGACGCGGCTCGTGGATGAGACGAACAAGCGGCGCGACCAGTGGGTGCGGTTGCATTGGGAGCGGGACCGGCGGGCTTTGGAGAATTACGACCTCAGCGTGAACACCGAGCGATTGGGGATCGAGGGGGCTGCTCAGCTGATCGTGGCGGCGGCGAGGAGCAGGTTCAAGCTCTAACACGACAACCGCAACTGAGCACGTCGTTATCGGAACTGCAACGACAACTGAACACGTCGTCAGCCTGAGCCTTGCAGCTGACAGCCGTCAGCCTCACTACGCCGGGACGTCACCAGCGCGGATCAGGGCAAAATCAACTGCTTGTACCTTCACGCCACCAATGACGTCCCCACGATGTAAGCCTGATAGCTGATAGCTGTAAGGCTCCAGCTGACGACGTGTTCAGTTGCAGTTGCGGTTATTTGGGATTGGTCGCCCAAATAGTCGACTCGGTCACGAAGCCCCGGTCCTCGACCTCGAGCATGCTAACGATCAACTGACCGATGTCCGACGCACGCAGTTTGGTCGGATTCTCGGGCTTCGCTTGCGTCGACTCTTCTTCGCCGAAGCTGGTCTGCACCTCGCTCGGATTCACCTGCATGACGCGAATGTTGTGCTGCCGGAGCTCCGCCCTCCAGCATTCGGTCATCGCATGAACCGCGAATTTGCTGGAGCAGTACGCCGTCCCGTTGGCGAAGCCGCGCTGTCCCGCCGTCGAGGAGATGTTCACGATATTTCCGTAGCTCCGGCCGACGAAATGCTTGGCCGATTCGCGCGCAACGAGCATCGCGCCGAGCACGTTGGTCCGCCAAACGCGAAAGAACTCATCACCTGTCAGCTCGATCAGAGGGGCGAATGAGCCGAAGCCGGCGTTGTTTATAAGCACGTTGTAATCGCTGAACTCCTTGACGACCGTCGCGATCAGTCGAAGCACCTCGTCTTCCTTGCTCACGTCGGCGACGATCGGCAGCGCACCGATCTCCCTGGCCGCCGTTTCCAGAACATCCTGGTGCCGCGCGCAAATCGCCACCCGAGCGCCACGCGCGCGCAGCAGCCGCGCCGTCTCGAGTCCGATTCCACAGCTCCCACCGGTGACGAGCACCGCGGCGTTTTTCAGATCCATTATTTCCCTCCCGCGCCAGCCGCTTCGCGTACGAGCCTGGCAAAGTCCGTGACATCGGCGTCGGCCGTGTCGAACGATGTGATGAATCGCGCTTCCGAAGTGGCCTCGTTCCACACATGGAACGGCCACTGCTCCTGCAATTTCGGAATTATCGCTTTCGGCAACGTTGCGAACACTTCGTTCGCCTGCACCTGTTGAGTGAGATTGACGCCGGGGATGCCCCCGAGTTGGGCGGCTAGCGCCAGTGCCATCTTGTTCGCGTGGGTCGCGCTTCGCTTCCAGAGGTCGTTGGTGAGGAGCGCGATGAATTGCGCGGCGATGAACCGCATCTTCGACGAGAGCTGCATCCCCTGCATTCGCTTGAACTCGAAGTCGTCGGCCAGCGCGAGCTTGAAGAAGATGACGGCCTCTCCCGCGACGAGGCCGTTCTTCGTGCCACCAAACGAGAGCGCGTCGACCCCGGCACCGCTGGTAATCGCCTTCAGCGGAACGTTGAGGCTTACCGCGGCATTGAAGATTCTCGCGCCATCCATGTGCAGGAGCAGCGCATTCGCGTGCGCGAAGTCCGCGATCGCCCTGATTTCCTGCGGCGTGTACACGGTCCCGTACTCAGTCGCCTGGGTGATCGAGATCGCGCGCGGCTGCGCATGGTGCTCGTTGCCGATGTGATGCAGGTGCTCGCGGATTCCCGCTACGGTGATCTTTCCGTTGGGCGACGGGACCGTCAGCAGCTTGCAGCCGATGTGTTTCTCGGCGGCGCCACACTCCGAGGTGTGCACATGCGCCGTCTCGGCGCAGATCACGGCCTGGTGTGACTTCACCATGCTCTCGAGGCAGAGCACGTTGGCGGCGGTGCCGCTGAACACCAGAAATACCTGTGCATCCCCACCCAGCTCGTCGCCGATTCGGGCGACGGCGTCGCGCGTATAGGGATCGGCGCCGTAGGATGGAACGTGGCCGACGTTCGCGGCGGCCATCGCCGCCAGGACTTCAGGATGCACACCGGCCCAATTGTCGCTCGCGAAAGCGCGTCCCGACTGCTGCTTGTGCGTCATGCGCCTACGATAACTGCGGGAGGCGGGAAGCGGGAAGAGGGGAGCCCTAGTGAAAATCCCGGCTCGCGTGGACGATCTGCTTCACCTTCAATTCGCGGAAGTTCAGCCCGATGACGTTCCGCACTCCCCCGTCGCGCTCGAATCTCCCCTTTACCGCCACGAAGGTCGAAAACTTCACCACCTCGGAGTACTTCTCGACCATCTTCTTGGAGACGATCACGTTGATGAAACCGAACTCGTCTTCCATCAGCAGGAACACTGTACCTTTCGCGCTTTGCGGCTGCTGCCGAATGGTGACGAGGCCCGCCGTGACAATGGATTCCCCGCCCCGAAGCTTCTCGAGCTGACGCGAGTCCAGCACCCCCGCACTCCGCAGCTTCTCGCGCAGATGCTCCATGGGATGCCCGTCGACGCATATTCCCACCGAGAAGTAGTCGAGGAAGATCAGCTCGTCACGCGTGAGGGGACGCGGGTTGTACGATGTCACGCGCGCCGGGGCGAGGGGGAGACTATCTCCTACCGCGCGCATCGCGACCCACGCGGCGCGGCGGCGATCCGGCTCCCAGGCACCAAATGCCCCGGCGCGCGCCAGGTGCAGTGCGTCGGCACGCTGGAGTTTCGCTCGCTGAATTACATCGTCGATCGACGCGAAGCGATCCCAGCCTCTTGCTGCCTTCAGCGCGTCGAGAGATTTCTCGCCGAGCCCGCGGATGTGCCGCCAGCCGATTCTGAGCGCCGGCCTGTCCGGATTCTCCGTCGGCTCGGTGGTGCATTCCCAATCGCCGTCGCGCATGCAGGGCGGAAGACTCTTGAGCCCGTGCCGCCTCGCATCGTGAATGAGTGTCGACGGCGGATAGAATCCCATCGGATACGAATTCAACAAGCCGGCGTAGAACTCCGCTGTATAGTGCGCCTTGAGATACCCGGTCGCGTAAGCGATGAGGGCGAAGCTCCACGCGTGCGATTCGGGAAATCCATAGTTGGCGAAGCTCTTGAGATCTTCGGCGATTCTCACTGCAACGGACTCCTCGACTCCGCGCTCGACCATGCGAGAGCGCAGCTGCTCGAGCACACGATGCAACTTTTCCACTTTACGGATATGTCCCATGGTTCGCCGCAGCTCATCCGCCTGCGCCGCCGAGTAGCCGCCGAGCTTCATGGCGATCGCCATCGCCTGCTCCTGGAAGATCGGGATCCCCTGCGTTCGTTTGAGAATCGGCTCCAGATCGGGATGCAGGTACGTAACCGGCTCGAGCCCGCGTCGCCGCGCAGTATAGGGGTGCACGAAATTCGCCTGGATCGGACCCGGACGTATGAGCGCCACCTGCACCACGATGTCGTAAAGGCGATCGGGCTTCGTGTGGAGCACAGACGCGATCTGCGCGCGGCTCTCAATCTGGAATGTGCCGATCGTCTCGCCGCTCGCGATCAGGTTGTACGTCTTCTCATCGTCGGGCGGCAGCTTGTACATCTCCGGCCGCGTTCCAGTGCGCACTTCGATCATGTCGAACGCGCGCCTCACCAGCGAGAGAGCGCCGAGTCCGAGGAAATCGAACTTCGGGATGCCGACGGCGTCGAGATCGTCCTTGTCGAACTGGATGATCGTGCGGCCCATGGTCGTGTGCTCGACCGGCAGATAGTCGCCGAGTGGCGCCGACGACAGAACGAATCCACCGACGTGCGTGGAGCGAAGACGAGGGACTCCCTCGAACGCAGCCATCGCCGCGAGAGTCGCCCTGCCCCGCGGGTTGTCGAGATCGAGACCGAACTTGGGAGCGAGCGTTTCCTCGATGTACTTCGCTCCCTCGGCTGGATCACTCCAGTGAATCCTCTTGGAGAAATTCGTCGCCATTTCGACCGGGTACCCGAACGCGCGCATCGAATCGAGAATCGCGTTGGGCCCGCGGTACATCTGGATGATGCAGGTGATCGCCGCGTTCGCCCGGTTGTACTTGCCGTAGACGTAGTCGAGCACCTCCTCGCGCCGGTCGTGCTCGATGTCGACGTCGATGTCCGGAGCTTCGGTCTGTCCATCGACGCGGATCTCGGAGAGAAATCGCTCGAACAGCAATCCATGCTTTACCGGGTCGACGGCGGTGATGGCGAGGCAGTACGCGACCGCGGAGTTGGCGGCGCTCCCGCGTCCCTGGCAGAGGATTCCCTTCTGCCGGGCAAAGTTCACCGCGTCCCACATCACGAGAAAGAATCCGGCGAATCCGAGATTCCCGATGACTCTCAGCTCGTGGTCCAGCTGCGCGGTCTGCTTGTCGTCGATCTCCCCCCACCGTTCTCGCGCGCCCGCGAAAACTCTGTCGCGCAGGAAAGTATCGTCGTTGAAGCCGGTGGGAACCGCAAACTTCGGCAGCGGCGGCCTCACCCAGGCGAGACTGAAGTCGCATTCCGATGCGATTCGCTCGCTCTCCTCCAGCCCCGCTTCGCGGCCCTTCCAGCGCGCGGCCATTTCCTCCGGAGAGGGGAGACGCCACTCGCCATTCGGATGCAGCAGCCCGCGCGCGAGCGCATCGTCGAT
>DATHHC010000245.1:0-2616 GCA_035317285.1 Gemmatimonadaceae bacterium | reverse complement strand
GCTCACCAGCGAACTGTTGCGTCACGGCGATATCGAACGTGCGCTGGTGGAGTGGCGCAGCATACTTCGCCACGTCGTCCTTGCGCCCGCCTATCCGTTGTCGCGATGGACGGAACTGAAAGCAGAGGCCGAAGAGCTGGTCGATCAAACGGCTTCGCCGACGTCTGCTGTCGATCTTGCGACATTGGTTCCGCTGCAGCAGCGAGCTGTCGGAAAGTGAACCGCCTTCTTTCCGCAAGCGCGGGACTGCAGCGGCGCCGCAAGGCAAGCATCATCTTTGGCGAAGTCCAAATTTTGATGAACTCTAAGGCTACAAAATGCCGTCATCTCGCCATGCATCATAAGCGGCTTATGATGCGACTGAATTAAAATGGAAATTTAAGGCTTGTTTCGGCGATGTGCCGAAACAAGGACGCGAGGCGCGTGAGCTTCTCAGGTGGGAAACCGGCGTCAGCGCCGCCGGCTACAGCTACTCCATATCCGGGTAAGGAGCTTTGTCGCCTTCGGCGATGAAGCGGTCGATCCGCGCCGTCACAACGGGCGGCGGTACCGAGCCGAGCTCGAGCACAGCATCGTGGAAAGCGCGGATGTTGAATTTGAAACTCGCTCATTGCCCAACCTGCTCGTCGCTACCCTCGCGACTTTACCTTCTATGTCGCTGATCCCATCAGCTCCATTCGCGCACGTTCTTTTCCGCTTCCCTCGTTTCAACGGTCGCCAATCATTACGTTACGAATACTCTTATCGTCTTATCTAAACCTGGCTACACATGTTGATCGATTAGGACGGGATTGCCGTCGGGATCGATCACCATGAAGCTCGCGGGCCCGGTGCTGCTCTCGTCAGCTTCGTTGGTGAGCTTGAGCCCTTTCGATTTCAGGCGGCGTTGATGCTCGCGGACGTCGGTAAATTTCTCGACGGCCCGGGCCTGGTCGTCCCACCCCGGGTTGAAGGTCAGGACGTTGCGCTCGAACATGCCTTGGAACAGCCCGATCGTGACCGTGCCGTTGCGGAGGATGAGCCAGTTCTGCGCTGGGTCGCCGAGAACTTGTTCGAATCCGAGCTTTTCGTAGAATGCTTGCGATGCCTGCAGGTTCTTCACGGCCAAGCTGACCGAGAATGCACCGAGTGTAGTGGGTTGTTTTGTCATGGCCGGCGATGCTACGATGCGATGGCCGTGCCCGACTTGCCAAATCTTGCGAACTTGGACTACGTCGATCGCGTCAATCGGGCGGTGGATTACATCACCGGAAATCTCGGTCAGCCATTGCGGCTCGAGGACGTCGCGCGGGCGGCGTTTTTCTCGCCTTATCACTTCCACCGGATCTTTCGTTCGCTGATGGGAGAGACGCTGGCGTCGTTCGTGAAGCGCGTCCGTTTGGAACGGTCAGTCTATCTGTTGTCCCACCGGAAAGGCGTGAGACTCACCGACGTCGCCCTAGCCTGCGGTTTCTCGTCGAGCTCTGATTTCTCCCGTTCTTTTCGCGACCATTATGGCGTGCCGCCGAGAAAATTCGATGTCGAACGTTTCCGGCGTTCGAACAGAAAGACGATGCAGGCATCGCTCACTCCACCGGAGGAACGGCACCGGCTCGAGCGCTTGCCCGTGGGGAAAAATCCGGACGGCTTTGCGGTCAGGCTGCGCAATCTCCCGGCGCGACGCGTAGCTTATATTCGCGTGCACCAACCTTACGAAGGCGACTATGTTCCCCGGGCTATCGCGCGAATGCTCTCCTGGGCCGAGTCTCGCGGCCTGGCCGACGGCCAATGGCTCGGATATCAGTGGGACGATCCCGAGATCGTCGCGCTCGATAAGTGTCGCTACGACGTGGGCCTCGAAGTTCCCGCCACCACGCTGGCCGACGGAGAAGTGAGCATGACCACGTTCGCGCCTACTTTGATCGCGGAGGTCGACATCGCCGGTACGATTGAGGTCGAGTTGCGCGCGCTCGATTGGCTCTATCTCACTTGGCTGCCGAGCAGCGGTTATGCACCCGCTCACCAGCCCGCGTTCGAAGCTTGGAACGGTCGCCCCTTTGCGCATGGCATGGAGCACTTCGAACTTCGCGCCCAGCTCCCGATGGTCAACGCCAGGGTCCCGCTGTGATCCGCGCTGTCTTCAATTGAGTTTCCAAACCGGAAAACTCCGCGCGCGGTTTCGCATAAAAATCCGGCGCGGCAAATGCGGCCTCCAAATTCGACACGGAAGTCGTCCGGATTTGAAAATGAACCGCGTCCGGTAATCTTGACGGCTTTAAGCCGTCAAGTTTCAGTCTCGTCGTTTATGCATCGTAAGCGGCTTACGATAGGAGGACTGGAGTGTGTTGTTAGGCAACCCGGCGGCTATTTGAACACGAGGTGAGCGACAGCGGCTTCGAGATTCCAATAGATTATCGCGACCGCCGTTAGATCGAACGCAGCATGCGCGCACATCACCATCCAGATCCGGCCCGTGACGGCGAAGATCGCCCCGAAGACGAGGCCCGTGATCATCGCCTGTTCGACGCCCGGAAGCCCCAGGTTGGCGTAATGGCCCAGGGCAAACACCGCGGAGGTGAGCAGCACGATTAATACTTTTGCGCTGGCGCCGGTCCCAAAAAGCTTGCCGAGGCGTTC
>DATHHC010000244.1:0-3822 GCA_035317285.1 Gemmatimonadaceae bacterium | reverse complement strand
TCGCAGCAGGCCTACCTGGAATCATTCGAAGGAGAAGGCGGCTTTCAGATCTCGCTCGCCGACGCGCAATGGTATTTCAGCAGCCAGCCCGCTTTGGGGACGCGGATTCCTGCGCGCTTCGGCGCCACGGTGTTCGACCTCACCCAGGCCACCACACTGGCGTGGCAGAGCAACGGCGTCGACGCATCCCTCACCAAGGTGATTCAGTACCCCATCAGTCAGATCGATACCGCAGTCGCTCAGAGCGGCACCGGCCCCTCCGGTCCTGAGCCGCTGCTCTGGCTCACGCTCTACCCGCTCTCAGTCGGCGGACAGTTGAACCCCACGGTGAATAATTTCCGCTGGACGGTGCCGAATGCCACCACGGGGCGCAGGTGGCGCTCCATCCGCACAGTCCTCAACCCGAGCGGTGCAGACATCTCGCGCACGGAGAATCTCGAGTTCTGGGCCCAGATCCCGGTGAGCACCACGCAGGCGAGCAATCCCACCCTCGTGTTCGATTTCGGAGACATCTCCGAAAACTCGGTCGCGTTCGGTCCGGACACGCTCATTGTTCGTCAGGGCACGGTCGCGGGCACGCTCGACACGACCTATCACGGGAAGCGCATCCAGGGCCTCGACACACTCAACAGCGAGCGCGATCCATTTTCTCGCGCCTTCAACGTCGCGAGCAACGACAACGGATTGGCCGGCGATGTTGTCGACACGCTGGTCGTGATGTACGACACCATCCCGGGCCAGGCGCCGACGTTCGTGACGCAACACTTCGCCCGAACGTGCCAGGGCGGATTCGGGCTTCGACAGATACTCGGCGACTCCCGACCCAATTGCACAGTCCACAACAATCGTCTCGACGAGGAGGACATCGACGCGGACAACGTCTTGAATCTCACGACCGCGGAGCGCGATCAGGAGCAATGGCAGCGCTACGTCGTTAACCTTGCCGACCCAACGAAGTACACACGACGCGGAGTATGCAGCCAGCCGCCCTCTCTCGCCGGCCAGCCAAGCGTTCCACACGACAACGTGTGCTGGATTTTCTTTCGCATTCCGTTTCGCACACCCGACGACTCGCTCGGGCATCCGTTGTTGCGTCGGGCCCGGGCGCTCCGAATCACGATGATCTCCGGCGATGGCGTCCCCGACGACGAGTTCACCACTATTCCCCTGGCGCGGGTGCGACTGACTGGCGCGCCATGGCTCAAGGTGAGCGACCGAACGCTGCACGGAATCGCCGGCAACCAGACGTCGACGGGAACGGTTCAATCCGGCGTCGTCGGCACACAGGACAAGAAAGTACGAAACCTCATCGATTACGTATCGCCCCCTGGCGTGACCGACGCGCCGACGAGCAAGACCATCTCCTTTCAACCAGGCCGCGTGCAGATCAACGAGCGCTCGCTCCGCCTCATCGCGACGGATCTCGGCGTGTTCGACCGCGCCGAGTCGTACTACCGCTTCCCGGAAGGCGAAAAGAATTTCATGAGCTACAAACAGCTGCGCGTCTGGGCGCGCGGCGTGAGCAGCGGCTGGGGCCAGGACGGGGAGCTCCAGTTCTACATCAAGATCGCCCGGGACGACAACAACTTTTACATGCTTCGCACGCCGATCAATTCGGGAGCGGCAAAGGAAGCGTGGCTGCCCGAGATCGGCATGAACTTCGACAGGTTGTTCGCGCTCCGGGCAAAGGTTCAGAACGCGTACCTTCAGGGGGGCACGCGCAACACCTGCACTGGTCTCGACTCCGTCCTGATCGCGAACACGCCACTTCCGCCCGGGGCGACCGCTTCCACGATCTACGCCGCGTGCGACGACGGGTACATTGTGTACACGCTGGATCCGGGCGTGAGTCCTCCCAATCTGGCCGCGGTTCAGCAGCTGGCGGTCGGAATGCTGCGGCTGCCCGTCGCTCCCGGAACGAGTCCGATTATTCCCGGCGACACCCTCGAAGTATGGGTCGACGACATCAGACTGGCCGGCGTCGTAAACCAGTCCGGTTTCGCCGGCCAGGCGGCGCTGGCAATCGTCGCCAGCGACTTCGCCGATATACGCATCAACGCCAGCCGGCGCGATCCGAATTTCAGGCAGCTCGCCGAGCAACCGAGCTTTCTCACCGACAACAGCTGGGATTTCAGCTCCGCTTTTCACCTGGAGAAACTGCTTCCCGCGTCTCTCGGCCTGTCCATTCCGTTGACGTTCAACTACACATCGGCGTCTGTCGAGCCGCTGTTTGTCACGCAGTCAGACATCGAGGCCGATGCCATCGAGGGACTTCGCACGCCGCGTTCGGCGGCGACGTCGGTGACCCTGAGTCTGCGGCGAACGAAGCAATCGACCGGCTCGATGTGGTCGCCCATTCTCAACAACCTCGCGCTCAACTCATCGTACACGACAGGCGTGTCGCGCAGCGAGTACGAGGACGGGAGGGCGAAGAACTTCGTCGTGGGGCTCGATTTCAACCTGCTGCGCGCGCTGGCTCCGAATCTCTCGCGATGGTCGCCGACGGAGCTGCATCTCACCAGCGCCTACACCAACGGGCACGACGATCGCGTCTCCTTCCTCAAGCCCGCGTTTGCTCTGGACGATACCACGCGCCCCGTCAAAGGGAGAACCAGGACATGGAGCAATGGCTCCAGCCTCGTGTTCCGTCCGTTCAAGGCCGCGTCGGTTCGCTGGGACATCACGTCGGTGCGCGATCTGCGCGGGTACGGCACCGATTCTCCACTCGGAGTGATAGCCGCGAGCGATCGTGATCGGCTGCTCGGCACGGACACGGGACTCGAGCGCGAGCGTGCGATGCAGGCTGGGATAAACATCTCGCCTCCAATCACGGCCTGGTTCCGGCCGAGGCTCGACTTCGGCACTTCGTACAACATGCTGCGCGATCCGAACACGCTCAGCTTCGCACAGGCGGAAGACAGCACGGGCGCGCTGCGCATTCCCCGGCGCCTCGGAAACTCGCAGACGACAACCGCCGGCCTGACACTGGATCTCCCGCGCGCGATCAAGCTCTACACAGATAGCAACAGTTTCCTCCGCGGATTCCTCAGCGGGTTCCAGCCGGTGGACATCAACTACAATCGCAGTGTTCTGTCTGTGTACGATGGGAGCGGAGCGGGGGCGCCGCTCGCGTATCAGTTTGGACTCGGCGGCATCAACACCTTCCGTGAGCTCGGCGGCCAGCTGGCGACGAGTGTCGGACTCGTAACGCAAATCTCGGTCAACCAGTCGCTCAACCTTCCGTTCGGCGCGAGCCTCGCGAGCAGATACCAGCGCATCAACACCAGAAACTGGACGCGACGGATCGAGCAGGGTCAGGAAGTAGTCGATGGAACACAGATCGCGTTCCCGGACATCTCGCTTCGGTGGACCGGACAGCCCATTGGGCTCAAGTCCATCATCTCCAGCCTGGGGGCGAACGCGCGAGTACTGGAGACGCGCCAGTTCAACGGCACCCAGCCCCTCCTGGGCGAAGTGATCGACGACAGGGGAACGCTCCGCGTCAGGACCGTTCCGCTCAGCGGCTCGATCGTGTTCGCGGGGGCCAGACCTCTCGCCAGCACTGTGGGGTATTCATTTTCCAAGCGGTTGGACGCGAAGCCGGGTCTGAGCAGCAACGGCGACAACTCCGACTTCAGCATCGACGTCTCGAAGCCGTGGGGGCTGCCCGCCGATTGGAATGCGCGCAGCGACCTGAGGACGCGCGTGAGCTATCAGAAGAGTCAGGGCCAGAACTTCGTGATCAATCCGCTGGCGCTTACGGGGGAGAGTCGGCTGTCCGACAACGGCCGGCGCGCATTCAGCATGAGCGCGGATACCGAT
>DATHHC010000243.1:0-4194 GCA_035317285.1 Gemmatimonadaceae bacterium | reverse complement strand
TCAGACTGATGCAGCGCCCCGTCGACGCGCTGATCCAATCGTTCACGCGAATGAAGACGAGGGATTTGAAATCATTCCGCCAGACGATGGAGCTGCACACGAATTCGTCGAACAACACCACTTTCGCCGACGCCGATGGAGACATCGCCTACTTCCATTCCAATTTCATTCCAAGGCGGGGCGAGTCCTTCGACTGGACTCGCCCCGTGGACGGCAGCGATCCGCGAACTGAATGGAGGGGCGTGCTGTCGGTCGACGAGAGTCCGAACGTCATCAATCCGCCGAACGGCTGGGTCTACAACACGAACAACTGGCCGTGGTCCGCGGCTGGGCCATTCAGCCCGAAACGGTCTGCTTTTCCAGCGTACGTGGAGTTGAGCAAGGAAGAATCGCCGCGCGGACGCCATGCGCTGATGGTTCTTCCAGACAAGAAAGATTTCACCATCGCTTCACTCATCTCGGCCGCATACGACAGCTGGTTGCCATCCTTCGCGCGGATGATTCCGGGGCTGCTCAAGTCTTACGACAATCTGCCGCCGTCCGATCCGCTGAAGGCGAATCTCGCCGGTCCGATTACCTCGCTGCGCGGATGGGACTACCGCTGGGGCACCAATTCCGTTCCGACGTCACTCGCCGTCTTCTGGGGAGAGGATGTCTTGAGTCGCGTCGGCACTGAAGCCCGCGACGAGTCGACGTCGGCCGAGACGTACGTCATCGATCATGCGACAGACGGTGAGCGCCTCCAGTCTCTGGCCTCGGCTACGACTAAACTCAACCGGGACTTCGGGCGTTGGCAGACGCCGTGGGGAGAGATCAATCGCTTTCAGCGGATCACCGATGACATCGCGCCCAAGTTCGACGACGCGGCGCCGAGCATCCCGGTTCCGTTTACGTCGTCGAGGTGGGGATCACTGGCGTCGTTTGCCGCGCGCGCGTACCCGGGAACGAAGAAGTGGTACGGCACGAGTGGGAACAGCTTCGTCGCGGTAATCGAGTTCGGGGACAGCGTGCGTGCTCGTGCGATCACGGCCGGCGGCGAGAGCGGAAATCCGTCGTCGCCCCACTTCAACGACGAGGCGCAGCGCTACAGCACGGGCAATCTCAGGGACGTGTACTTCTATCCGTCACAGCTCAAGGGACACATCGAGCGAGTGTATCATCCCGGTCAATGAAGGCGTTCATCGTCGATCGTTATGGAGGCCCCGATCGCGTTCGGGCGGGCGAAACGACGGACCCGGAGGTGGGAGAGAAGGACGTATTGGTCCAGATCCACGCCGCTGGTGTAAACCCTATCGATTCCAAAATCAGAAACGGCGACTTCAAGCAGATTCTGCCCTATCGCTTGCCCCTCGTTCTGGGGAACGAAGCGGCTGGCGTCGTGGTCCGTGCCGGATCTCGCGTGCTGCGGTTCAAGCCAGGCGACGAGGTCTATGCACGGCCGAGTACGAATCGAATCGGTACTTTTGCGGAATTCATCGCGATCGCAGAAGATGAGGTGGCGCATAAGCCGAAGGCACTCACAATGGAAGAAGCGGCCTCCATCCCGCTCGTAGGCCTGACCGCCTGGCAAGCGCTGGTCGAAAGAGCAAATCTGAAACGCGGGGAAAAAGTTCTGATTCACGCGGGCTCCGGCGGTGTAGGAACCTTCGCAATTCAATTGGCTAAGCATCTTGGCGCGATCGTAGCGACGACAGCGAGTACCGCGAATTTCGACCTTGTGAAGCGCCTCGGGGCAGACACCGCGATCGATTACAGGAAGGACGATTTCGAGTCAGTCCTCAAGGATTGCGATGTGGTTCTGAACAGTCTTGGGCCCGAGACGCTCGAAAAATCTCTGCGAGTGCTAAAACCTGGGGGAAGACTCATCTCGATTTCCGGTCCACCTGATCCCGATTATGCAAACGACATCGGCGCGTCCTGGATCTTGCGCGTGGCAATACGCCTTCTGAGCTATCGAATCAGAAGAAAGGCGAGACGTCGTGACGTCCGCTATTCATTTCTGTTTGTGCGAGCAAGTGGAGACCAGCTGCGACAGATCAGTTCTCTCATCGATTCGGGGATCATACGCCCGGTTATTGATCGGGTCTTTCCATTCGAATCGACCAAAGAGGCGATGGCTTATGTCGAAACCGGACGAGCGAAAGGCAAGGTCGTCGTCAAGTTGAGATAAGAACCGCCGCGCCGACTTCGTGGTGATCGCGCGGTGAACCAGCCCCGTGGCGCATAGATTTACTTGCGCCGCTTTGATTTGTTCTACAAATTAAGAGTAATGCCGACTGCAGCTCTCGGGACGCTCGAACTTACAACCTTGCTCGCGGTTGCCCGCCTCAAGGAAAAGGCCTACGGCCTCGCCATCAGGCGCGATCTCGCTGCGCGAACCGGACGCGACTATTCCGTCGGCGCTCTGTACACGACGCTGCAGCGACTCGAGGACAAGGGTCTGCTCACCTCGCGCCATAGCGAACCGCTGCCTGTTCGTGGTGGACGGTCGAGGCGTCACTTCACGCTCACGGGCGCCGGAGCGCGCGCGTTGCGCGAAGCCGAGCGGCACGCTGCGTCCATCTGGGCGGGCATCGGCAAGCCACTTCGCCCGAGGCTCGCATGATGCCTTCCATTCGCTCGCGCCAGGCCGCGATCACAACTGCGGCGAAAACCAGATCTCCGCTGCTCACCGAGCGCACCCTGTTGGCACTCGGCGCCGACCCAGCCTTCATCGGGGACCTGTTGGGCGACTTGAGCGAGGAGTACGCACACCGCGCCGAGCGCGACGGTATTTTCGCCGCGAAATGGTGGTACGCTCGCGAGATGGTGCGCTCGACACCGCACGTGATTTGGAATGCAATGAGGCACGGTACTCCGCGCGCCCGAGCGCGTCTCGCCGCGGGCATGCTCGCAGTCGTCGTCAGCCTTTCTGTCCTCACAATCGCATGGCTGGCACGCAACGGTCCTCCAGCGCGCCTCGTTGTCGGCGCGGGCAGTGATTCAAATGGGATCGTCGTAAACAATCTCGAAGCGGTGCAGCTTTCGATGCGAGTACTCGACGCGGCCGGGCATCGTCTCCAGCGGACGGACGTGCGCTATCGGCAGGTATCGGGCGCGCCAATCCCGGTCTCGCCCCGTGGTGCGATAAAGTGCACGCGACGCGGCGACGTGATTGTGCGGGCCTCACTCGCCACTCTGACCAGGGATTTCGTTGTCCACTGCGAGCCGGTGCGGAAGATCCGCGAGGCCGGGTGGGGCAACTTCGTGGTCGGCGATCCCGCGGCCACACTCACAGTAGACGCTATTGGTCTTGACGGCGAACCAGTGACGCGGATCGCCGCCAGGCTGCGCGTTTTTGACAGCACCGTCGCTACGCTCGATTCCAGCGGACGGCTCCGGCCGCTACGACCTGGATACACCAGTGTCGATATGGAAATCGGTGATCGTGTGGTGCGCGCAGAGGTAATGGTCTTCGAGCCGGTACGCACTTTCGAAGGGCTGAGACCCGATCAGCGCTTGGTTGTCGCACCGGTACGCATCACGCGGGGTGCATCGATACGCTCGCCGCTACCGACCGGCGTTTTCTATCTTTGGTTCAGCGCGGACTCGAGCGAGGCGCCGCCGATGAGAGGATTCGTAGGATTGGGTTCCGGATCCAGCACGAACGTGCAGTCTCCCATCAACCTAAGCGTCGCTGGCCTGATCATATGCACGCCCATGCCCCAGCCCCAGCCAGGCGTGCTCGGCGCGTGGTGCCGTGCCCGCGCGCCGGGCGCGGCACTGATTCTCACGTACTCGGGGCCAGCAGGTCCGAACGAGATCGTCGGCAGCCTCGCGCTCGAACGACAGGAGCAACATTGAATCGCGCTACCTATTTCCTCTTGTGGCTGACCGCCATCGCTTCGACAAGTCCCATCGGCGCTCAGGTACCCGCGACAACGCCGACTCAACCAGTCGTCACCGCAATTCCGAAAACCCCGGCTGGCGAGGCGCTTCGTGCATGGCTCGACGCGTTCAACAGTGGCGACACGGCGCGGCTTAGCGAGTATTTCCGGAGATTCCAGCCGGACTTGGCAGTCGGCGACGAGATCGGATTCCGTGAGCAAACGGGCGGCTTCGACCTGCTCACCATCGAACGGAGCGAGCCGCGACACCTGGAGTTTACGGTACGCGAGCGCAAAGGTCCGACGACGGCCTATGGTCTGCTCGACG
>DATHHC010000242.1:0-4484 GCA_035317285.1 Gemmatimonadaceae bacterium | reverse complement strand
TCTCACCCCTCCAAGCTGGAGAACAGGCATGAAAAGCATTCGTTCGGTTTTGCCATTGCTGTTGCTCGTGCTCGTAAGTGTAAGCTCCTTTGCTCAGGCCCAAACCCGTGAGGTTACCGGGCGGGTCACCACCACCGCGGGTCAGCCTCTATCAGGCGTCGTAGTGGCGCTAGCCGGCCAGACAGGCGGCGTGCGCACCAACGACCGCGGAGAGTTCCGGCTGCAGGTTCCCAACGGCGATGTGACCGTCATCGCTCGTACCATCGGCTACAAGCGTGGGACGCAGCGGGTTGCCTCAGGTTCGTCGAGCGTCGATTTCTCTCTCGAGAAGGACGTGCTCGAGCTCGAGGGCGTGATCGTTACCGGGGCCGCGACCAGCATTGAGCGGAGAAACGCCGCCACCGCAGTCGCAGTGGTAAGCGCTGACGCGCTGGCCCGCGTTCCGGCCCAGTCCCTTGAAAGCGCCCTGCAGGGCAAAGTCATCGGAGCGTCGATCAACATGAATAACGGCGCACCTGGCGGTGGTGGACAGATTCAGATCCGTGGCGCGTCTTCATTGATCGGCCGAATTGACCCGCTGATCATCGTCGACGGCGTGGCGATCTCGAATGCCACGAGATCGAACATGCAATCCTCGATAACGGGATCGCTGAACGCGGCCGAAGAGAACGGAACCAACCGGCTCGCCGACATCAACCCAAATGACATCGCGAACGTAGAAGTCCTCAAGAGCGCCGCGGCGTCGGCGATCTACGGGTCGCAGGCGACCAACGGCGTGGTCATCATCACGACCAAGCGTGGTCGGGAAGGCTCGCCTCGCTTCAACTTCACGCAGCGGGTTGGCACCAGCCAGTTGATTCGGAAGCAGGGTTCACGGCACTTCGCCAATCTGGCGGACGCACTATCGGAGATCGGCGCAAACAACGAGGGTATTGCCGCCGCCACTGCAGCATGCACAGCGACCAGCTGCCCTTACTTCGATTATCAGGGCGACCTCTACGGTCAGACGAGCCCGTCATTCGAGTCGGTAATGTCGTTGTCGGGCGGAGTAGGCAGCACGCGCTACTACGCGTCAGGCTCCGATAAGCAGGAGTCGGGTATCGCCATGAACACCGGCGCCCGGCGTCAGTCGCTTCGCGCGAATATCGACCAGAATGTCGGAGACCGGATCACAATCAGTCTCGGCTCGAACCTGATTCGCTCGTTCTCGCAGCGCGGAGTCTCGAACAACGACAACGCGTTCTCGTCGCCGCTGTACGGCTTTGCCTACACTCCGGCGATCATCGATCTCCAGCAGAAGGACGCTCTCGGCCAGTACGTATTGAATCCGTTTGCCGGCGGCGGGACCTTGAAGGGTTCGAACCCGTTCCAGACGTTCGATCTGATGCAGAACAACGAAGATGTGTACCGGCTGATCTTTTCCGGAAAGGCAAACTGGGCCGCTTACACCGGCGAAAAGAACAGCCTGAACTTCAGCATCCAGGGAGGCGCTGACAGATACAGCAGCGAGAACTATATCCGTGCGCCACAGGAGCTTCAGTTCCAGCGCCCTGGCACAACGGAGGGCGGCATTTTCCCCGGAGCCATCGTTCAGGGCAACGGAACCGAACGCCTCACGAACGTAACCACCAGCGCAGTCTGGGCGTTCACACCCGGCTGGATATCGGCAACGACCTCGACTGGCGTGCAGCTTCAGGACCGCGCTTTCAACGATTACAACCTCCTCGGTCGGGGCCTCGGACCGCAGCAGTCAGACGCGGCCGGCGCCCAGAACATCACCATCACCGATCGACAGGAAAAGTCGCGGACTCAGGCGGCATATGGGCAGGAGGAGCTACTCCTCTTCGGTGAAAGACTCTATGTCGCCGGGGCCATACGCGGCGAGCGGGCGAGTCTGAATGGCGATCCGCACAAAATCTTCTACTACCCACGCGGCCAAGCATCGTATCGCTTCAACCCCAGCGTGCGTGGGATCGACGAGGTGAAGTTGCGGACGTCTTTGGGTGTTTCAGGGAATCAGCCAAGTTATGGCGACCGTTTCCTTGCACTCACCAGCTACGGCATCATCGGAGGTCTGCCTGCGTACGGACTGCCGTCGACAATCGGAAATCCGACCATCAAGCCCGAGCGCCTCAGTGAGTTCGAGTTAGGATTGGATGGCTCCTTCCTGACTCAGCGCATGCGCGTGGAAGCGACGTACTATAACCGCAAATTGACAGACCTGCTCGTCCGTCCGCAGCTCGCGCCATCGACAGGTATCAACGCAACTGTCGTCAATGGCGGCGAAATGACGACGAAAGGATACGAGATGGGACTCACACTGGTGCCGATTCAGAGGAACAATTTGAGCTGGACCTCACGGACCACCTGGTATCAGAGTCGAGCCGACATCACGAGCTTTCCTCCTGGTGTTCAGCCATTCACCACCGGAACTGCCGCAGGCGGCTTCGGTAATGCGTACGGGCGACTGCGCTTCGCGCCCGGTCACACGGTCACGACGATCTGGGGAAACAAGATTGTCAACGGGTCCACCGTGGGCAATCAGCCGCTCGCTGATGCGAATCCGAAGTACGTAATGAGCTTCGGCAACGACGTGAGCTACAAGTCACTGAACTTCAACGTCCTCGTGGATTATCGAAGAGGTGGGACAGTTTCCAACATGACCCTCAACCTCTTCGACGAAGGCGCGAATACCTGGGACTACGACGACCCGTCTCCCGACGTGGCGGTTGGGCCAACGCTAGGCGCGTACCGCTACAACTCATGGGGTGGCGGAGCCAACACGGCGGCGTACCTCGTCGACGGATCGTACACCAAGGTCCGCGAAGTCAATCTCTCCTACGACCTGCCGGCGGCGTTTGCGTCCCGCTTCCGCGGTGCGCAGAACGCGAAGCTCAGTTTTTCCGCTCGCAACCTGTTCATCATTTCCGGCTACAACGGGTTTGATCCCGAGGTAAACAACGGCGGCAACTTTGTCGCGCGTTTCGTCGACCTCTCGCCGTTCCCCCCTAGCCGCAGCTTCTGGCTGTCGCTCGATCTGGGGTTCTAGCCATGACCTTCACGCAAATCTCAGCACCCATGGGCTTCGGCCCCAGGAGACACGTAATGACCCGCCGCCGCTTTTGGCACGGTGCACGTTTAGGACTGCTGCTCACTGGAATCGCCGCTTGCAGCGCGGAAAAGCTGGTGATCCCCAACTACAACCAGCCGACCACCGAAGGAGTCGCAAAGGATCCGAAGGGCGTGCAACTGCTCGCCTCGGGGCTCCTGGATGGTACCCGCGACGCGATGGCCGGCATGAATCGGGATTTCGGAGTTTTCGGTCGTGAAGCGTACAACTACTTCCCGACAGATGGCCGGTTCATCTCGAACTACCTGAATGGAATTCCCGGTCCCCAGCGCATCGATCCCGCAGGGTTCGCGGTAGGCAACTGGACCGGTCGCTTTCAGAACCAGCGCAATGCGGTCCAGCTAGCGGATCTCGCGGCCGCCACGGCGCTGAGCACCGAACAGAAAGCGGCGGTCACCGGATTTGCGAAGACGATGAGAGCACTCGAGCTGATGTACGTGATCCTGGGGCGCGACACGCTTGGCGCTCCGACAGACATCCCGACAGATCCGAACAGCCCGGCGCCGTTCGTGTCTCGTGATTCCGTCTACAAGTTCGTTTCCGCGACGCTCGACGATGGGGCCGCCGATCTGGCAGCTGGTGGGACGGCGTTCCCTTTCACGCTCCATTCCGGGTTCGCGGGCTTTGACACTCCTGCTTCGTTCCTGCAATTCAACCGCGCCATTGCCGCCAGGGCATTGGCGTACCGTGGGTCACTTGGCTGCGGCGCCGCCTGCTACACGCAGGCGCTCACAGCTCTCTCCGCCAGCTTCGTGTCACCTTTGGGTGGGGCGACATCGCTCGCAGATCTGAACCGGGGGACCTACAACTTTTACTCGACGAGCGCTGGCGAGACCGCCAACGCGAACAGCTTCGCGCAGGACAACTACATTTTTGCCCACGCAAGCATCCAAGCCGACGCACAGTCGGGGCCGTCGGGAATTGATGACCGCTACACCCGCAAGGTCGTACCGTTGGCGTCGCCCGTAACACCTCCACAGAACCTTAACATTGCGGCGACGCACCGCTTCACCATTTACGCCACGAATACCACGCCCGCGCCAATCATCCGCAACGAGGAGCTCATGCTCATTCGGGCGGAGGCGAACATATTCACGGGCAACTTTGCAAACGCCATGGCGGACATCAACAACATCCGTTCGATCTCCGGCGGGGGCTTAAATCCAGTCGTGTTTGCAACTGCACCGGCCGGACTGACCGCCCTGCTTTACGAGAGGCGGTACTCGCTTCTGCTCGAAGGACAGCGGTGGATCGATCACCGTCGCTTTGGTGTTCTCAACCTGCTCCCGATCGACCAGGCCGGGCAGTTCGTCGCCAAGGTGATGCCGATTCCGCAGGCTGAGTGTGATGCACG
>DATHHC010000241.1:0-6938 GCA_035317285.1 Gemmatimonadaceae bacterium | reverse complement strand
ATGCGCTCGTGCCCTGGGATAGGCCCGCCAGACGCTGAGTCATCTGCGAGATCAGCTCGTTCGATTCACGAACGGCAATCTCGATGCGACCGCTCAGGTCTTCTCCTTCGACGGTGCCCTCTTCTACCCTCGACAGCGATTGGCGTCCGGCGCGTGTCGCCTCGAGAACCTGCTCCACCGTTGCCACCGTGCGCGAAGTTGACTCGCGCGAGTGCGCGACGCTGTCCAGCATCTCCCGTACGAGTGAGGTCGTACGCTGTGCTGCTTCCGCGGAGCTGCTCGCGAGGCGGCGGACTTCGCTCGCTACGACGGCAAACCCCTGACCCTGCTCTCCAGCGCGCGCTGCTTCCATCGCGGCGTTGAGCGCCAGGAGCTTCGACTGCCTGGCGATTTTCTGGACGAGAACGAGAAACGATCCGATCTCCTCCACTGCGGCCGACAGCGCGTCGATTCCTTCGGCGCTCTGGAGCGCATCTGATGCAAGCGACTGGAGCGAGCTGGCCGTCCGCTCGAGGCGCACGCGGTTCTCGCGCGCCAGCTGACGCAGCGCCTGGTCGCGCCTCAGTCCTTCCTGCGCCGCTTCGCGAAGACTTCCCGAGATCTCGACCAGCTTTGTCGCCTCGCCCATCAATTCCTTGATCGCGCGCTCGCGCCCGACCGCATCCTGGCTCAGGGCGTTGGTCGTCGCTGCACCATCGCGGGCCGAGGCCGCGGCAGAGACCGACGCCTTGACCAACTGCGATGCCAGCTCGCTGTTGTCGTCGGCAGAGCTCCGCATCTGGCCGGCTACGCCCCTCAGCCCTGTGAGCATTGAAATCGTCGATCTGGTGAGTCGATCGACGGACCGGTTCGATGCCGATGGGCTATAGCTGCGCGAAAAATCACCCTTTGCGATCGCCTCGTGAGTGCGCGCGAGCTCGGCGGCGGGTCCGCTCACGTGCTGGCGAACGAATATCAATGCTGCCCAGACGGTGGCGCCAAGCGCGACCACGATCCAGAGGACAGCAATCGCCAGCGCCGTTCCGACGCCGTTCACCAGGAGGAGATCCTGACGCGTCCCGGACGGAATCTGCCGGTAGACCTGCCAGCCGATCGCCCCGAGCCCGGCTACGAATGTCGATCCGAACAGAATGCTCGTTACGAGCGCGCGACGCTGCAACGCGCTGAAAATCGGCTTGAGGAGTCCGGACGACTTGTGGTGAACGAAAGGGAGCTGAGTTGCGGTCATCTTCTGGAACGATTGTGGAACGACTCGGTCAGCCGCGCCGGAGATGAAACTCCGCCGCTCAGCCGCTAGTTTGTACAGATGGAAAATTCGGCAACCCGAAACGACCCTTTGCCTTCAGATGCCGTGACTTACGATCCGTCGGCGGTCGAGCTGAAATGGCAGCGCATCTGGCAGGAGCGTGGAACGAACCACACGGATCTGCAGCGCGCCCAAAGGCCGTTCTATGCTTTGATGATGTTTCCCTATCCGTCCGCCGAAGGACTCCACGTCGGGAATCTTTTTGCGTTCACGGGGAATGACATTTATGGACGATTCCAGCGTCTCATGGGACACAACGTCTTCGAGCCGTTCGGATACGACGCCTTCGGGATTCATTCGGAGAACTATGCCCTCAAGGTGGGGCAGCACCCGATGGAGCTCATCCCGCGGAACATCGTCAACTTCCAGCGCCAGATCGAGCGCGCGGGGTTGATGGTCGATTGGCGCTACAGGTTGGCCACGACTGATCCCGACTACTACAAGTGGACCCAGTGGCTCTTCCTCCAGCTACTGAAGCAGGGACTCGCTTACAAAAAGCAGGCGGCCGTCAACTGGTGCCCGAAGGACAAAACCGTTCTGGCCAACGAACAGGTGGTCTCCGGGGGCGTGTGCGAGCGCTGCGGGACGCCGGTCGAGCAACGGTTGCTCGAGCAGTGGTTCTTCCGGATCAGCGACTATGCGCCGAGGCTGCTCGATAATCTCGACCGCATCGACTGGTCGGAGACGACGAAGACGGCGCAGCGGAACTGGATCGGGCGGTCGGAGGGCGCGGAGCTGGCGTTCGAGACCCACGACCTGGATGGCAAAGCGTGCGAGATACGCGTCTTCACCACTCGGCCCGACACGATTTTCGGGGCTACCTATATGGTGCTTGCGCCCGAGCATCCGCTCGTCGAGTCGCTGACGAAGCCCAAGCAGAAAAAGCACGTCGAGCAATACCGCGAGAAAACGAAGAGTCAGGATCTCGTGACCCGGAAAACGAGCACCGAGAAGACGGGAGTGTTCACCGGCTCATACGCCATCAACCCGGCGACGGAAAAGGAGATTCCGGTCTGGATCTCAGACTACGTGCTGATGGAATACGGCACGGGCGCGATTATGGGAGTGCCCGGCCACGATGAGCGCGATTTCGAGTTCGCGACGAAGTTCGAGCTTCCCATCGTGCGCGTCGTTTGTGGCGAGCGCGAGGACGCGAACACACCACTGCACGAGGCATTCACCGAGTGCGAGTCGGGCACGCTCGTCAACTCGGGGGTGTTCGACGGGTTCGAGGTGGAGGCAGCGAAGAAGGCAATCATAGAATTGCTCGCGAAGGGAGGCTCGGCCAAGCCGGTCGTGCACTATCGTCTGCACGACTGGTGCATCTCGCGGCAACGGTATTGGGGTCCGCCGATTCCAGTCATCTACTGCGAGTCGTGTGGAGTCGTGCCCGTGCCGGAGAAGGACCTGCCAGTCGTCCTGCCGTTCATTGAGGATTTCAAGCCGGACGATTCTGGAGTGTCGCCGCTCGCGCGCCACGAAGAGTGGTACCTCGTCGAGTGCCCGAAATGCGGAAAGACCGGCCGGCGCGAGACCGATGTGTCGGACAACTTCCTCGACAACTCCTGGTACTTCCTGCGTTACCCGAGCGTGGGCAACGACGACGTGCCGTTCGAGAAGAGCGTCACGAAGAAGTGGTTGCCCGTCAATTCGTACATCGGCGGCAATGAGCATGCGGTGCTGCACCTGCTCTATTCGCGCTTCATAACGATGGCACTGCATGACTCGGGGCACCTCGAATTTGAGGAGCCATTCACGCGCTTCCGCGCGCACGGACACATCATCCGTGAGGGCGCGAAGATGTCCAAGACGCAAGGCAACATCGTGAACCCCGACGAGTACATCGAGCACTGGGGCGCCGATGCTTTCCGGATGTACCTCATGTTCCTCGGACCGTACGAGCAGGGTGGGGACTTCCGCGATGCGAGCATCTCGGGACCGCGCCGTTTTCTCGACCGGCTGTTCGCATCGGTTCAGAGCATGTCGGGCGACGGCAAGCCGGATCATTCGGTGATGCGGAAGCTGCATCAGACGATCAGGAAAGTGGGTGAGGACATTTCGCGTCTGAGCTACAACACGGCGATCGCCGCGATGATGGAGTACATGAACGTTCTCCGCAAAGGGGAGCGGACGCCGCACCGCGACGAAGTGCTGCCGATGATTCTCCTGGTGTCGCCGTTCGCGCCGCACATCGCCGAAGAGTTGTGGGAGCAGACGGGCGGAACCGGGAGCGTGTTCGACTCGGCTTGGCCAAGCTTCGACCCCGCGCTTGCTGTGGAAGATTCGATCGAGCTCGTCGTTCAGGTGAACGGGAGGGTGCGCGGCAAGATCGTTGTGGCCCGCGACATTGACGAGAAGGCGGCACTAGTAGCCGCGCTCGCGGAGCCGGCGGTGGGGAAGTTTGCCGTCGGCGTTCCGAAGAAAGTGATCTTCGTGCCCGGAAGGCTCCTCAACATCGTTGTCTAGTCTGCCTGACTGCCCATCATCGCTGTTGCAGAGCTACCACATTCTGCCAGGAAGATTCAGCGAGTCATGAAGCGCTGGCCGTCGGCTAAACCACTGTCGCCATTGGGTTTAGCTGGGGCCCGCACGGCGTGTCGGGTGCGGCAAAGTGCGGGTGCCAAGCTTGCCCATAGTGGATCGGCGGACCGCTCCGCGCCGGTCCAGGACGCAGCAGGCTTAACCCGCGCGCACCCGTCCCGAGCCATGCTTACACACGAAATTGAGTTCACGCCAGGCGTCTCAGAATCCAGCATCCTCTCGCGCGTTCGAGGCTTCGTGCAGGGGAACTCGTTGTACCGTCAACACGGTTACGTGCTTGACGGCGACGACAGGTTCTTCGAGCGAATCGCCCTCGATTCGAGGTACGTTGCCGCGATGATTTCCTTCATCGAGGATGAGTTCGGCATTCACGTTTCGGACTGCGAGATCAGGGAAGACAATCTCCGCTCTCTTCGCGCCGTTGCGCGGTTCGTCGCGAGCAAGCAGCCGTACGCCGTCGGCTAGCCTCTCGTTCAGTTGCCCTTGAGTTCCTATTCGTACATCTCGTCGACGTCCGCCTTGGCGAGCTCGACGAGGAACCCGCCGATCTTCTCGGTGACCGCGCGAATGAACCTTTCACCTTTCGCCCGCGTCGAGGCCGCGGGATTTCCGGTCCCTGTGTCGCTCGTCACCTTCGACCATTGCCTCGGCGTCCAAGCCCATCCCTCGCGCAAGCCGGCAACGCGGAATTTCTTCGCTTTGCCGGGCCCCGCTTCCGACAATGGAAGAAGCAGATCCGGCTCGAGCACCATCATCATGCTCGTCTCCATCTCACCGGCGTGGTCACCCGGCTCATCGAAATAGTCGGCTCCCTTCACGCACGTCCACCAGTTGATCGTGCAGATGAAGAGATTCAGGCGCGGCTGCAGCTCGCGGATCATCTGCTTGAAGTCGTTTCCGCCGTGGCTGTTGAGCACAACCAGCTTGCGAACGCCCTGTTGTGAGATCGCCGACGCAATGTCACTGAGCACCGCGAACTGGGTGCTGGGATTCATGTTGATGGCGAGACGAAGATTCAATTGTCCCGTGTTCACACCGAACGGCACCGTCGGCAGAACCACGACTTTCGCGCCCTGCTTCCAGGCGATCTCCGCCGCGCCCTCCGCGATCGATCGCGACTCGTAGTTATCGGTGCCGTAGGGGAGGTGATAGTTGTGCGGCTCGGTCGCTCCCCACGGGAGGATCGCAACCTCGAAGGGAGTGTCCTTTACCGCCTTCCAGTTTGTTTCGGCGAGAATGTAGGGGCGTGGTGGCATCCATGATGGTAGCAAAAAAAGGGTGTCGGCGACAACATTTACCGCGCGCTGGCTGTCTTCGTTGCTATCCCTGCGGAGGAATCCCATGGTATTCCAGCCCCGGCTTCGTCTCGTGTTCGCGGTGTTCGGCTCACTGCTTGTCGCGGCGACACTGTCGTGCGGTGGTCCTGGTTCGAAGCCCCAGAGCATGACGCGCCTCGGGGATGACGCGATCGTCGCGGGCGGCTCTGCGTACATACGAGACAGCATCATGGGCGACCTCATCGTTGCCAGTGGTGACGTGGATTTCCTCTCAGCGACCGGTGGGGATTACCTCGGGGCCGGCGGCAAGCAGCGGATCGCCGGGCAAATCCATGGCTCCCTCCGCGCCGCGGGTGGTTCGATCGATGTCAGGGCCGCAGTCGATCGCAATGCTACCATCGCCGGCGGAACAATCACGGTCGATTCCACCGCCGTGATTGCGCAGAATGCCTACATCACTGGCGGTGCGGTTCAGGTCGACGGCACGGTGCGCGGCGGATTGCTGGTCTCAGCGGGGTCAGTCACGCTGAACGGTGTAGTCGGTCGGGACGTCGAGATCACCGGAGGTGAGCTTAGAGTCGGACCGCGCGCCCAAATCGCTGGAAACCTTCGCTACCGTGTATCGCCCGAGGAAGTCCACATCGACTCTACCGCACGCATCACTGGGACGGTCACGGCTCTCCCTGTCGGATCAAAATGGGGTCTCCGCAGGTGGCTCTGGATTCTCGGCGTGCTGTTGGCCGGAGCGGTGGTGGTGATGCTTTTCCCTGGCTTCATGTCTGAAACGGCTGGGGTTGTTCCGCGGCGCCCAATCCTGGCGGTCTGTGTCGGCGTGGCAGTGGCGATCCTGGCCCCGATCATTGCGGTAATCCTGGCAATCACCTTCGTCGGCCTTCCACTCGCTTTGCTAGTGGTCGCCACCTACTGCATGCTGCTCTTTATGGGAGACCTCCCCGTTGCCGTTTGGATCGGCCGCCGATTGCTCGGGGCTCGCGGAAGCTCTACGCACTACGCCGTAGTACTTGCCTACCTGGTCGGAGGTGTGATCCTGCTCGTTGTGGGGCTGATACCTGTGATCGGCAATATCGTGATGATAGTCGCCGCAATGATCGGCATCGGCGCGATTCTGATTCGAGGCTGGGCATCCCGAAGTCAGCAGGCCTTCCAGGTTCGATAGATCAACTGCAAACTGCAACTGAACACGTCGTCAGCTGGAGCCTGAAAGCTCTCAGCTATCAGGCTTAGATCGGCGGGACGTCATTGGTGGCGTGACGGTACAGGCCAGTTGATTTGTGCCCTGATCTGCGCTGGTGACGTCCCGGCGTAGTAAGCCTGATGGTTGACAGCTGCAAGGCTCAGGCTGACGACGTGTTCAGTTGGGACTAGATAAGTTTTCCGACCCGCCCACCCACGTAGTAGCCGACGAGTGCGACCCCGACGCCGACGACGAACATGTCGAAGCCGGATCTGAACGCTCCGCGGCCCGTGAACACGGACCTCGCGGCGCCGACCAGGAAGTGCGAGAGCATCGCGACGGTGAACGAGATCGCGATCGCCGTCGATCCCTGCCAGACGAGAAATGGGAATACGGGGATTGCCGCACCGAACGCCGTCGCGAGCCCGGTGATCCACCCCTCTCTGAACGGCGAAACGGTGAACTCAGCGATCTTGAGTTCCTCCTGGACCTGTTCCTTCAGCATCTGCTGGGGATCCGCCATGATCTTCGTCGCGAGCGTGTGCGCGATCTCGCGGTCCATTCCCTTCGCTTCGTAGATGACCGCCAGCTCGTCGCGCTCGATCTCGGGCATGAGCTC
>DATHHC010000240.1:0-2786 GCA_035317285.1 Gemmatimonadaceae bacterium | reverse complement strand
GACATCTTCCGTGGAGCTTCCGCCACGCGCAAAAGCAGCACGACCTGACCGTCGTGCCGGGCGACAGCGGGATTGAACACGCCCAGCACCTCGAAGTCCGGCCTCGAGGGCAGGACCATAGCCGGCGTGATGATTGGGTTTTCTGACGCGCGGATTGCCATCACGCGCTACACACGGCAGAGCCGGACCGCTTCAGCGAGTGAAGCGCGCGGATCGCGTGTAGGTACGAACTCCTGCGCGACGTACCCTGTGAATCCCGATTCGGCGATCGCTCGCATGACTGCCGGATAGTTCAACTCCTGGGAGGAATCGATCTCGTGGCGCCCCGGTACCCCGCCAGTATGGTAGTGTCCAATATACCGGTGATTGTCGCGGATCGTGCGTATGACATCGCCTTCCATGATCTGCATGTGGTAGATGTCGTACAGCAGCTTGAAGCGCTCCGAATTCATCTGCTTCGCGAGGGCAACACCCCACGCGGTGTGATCGCACTGATAGTCGGGGTGATCCCACTTGGAGTTGAGCAGCTCCATGCAGAGCGTGACGCCGTGCCGTTCCGCAACTGGTATCAGCGGAGCGAGTCCGCGCGCACAGATTGCGCGCCCTTCATCGTCGTTCTGTCCGGCCCGGTTTCCCGAAAAACAAATCACGTTCGGCACTTTCGCCGCGGCGGCGAGCGGGATTGCGCGCTCATAGGCCGGGATGAGCCAGGCGTGGTTCTCGACGCGGTTGAAGCCGTGCGTCAGCCGCGTTTCCGGATTCGGGACCGTCGCGTATCCCATCGCGCACGTGAGTCCGTAGCGCGCCGGAGTCGCCCATTGATCGGGCTCGAGAAGCTCAACCGAATCGAGTCCGAGCTCTTTCGCCATCTGGCACAACTGATCGAGAGTGAACTTGTTGAACGGCCAGCGCGAGACGGACAGCTTGAACGCTGAGGCAGGCTGTCGACCATCGAGCTCGTCTTCGCGCCGAGTCTCGCCGGCGAGCAAGTCTGTGGCTTCGGCGCGCGCGGGCAGGAGCCCGATCAGTCCCGCGGTGCCAGCACCTGCTCCAACGAGAAACGTCCGCCGAGTGATCTCACCGCTCATTCATGCCTCCACCGGGGCGTTGGACGCGAATGTGGGAATCATCCCGCCTAGTGTCAAGCGAACCAGCCGGACCCAGGATCACCCTCTTCCCGCTTCCCGCTTCCCGCCTGCATCCGTAGCGCGGAGCGGCGAAATGCTTCAGATTCTTCGCGGGCTTCGCCTCAGAGATCACCGGGCGCGGCGCAATAGGAGCTCGGCCGTACACTTCTCTCTCACCGAAGAAACGCCATGAGCAGCCTCAGCATCGTCGACATCCTCGTAATCGCAGCGTACTTCCTCGTCCTGTCGGGCATCGCCTACTGGGCGGCGCGCAAAGAGAAAAACGTCAGCTCGGACTACTTTCTCGCGAGCCGGGATGTAGGTTGGCTAGCGGTCGGAGCCAGCCTCTTCGCTTCCAACATCGGGAGCGAGCATCTGGTCGGGCTCGCCGGCACCGGAGCCGCGAGCGGCCTCGCCGTCGGGCACTTCGAGTGGCTCGCTAGCTTCATCCTGTTGCTCCTCGGATGGCTGTTCGTGCCCTTCTACCTGCGAAGCGGCGTGTACACCATGCCGGAATTCCTCGAGCGCCGGTATAATCCCCAATCTCGATCCTACTTCACGTGGGTATCCATCATCGGCTACGTGCTCACGAAGATCAGCGTGACGCTGTTCGCCGGCGGCATCGTCATGCACGCGGTGACGGGTTTGGATTTCTGGTGGAGCGCGGCGATTCTCATTGTTATTACCGGGCTCTACACGATTTTCGGCGGACTGCGCGCGGTGATCTACACCGAAGTGATGCAGGCGGTGGTGCTGATCGTGGGATCGGTCACCCTGATGTTCATCGGCCTCCACGCCGTTGGTGGCTGGTCCGGGCTCAGGAACAGTGTCCCGCCCGACTTCTTCTCGATGTGGAAGCCATCGAATCACAAGGATTTCCCGTGGACGGGTGTCGTCTTCGGGGCGCCGATCCTCGGCATCTGGTATTGGTGTACTGACCAGCACATTGTGCAGCGCGTGCTGGCGGCCAAGAACATTCAGGAAGCCCGCCGCGGAACGATCTTCGCAGGCTACCTGAAAATCCTTCCGGTTTTCATCTTCGTGCTGCCCGGAATCATCGCCGCCGCGCTGTACCAGGACGTTCGAGCCGGCGGCATGGCCGACTCCGCGTATCCGATCCTCGTTACTCGGCTCCTTCCGATCGGGTTCAAGGGTCTCGTCCTCGCCGGCATGCTCGCGGCACTAATGAGCTCACTCGCATCTGCATTTAACTCGTGCTCGACCCTTCTCACCTGGGACGTCTATCGTAAGTGGAGACCGCAGGCGAGCGAAGCGCGACTCGTGTTCGTCGGACGGGTGACGACGGTGATCCTCGTGTTTCTGGGGCTCGCCTGGATTCCGTTCATGAAGTACGTCTCGCCGCAGCTCTACATTTATTTGCAGAGCATCCAGGCCTACATCGCGCCGCCGATCGCGGCGGTTTTCCTCCTCGGCGTCCTCAGTCCCCGGCTCAATGGGAAGGGATCTCTCGCCGCGCTCTGGACCGGCTTCGTGATCGGGTTTGCGCGACTGTTGCTCGAGCTCGGGAAGGCGAAGTTGACGGTTGGATCATTCTGGTACTGGCTTGCCAGTATCAACTTCCTTCACTTCGCCGCGCTGCTCTTCCTGGTGTGCAGCCTGATCCTTATCGTCGTGAGCATTATGACTCCTCCTCCAGCC
>DATHHC010000239.1:0-2405 GCA_035317285.1 Gemmatimonadaceae bacterium | reverse complement strand
GCGATTCGTGAGATCTGCAACGCGGCGGGTGATCGGCAGCAGAGACCGGAAAAGCTCCTGATCGCCTTCAAGGCTTTGCTCAATGAAGCCGCGGGCGACGCGAACGTTCCTCTTGGCAGCGAGAGGAGCGTGTTGTTCGATCGGTTTGTGACTGCTTTTATCGAGGAGCTCTATCGCTCTGAGGCGACGTCCTGGACGTTCGCGGATGGTGTTTCCCACGCGAAAACGGCGACGCGATTTACTCCGGCCAAAACTCTCGGCTTATCCGACGCTCACCCCTGAGCTGGCGATCCGCCATCTCGTCTACCAAGTGCGAGAATTCCATCTCAGAAAGGTGAGCGCACGCATTTCTGATTCGGCGAGCTATGTCGTCGCGGACGCCCGGCCTGCGTACAGCATCCAGACCGGGGTCCGCCATTCCGACATGTCGTTCTCGCTCCGCTCCCAACACTCCGCTCCGGCAACAAAGATTGTCCGACACCGCACAATCGGGGCCATCTGACCCGCGACCGCCAAAATATCCGGCGTTGCTCAGCTAGGTCACGGGCCATACTATGTCCGTGTTAGTTACAATCCAGATCGCTTCAGGCAACATCGCTCCTGCGACCTTCTGGCGTCCCGCCAACCACAAGGTCACAGATGATCCAGCGCGCACAGACACGCGTACGTCTAATCGACATCGCCCCACCCGCGCCGTCGTCGATACCCCAAAACGAAATCCTGTCGAAGCTTCCGGAAGCGGAGCGTGCCGCGATCATGGAGCTCGCCGAAGAAGTCCATTGCTCGAGTCGAGCCGACATGTTCGACGCCGGCGATGTCATCGAGCGCGTCTATTTTCCACTGACTGGAATGTGCTCGCTTGTGATTGTCCTCGAAGACGGAACCACAATCGAAGCAATGACGGTGGGACGTGAGGGCTTCATCGGAGTGCCACTTCTCAACGAGGTGCGGACAGCCCGCTACAAGGGGATTTGCCAGATCGAAGGCAACTTCCTCGCGCTGTCGGCTGACGCCTTTCTTTCCGTCATTGACGACCTGCCCGATCTGTCACGGCGCCTGCACCGTTACTCCCAGTACGCCGCGGACGTGGCTGCTCAATCCGCCGCCTGCAACAGCGTGCACAGCATCGAGCAGAGGTGCTCGCGCTGGCTGCTCGTCACATCCGACGCGATCGCCAGCACGTCGTTCAATCTCACGCAGGAGTTTCTCTCGCAGATGCTGGCGGTGAGACGGCCAGGGGTGACGGTGGCGATGGCCGGGCTCGCGAAGAAGAGCCTGGTCTCCTATAGATACAGGAACGTCACCTTGCTCGATGTGAAGGGGTTGAAGGCAACCGCGTGCGAATGCTACGCGACCATCAGAGCCAAGGCGCAGGAGCTCCTGACGTAGCAAGCGAGAAAACCTTGGGCGGCATCTTCCGACCGCCGCGAGGCCTCTTTTGTGCAATAGCGCGAGCGAAATGCCACTCGTCAAACGCATGCCCTTCGCCGCCCTTGCGTGGATGTCCTGCCTCGTTGTGAACGCTGCCTGCCATTCGACGCGCACTCCTGAAGACACGCCGCTCCCAATTACGCGGCCAGCCACCCACGAAGAGGTGCTCACGCTCATACGCGCGGATTCCGAGATCTTCGCCGGCGTAGTGAGCGCACAGCTCGCTGGAGGCGACGGCGAGGATGATTATCCACGTCGTTTCGAACGATTGCTCTACGACCCGCGACCCTACGGAACCCGCTCGGGATATCCGGAAGTCTTCTCCGGAGTGCAGGGGATCGATCCCACTCTCAGCTTTGCGCGGGTCGGAAAATCGGGGATGGAAGACCTGGTCGATAAGCGAAGGGAGATTCTGAAAAAGAGCGGCGTTCGCTACGGAAACCCTATCGCCTATTCCCAGTGCGCGGGCGTTCGTGTGCCGGAGCCACCGCCGCCGCGCGGACGAGCGGCGCGGTCGAAAAGCGTGGATGTCCACGCCGGTTGTCCGCGGAGGCTCGAGTACTACGTAACCGTTGGTCTCCCTATTCACGGACAGCCGGAGGGTCTCAGGGATATGCGCGACACCCAAGGCCGCCGAGGGGCGTTTCGCGGGGATGTGTGGACGGTTCTCGTGGACGAACACTCCGCTGGTCCGGCGGGATGGAGCTGGTCCCGTTACGCGTGGCTGTTCAGACGCCGCGGGGATGATCTGGAGCTCGCCGCGACGATTCTTGTCCAGGTTATCGAGTAGAGCCGCGCGCAATGTGACTCGGCGGAGCCTGCGGTAAAACAGGCTCCGCCGAGAACTCGGAAAACTGGCGCAGCTTCAGGCAGCAGGTGGAGGGACTTCCGTCTCCCGCGTCTCGCCCGGCCGCACGCGAGTCGTGACAGCCCCGGCCTCGGCACCCTGACGAGCGAATTCCAGAATGTCGCTG
>DATHHC010000238.1:0-5038 GCA_035317285.1 Gemmatimonadaceae bacterium | reverse complement strand
GTTTACAACAATCCATGGGCGTCATTCTTCTCGACACGTGATGACAACCGCGTGTCACTCGCGCTCATGAATCTCATGAAGTCGCTCAACGATCCGCGGATTCCGCTCTATGCGCAGCCCAGCCCGGATGACGGGACTTTCAAGGGTGCTCCAAACGCGCTTACTGCTGACGATGCGGCTCC
Source organism: Gemmatimonadaceae bacterium (assembly GCA_035317285.1). Classification (GTDB taxonomy): domain Bacteria; phylum Gemmatimonadota; class Gemmatimonadetes; order Gemmatimonadales; family Gemmatimonadaceae; genus UBA4720. The sequence continues at coordinate 4,856 of DATHHC010000238.1, read as the reverse complement.
GTTCATCTGCTGCTCGTCGCGGGTGACCGACCAGATGTTCCCAGGCAACACCGCTTACGGCTTCTTCGGTGGGAGCGGCAACAGCTTCCCATCGTTCATGATGACGTACGCGGAAGTCGCGCTGATCCAGGCCGAGGCAGCTAATCGGAGCCTGGGTGGGCTCAATCCCGCGCAAGCGGCTGGATTCTATAACGCCGGCGTCACTGCGTCTGTCGAGCAGTGGGGCGGCAGCGCGGGCGATGCTCTCACTTATCTTGCGGGGCCAAACGTCGTTTACGCGGCTGGGACTCCGGGACTCGTCCGAATCGCGCAGCAGAAGTGGCTGGCGTTGTTCAGCGATGGTGGGACGGCGTGGGCAGAATGGCGCCGCACCTGCGTTCCCTACACGATTTCACCGGGAGCAGCAGCCAGCGCGTCCAATATTCCGCGCCGCCTGATGTACTCGACGACGGAAGTTTCTGTGAACGGTACGAATCTCGATGCCGCGATTGCGGCGCAGGGTCTCGATAAATTCGAGACGCGTATGTACTGGGATACGGCTCCGACTGTGGCGCCGACTTATCCGACAACCTTCACCTGCGGCCTCCGCGGAAGCGCACCTGCTCCGTAGTTAGCCGCTTAGGTCCGGTTTACAAAAAGCCCCTCGAGCGATCGGGGGGCTTTTTGTTAGGTGAAACGGAACGGCGTTGCAGTCTCAGTCTTACTGCCGGCGGCTCCACACGACGATCGTTCCGCACGCTCTGTTCTCGCGATCCATGTACTGCGGCGGCGTCCCCGCCCACGACGGATACACCTCGATCGCCGCTACTTCATCGACGTTCGCAACTTCGTCCAATTCCGAGTCGACTGTTCTGACGCCGTCGACCCAGATGCGCGGCTGGCATCCGCGCAGCGTGACAGTGTTGCCGATTCGGCGCGACACCTGGACCCTCGCGCCGGGAATCGTCCGGAACAGCTCACTCATGAACCTGGGCGCGCGCTTCTTTATCTCTGGCTGATCGATGAAGTACCCGAAAGAGCTGTTGTCCCGGTGATTGTAGAATTCCTCCATCCTGCCCCTCATCCCTTCGACGGTGACAGTATCGAGGTCGCTCGCCACGCTCTCCAGGCCGACCTGCAGGGGCTCGCCCGCCGTGACCTTGTACATGTCCAGCGTGACCGTTCTCACTCGGTAGCCCATCCGCCTCACAGTGAGCTTGCCAGGCCCGAACGGGACGCCGCTGAACTCGAATCGTCCGTCGCTCCCGGACCGAACGACAAGGGGCGGTTTTCCGGCCAGAGTGAGGCCAACTTCGGCACTGGGGACGGGAGTGTTGCCGTCATCGACGACGACACCCGCGATCGTCACGAGCTTTGCAGCGGGCTGATCCTGCGCCGCGAGCGTGGAGGCCGAGAGGATTAGAGAACCGAGCAAGACGAGAGTGGAATGGCCGCGCATCGTAGTCCCCGAGCAGGTGTTTATCTTGATCACGTTCTACTTCGTCACAGCCGTTGTCAAGCATGCTCCCGGGTCCCCGCGGGCGATGAGGAGGCCACGGCTGGCTTGCGAATTGCCCCGCTACGGTCATAACATCATTTCAGACAACCGCTTATGACTGATACTGCCCATCCCCCGATCCTCGTGGTCGACGACAATCCGGACAACGCCCACATAATTCGTGATTACCTCGGAGCTCGGGGTTATCCGATTACCGTCGCGTACAATGGCGATGACGCGCTCAAGGCGTTCGAAGAGGTCAAGCCTGCACTCGTTCTCCTCGACGTGATGATGCCGGGACGCGACGGCTGGCAGGTCTGCCGCGAGATGAAACAACACCCAACCCTTGGCCGCACCGTGCGCGTCGTGATGGTCACCGCGCTGGACGATTGGGTGAACAAGAGGCAGGCTCTCCAGACGGGTGCCGACGATTTCGTCGAGAAGCCATTCGAGCTCTCCAAGCTCGTGGCGGCCGTCGAGCGCAATGTGAAGCTGCTCGCTCCCACCGCCGCACGCGGCGCGTCCACCGCACCCAGCCGCTGAGCGTGGATTACCACCAGCTTCTTCGCGATTCGCTGACGCGCCTTCCGACCGTCGCGGCATCAATCGACAGCATCCGCAAGGCGGTTCAGGAAAGAGGCGAGATCGTCGTTCTGTACTTCAACTTCGACCACTACTCGAAAGTGGAAGAGGTCTACGGCTGGGAAAAGCTCGACAGCGTTCTCGAGACCACCGGTGAGGCGATGCGCGAATTCCTCAGCAAGAGCCCACTGGCCTCGTCGAAGCTCATGGTCGCGTTTCCCAACGACGACGACTTTGTTTTCTTCCACGTTCCGCAGGACGATACTCCGGCGGCAACGGACGCCGAGATCACCGATCTCACCGCTGGACTCAAGAACGCGGTGTCCACGGAAATCGAGCGGGTTCACGGAGAGGATATTGCTGCCCTCTTCGACATATTCGTCGGACGCGCGCTCGTCGTCTACAATCCGAAGCTTCGGCTCGAGCGGCAGATCTATCGCGGAATTCGCGAGGCGGCGAATGCCTCCAAGAGCCTCGAGCACCGCGAGGAGGCGAAAAAAGTCGCTGATCTGCGCGAGACCCTCCGGAATCGCGGCCTCTACATCGAGTACCACCCGATCGTCATCACTGACAACCAGAAAGTGTTCGGCTACGAGGCGCTCGCTCGCGGGACGATGCGGAGCATGCGCAGCCCCGAGGTGATGTTCGAGATCGCCGCGCAGTCGGATCTGATCTGGGACTTGAGCCGGCTGTGCCGGGAACGCGCGATCGAAGGAATGGGAAAACTTCTCAAGGACGGCGAGCTGCTGTTCATGAACGTCGATCCGGCGGACTTCGCTGACCCTTCGTTCGACGTGAAGAATCTCAAGGTGAAAGACCCCACCCGCGTGGTGATCGAGATCACCGAGCGGACGGCAATCAAGGATTATCCGAAATTCCGCGGCCGCCTTAAAGAATTTCGCGACGAAGGCTACCGCTTCGCCGTCGATGACGCCGGCAGCGGCTACGCCGGTCTGGGATCGATCGCGAACCTCGAGCCCGATTTCATCAAGCTCGATATGTCGCTCATCAACTGCATCGACCAGAATTTCATCAAGCAGAACCTGGTCGAAACGATGGTGCGCTTCGCCAACGAGCACGGCGCGATGGTCATCGCCGAAGGCGTCGAGCGCAAGGAAGAATACGACATGGTGAAATCACTCGGCGTCCATCTTGTGCAGGGTTTCTTCGTCCACAAGCCGAGCACGAGCGCCGTCGGCTATCGGCCGCCCATTCTGCCGGCGCCCGCCCTCACCGAGCCAGCAAAGCCGTAACCAGCTCGTAAGAGCGCTCCGCCGCGCCGAGGCCGTCCTTAACCATGGCTCGCGCCGATGAGCCGGCCGCATCACGCGCAGGAAGGGAACCGAGCCAATAGCCGAGTCGGATCGTGAGATCGGCTTCTCCGGTAACCGCCGCTCCGCCTCCAGCGCGAATCAGCTTCGCTGCCTCGCGGCTCTTGTCGTGGCGCGGGCCGAACAGCACCGGAGCGCCGAATGCCGCGGGCTCGAGCACGGAGTGGATTCCCGCGGAATGAAAACCACCTCCCACGTACGCGGTGTCCGCCAGCGCGTAGAGGTCGCCGAGCACTCCGTGCATATCGACGAGAATGACGTCGGCGTCCGCGGCGTCGAGCGCGTGGATTCGCCCCAGCTTGAGTGATTGCGAGCGAGCCCATCTCTCGATCGAGCGCAGGTGCGTGTCGCTCGTCTCGTGGGGGGCGATGATCAGCCGCGCGTCGGGGATCTTGTCGCGGATCCTGGTCCAGGCCGGGAGCAGGTGCCCTTCGTCAGTCGGCCACGTCGAGCCCGCGACCAGAGTCGGGCGCGACGAGCGCAAACGCTGAATGAGCGGAGAAGAGACATTTCGTGCGCGTGTCCAGACCTGGTCGAAGCGCGTGTCACCCGTCACTCCTATGCGGTCGGCTCGGACGCCTTCTTCGCGGAGCCTCGCCGCGTCGCTCTCATCGATCGCACCGACACGATCGAGCGAGCGGTAGGCGTCGCCCAGCACCGACCGGGCAAGAACGCCACGACGTCCCGACGATTCCGGAAGCGTCGCGCTGATCACACCGACCGGAACGCCCGCCGCCACGGCGCCCTCCGTGAGCAACGGCCAAATGTCGAGCTTGCTGAAAACGAGAGCGCTGGGTTCCAGCGCGGATACTACCGCGCGCGCGTGATCGCCGGTGTCGAACGGGAGGTAGTCGGTGAAGTCTGCGTGTACCGACTTCGCGAACTGCTCGGCGCTTGGCGAATAGAAAGTGTATGCGATTTGAACATCAGGGCGACGCGCCCGCATGAGCTCGATGACGGGCATGGACTGGAGCCCCTCGCCGACCGATGGGGCGTGGAACCAGACCAGGGGCCGAGTGCGATTCCGGAACGTCGCGCCCCAGCGCGCGTAGCGGTCAACCAGTCCGCGCCGGCCACTGAGAGCGCGGCGGAATTTCGATTTTCCGGCGGGGACTACGCGGACGAGCGCATCAGTCACGAGCCCTGCGAGCGCGTAAGGAAGTCGCAGCAGCGGCTTCACAGCTGGCCCAATCTGAAACGATGCGCCGTCGCGGCCTTACCTTGTTGCCTTGTTGCCTGCAGCCTGAGCGGAGTCGATCGCCTTCCGCAGCTCCTCGATTGGCTGCGCGCCAGCGAGGATCTTGTCGCCGATGATGAAACTCGGGGTCGCACCCACGCCGGCTTTCGAAGCGCGGTCGTGATCCGCCTGGATGAGCGGCTTCATCATTCCGGAGTTAACGCAGTCGCGCCAGCGGGTCATGTTCAGTCCGTTGGCTTGCGCGAGCGAATCGTACACGGCGGCCGGC
>DATHHC010000237.1:0-2396 GCA_035317285.1 Gemmatimonadaceae bacterium | reverse complement strand
CTCCTCGCCCCAGGCGTCCGTTGGAATCCACTCCAGCGCGCGCAATAAATCCGCGGCGCTCTGCGGACGGTCGTTCGGGTCCTTGGCGAGGCACTTCAGGATCAGGCGCTCCATCTCCGCCGACACCGGTCGGCCTGTGCGCTGCGACGGAGGAACTGGCGCGGACTGCAAATGCTTGGCGATCATCTGAAACGCCTTCTCCGCCTCGAAGACGAGCTGGCCCGTGAGCAGAAAATACGCGACGCAGCCCAGTGCGTAGATGTCCGCTCGTCCATCGATCGCCTCGCCGAGCGCCATCTCGGGCGCCATGTACGCGGGCGTGCCCATCGCCACCTGGCCGGGAATAGTCGCCATCGACGTCCCCACGCTTTCGCTCGAGACTTCCTTCACCAAACCGAAATCGAGCACCTTCACGAAGTCATGGTGGAGTCCAACGATTCCGAGGTGGATGTTCGCGGGCTTGATGTCCCTGTGCACGAGCCCGCGAGCGTGCGCCTCCTCGAGAGAATCGCAGACCTGTCTGAGGACGTGGATCACGCGGCCGGCCGGTAGCGGTCCGTTCTCGCGCACGAGCGTCTCCAGGTCCATCCCGTCGAGGAACTCCATCACGAGATAGAGCGTCCCGTCTTCCGTCACGCCGAAATCATACAGCTCGACGGTGTGCTGCGATCGCAGGTTCGCCGCCGCCTCTGCCTCGCGACGAAAACGCGTCGCGGCGAGGCGCGCCAGCTCGTCGCCCACGCCGCCCAGCGTCTCGGTACGAATGAGCTTGATCGCCGCCGGGCGCGCCAGCATTCGATGCCTCGCCTTGTAGACCTCGCCCATTCCGCCGCGGCCAAGCAGCTCTCCGAGCCGATAGCTGCCCATCTCGCGCGCCTTGGTAACCTGCTGGCCGAGCTTCGTCACGACGCTGGAAATGACGACCGCCGCCCCCACCAATATGAAATCGGGGTAGTGCATCAGAAGAACCCGGCTCGACGGGCCAAAATCCCACGTGCCCTGAGCTTTCGAGATCAGCATGGCGATCGGATTCATTGACGCAGCGACTAACCCCGCGATTAGCATCTTTCCCGGCGTGGTCGGCACAATCGCGGCGAACATCAGCACGACTGCTCCGACCCAGGAGATCTCGGGGAGGACCATTGAGCTCGACGATACTCCGCCGAGATGAAATACAAGAGCGATCGCGAACGCAGTGGTGATCATGTACACCAGGCCGAGATCGAGAACGAATCTGGGGTTTCTGTCTCCTGTCCTGGTATAGCCGAAAAGCGCCAGGGACAGGAACACGCTCACGAGGACAATTGCGTCGCCGATGTCGAGCTGCAGCCAGCGCCCGCTATTCGGGTGCAGCGCGTGTTCAGCGAGGTGGCCAAGAACGGTCCCGACAATCCACAGCACGGCGAACAGCAACGACATGATGCCGAGGCGGATTGATGCGGCTCGCAGCAAATCATCAGGGAGATCCCTGGCGTGCCGCCGCGGGCGCTTCAGATCTGCCGGAGTCGATGGCGCGGGAGGAGGCCCGATAAGGTGTGGACCAGACATCACGGTTGCGGTGCGCCCGCGGCGATAGCGTTGGTCAGCCTCTCGGCCTGGGTTCCGTTATCGGTAAGAAAAACGACGGCGAGATTTCCCGAGCGCACGAACGTCGGCGAAAAGAACGGCCACGGATTTTGCGCGCCCCGCGGAGCGGCTGTAGCCGTATCGATTTTCGCGACATCGGCTGCAAGCTCGGATTCGCTCGGATAGATAAAGACTTCGAGGCGCGATCGCCCGAGCGTGTACACTGCAGGCTTGACACGGAATCCGGCCCGGCGCGGTGCATCCCCGCTGACGTGCCGTACAACGAAACCGGACCGTGTGAGTCGGCTCTCGACGTTGCAGAGCGCCCATTGGCCGGTGCGAGGGCAGCCGGCAGCGCTCGTCTTACTCTGAGTCCCCGTGGCCGGGACAGATGGGCTTGCGGCCGCGGCGGCTGTTTGGGTGGAGGAGTCCGAGGTACCGCTCTCGGACGCTGACCGCGTGCATGCCGCCAGGGCAGCTGCAACCAGCAGGAACAAGCGTGAGGATTGTGTCATCGCTTCCAAAGATAGAGACGCAACCCGCCGAGTGGAGATTTCGTCCGGTTTTACGGGACATCTCTCAGTAATTCACGGGTCCGGCTCCAGCGATTCACCTTACCCACGAGTCACCTGGGCAAAAAAGAAAAAGGGGGAGGGCAATTAAGCCCTTCCCCCCTTTCCTGCAATGCGGCTCAGACTTCGAGCCGACCAGCTTTAGAACATGATTCCGAAAGTAACCGGAACGAATTCCATGTGCTGGCTGTTGTCGAGCTGGACGCGGTTGTAACGCGCCTCGACGAACGCCTTGAACACGGTCAGCGGCAGATTGAT
>DATHHC010000236.1:0-2763 GCA_035317285.1 Gemmatimonadaceae bacterium | reverse complement strand
GCTTCCCGCCTCCCTCTTCCCGCCTCCCGCTTCATGTACCCAAGTTGACTGCCGTAATACCTCGCCGCCAGTTGCCTCTACGGAGTGGGCACCTTTGGTTTGTCGGCAAATTTCACAGGATGCCCGAACGACCACTGGCTGTGCTCGCGGTCCTTCTTCGTCGTCGCGATGATGTTCTTGAAGAAAGGAAGTAGGTCACGCTGCATCGGCGTGAGAATGTCGCCCGCGATCTCCGGCTGTTCCCAGAAAACTTTCCAGTAGCTCTTCTGCGTCGCCTGCACGCTGTCCAGCTCGACCTTCCCAGCTTCGCCCTGCCCGCGCGAGAGAAAATCGCCCATCGGCACGTACAGCTTGCGCACCCGCGCCGAGAAAACCGAATCCGCGCCTTCGAGAGCTGCGACCTGCGTCTTGCTCAGGAAGATCGAGTCGCTCATTTCGATCAGCAGCTTGTAAATGTCGGACGTGCCATTGAGATAGAACGTGGTCAGCGAGTCTGCCGACCGTCGCTGCCATCCCGTCGGTCCCTTCACCGGCTCCACCGCTCGGCGAAGCCGCTGCAGATCGTAGTTCGTTGACAGCTCGAACGAGAAATCGATCACCACGCGAAACGGATTCCTGAGCAGCGTCCGGCCGGGGCGGGTGTCCGCGAACCGCGGATTCACATCGTAGCTGAATCTCCCGGCGGCCGGATCGAACGCGCGCGGCACGAGCAGCACCGGATCAGGGCTCGCCGGAGATCCCCACCCGCGGAGCGAATTCCCGTGCACCAGCTGATCGACTCCCGCGAGCACGTTCTCCAGATACACGTTCGGCGACACGCGGTAGCCCCAGCGGCTCGGCGTCGGCGGCCGCCACTGGATGTTGAGCGACTGCGTCCACGGGCCGCGGCAGCCATTCCGAGCCGCAACGCGCCCGAGATTGGCAAGCACGCACACGCGCGCCGTCGGCGAGCCATTGGCGAGCAGCGTCCGAAGTTGCGCGGCGAGGTCTGGATCGCTCGCGCTCGCGGGATCAGGAATGAAGGCGCGGTCGCCGCCGCGGCCGTCGCCATTCACATCGCCCCCGACGAGCGGCGTGAATGGCAACCCCGACTGCGCCCGCGCGAACAGCGTCACAGTTCCCGTCTTCGACGTCGAGAATGCACCCGAGAAAACGAAGACGTGGCGCGCATCGTTGGGGCCCGCTGCCCACTCGAGAAGACGGGGATCGCCGAACGCGGTGCCATCGAATCCGCGGAACTGTCGCTTCGTCGCCTGGAGCGTATACGAGACCGATCCGTAGATCGCTGCCCGCGACCTGAACTTGAAGACGTCGGGCGAGAGCCCGAGGTTGAGCTGTCCTCCGTATCCGCGCAGGTCGCTCACCCGCACCCCCACTCGGCCGTACTGATCCGATTTCCGTGATTCCACCGCGGACACCGCACCGCTCGCGGGATCGATGGACGCGCCCGACACGTAAACCGGGCGATTCGCCTCGTCGGTGAGCGTCAACCGGCTCACGCCGCCGAAATTCGCGTCCACTACACCGGGCTGGGACAGATCATACGAAGCAAGAGTACCAATGCGAATCAGCCAGCTCTTGATGCTCGTATTCCAGTCGAGCGATGCACGCCAGCTCCTCGGCACATCGTACGACGGATCTATCAACGTTACCGACGGTGCGCTCTCGGCCAGCACTCCACTGCCATCCACGCACTGCGTCGGGATCGAGCCGGGATCAGTCGCGAAGAGCGACCAGTCGGGTGTGGGCACCGCGGCGCCGACACAGTTGAGGAACAACGTTCCGCCCGGGAGACCAGTCGATGCCGACGCGTCCGCGAGCACGCCCGGATGCAACAAGTCGCGAAACTCTCCGATCCCGCCTCTGATCGTGCCCGCCATCGCGCGATAGTAGCGGCCCGTCTGGTTCTGACTCGTGCCGGAGCCGTTATCCCGGTCACGATTGTAGGTGAAGGTGAAGCCGACGCGCGGGCTCACGTGAACGCGCGACGGCGCGACTCCTGTGGGAACGCCGAGCGCCTGCTCGAGCGCGACGTTCCTGGCCGGCTTCGAACCAAATCCGTCGGCCTCCAGGCGCGCGCCGTAGAGAACGCTGAAGTAGCGCGACGGCGCGAAGTTGTGCGCGAGCGCCGCCGCGGTATTCCACACGCGTCCTTCACGCGCGGGCTCCGAGAGTGTGCGCGAGAAGCTGCTAGCGCGCCCCGCGTTGAAATCATCGATCGAGTTGAAGGTGTAGCTACCGAGTCCGTTCGAAAATCCTTCCTGCCGCAAGCCATCGAGGCGTCCCCACAGCAGGCCTTTGAATCGGTGCGTTCTGCCCCAGGCGTTCCATTCCGTCTGATTGCCCGCTTCGAGCGTCCATCGCGATTCCTCAGTAGGAAGGAACGATCCTCCTCCCAGCAGCAGCGACGTGACATCGGTTCCGGCGGAGAGATTGTCGGAGCGCACCAGCACGGTCGCTCCGGGGAGCGATTGATACGGTGCGACATCGGTACGCACTCCACTCAGTGCGATGCGCGTCTCATTCAGCGTGCGCTGCCCGGGTCCGACGTACTCGCCGATCGTGACCTGCGCGCCAAGCGTGCGCTGGCGTCTCTCGCTCGCCGCCGACGGCGCCGAGAGCGGACCAAACCCAACGGCGCCGTCGCGCGTCCAGCCAGCGTAAGTGGTGAGTGCACGGGTACCGAGCGTATCGCGCGTGTCATCGAGACGCCCGAGCCAGCTGAAGGCGTTGTGCTGGCGATTGGTCGGCACTCCCGACGCG
>DATHHC010000235.1:0-6025 GCA_035317285.1 Gemmatimonadaceae bacterium | reverse complement strand
GCCGGTGGCGACGCGAGCATCCGCGACAGCATGCACGACGCCGACGCGCTTGGGTGGGCCGAATTCTTCCGGCAACCGGAAACAATCCGGCTCCTCAAGGCCGGCCCACCCAAGGCGTAACCGCGCACTGCAACTATTTCTGCTCAGCGCTAACGCGCGGAAAGAACCTCGCCGAGCGCGTCGAGGCGATCCGACCAGTACTGCTTGAGACGATCGGCCGTCGCCCGGTCCGGCAGTTTCGTGTGCTGCACGGCAACCGAGCTCTTGGACTTGCCCTTCGCGGCAAACCCGACCGCGATGATGCTGCGGTCGGTGAAATCGAGCCGCATCGATTTCGGGGCAGTGGCGGTGCGCACGTTCACGATCGCGCCGTTCAGCCAGCGCTTGCGAACGGTCGTGTCAGCCCACGCGTCGAACAGCGTCATCACCGGCACGTTGAACGTGCGCGACTTGCTCGCCTCGTACGTGCCGTCGCGCCGTTGTCCGCGCACGCGGAATCCCTTGATGCGCTCGTAGCCGACGGTGACGGTCTGTGACCACCATCCAGGGACTTTGTATTTCTCATTCACGAGCTTGGCGATCTCGCCATGCGACATCTTCTCGGCGCCCTTGCGGTCGAGCGCGTACACCCAGCGTTCCCAGGTGCAGCCGGTCTTCGCCTTGAGTTTCTCGTCGCTCATACCAGCGATGGCGGCGTAGTCGGGCTTGGTTGCGGGAAGGGAAGCGCTGCGCGCAGTAACGGCGGCTTTGGAGACCGTCGCGGCCTTTGGCTTCTTGATGATGTGTGAGAGGGCGGCGGTATAGGCTTCGCCGGTCTTATGCATACGAGCGCGAACGAGGCGCTTGAGATCTTTGTTGCGGGGCATCGTCATTTCTCCTTTAGGTACACGACGGCGTTCTCCCCAGCAGCGCGCAATCGTGACATAAAGGACGACGAAACCAATCCGGGAGTTTGCCCCCCTTTGCCTCTCGCAGGACTCCGGCTGGGGCGAAGTCTCAAGAGGTTAGGCGCGGATCGGCGCCGCCAAAATGATGTTGGATCAGGGCGACGCCGTCAAGGTTTTATTCCGAAGGGGGATGCGGCCACAGCTGCGGCCGCATCCCGCGACCGGTGCGGCTTACTTTCGTTTCCCGCGGCCGGAGAGAGCCGCCGCCTGAGAAGCAGCTCGATCGTGCTTCGGCGCCTGATTGTATTCGCTCGTCTTGCCTGGCGGAATGCTCAGGTACGTCCAGTCCTTCCCTCGCATCGATTTCGCGATGTAAACGATCTGCCCGACATGATAGCTGACGTGCGCCAGCGAGCGATGAAGCGCTTCGTGCACGCGCAGCGGTTGATTCCGGATGGTCACAGTAAGCTGGAGCTGTTCGTCGGTGAGACTCGCCAACGCGGCCCCGAGCACATTCCAACCTTGTGCCCACTTCGAGAGGAGCTCGGCGCGGCTCACCGCTCTCGGCTGAAATTCCTCTTCGCGCTCGCGCCACGGCTTCTCGCCATCGGTGGTCAGAAAGTCGGTGAACCGTGACTGCAGGTTTCCTGAGATGTGCCAACAGAGGGTCGCGATCGAATTCGCTCCGTTCGGCCCCTGAGCGGAGAATTCCTCTTCGCCCAGCTGGGCGATTGCTGCTTCCGCGAGCGCCTTATAGCGCAGGTACTCCGCCCGAATCGAATCAACGATACTCGTCATGGTAGTGGGATTTGGCGTCACAGATAACTTAGCCAGGGATCGGCGCGCCGCTGCTTGAGTCCGGCGAACCATCGGCAGAGCGGGTACGTTGCGACGACCACAAACACCCATACCAGGTAGACAACGGGCAGCGAGAATCCCCAGCCGGGCGGTGGACTGAACGGATAGTGACCGAGATCCGGCGACTCGAACATCCGGTGCGCCGATCCATATCGCATGTAGCAGACGACGACGGCGAGCAGGTGAATCAGCGCGAAGTGCAGAACGAAATAGAACAGCGGCACCTTTCCGTATACGACCGCGGGCCGAAGGATCTGCGGCGTCCCACGGTCGACAGCCGAGAGGAACAGCAGTGCCGGACCGAGCGTCATCAGCAGGAACAGGAGCGACGGAGGATACTTCGTCGTATTGAGGAACGAGAGTACACTGAACAGCCCGTTTTTCTGGTCAGCCCAGCGAGCTGGATCGCCGTAGACGTTGATCGCGCGAAGGACGAGAAACGCCAGGATTAGCGTCCCTCCAAGGCGCTGAAGAAACGCGCGTCGGTGATCCGGTTCCCAGCTGTAAACCTGTCCGAGGCCATATCCCACAGCGGTGACGCCGACCCAGGGAATGAGCGGATACGCCGCGAACACGACGTGATCCGGCGTGCTCAACACGAAACCCGGTGAATGCAGAATCACCCAGATTGGATTCGTCGACTTCACGGAGTCGAAGAGGTTGTGAGCCACGATCAGGAGGGCGCCGAACGTGGTTGCTACGAATGGCGGGAAGCGGACGAGCGCCGAGAGCGTGATCATCGCCCAGCCGAGCGCCCAGAGGACGAGGAGCATCGTCACCCGAAAATCGACATTGAACTGGTAGGCGAGGCATCGGACGATTACGGTCTCGAGGAAGATCAGCCACAGCCCGCGTTTGAACAGAAACCCTGACAGGTCACTCGGCGATCTGCGCCGCAGCGCGAGATACGCGCCAGTACCCGTTAGAAGGAAGAACACCGGTGCGCAGAAGTGCGTGATCCAGCGCGTGAAAAACAGCGCGGGAGTCGTCGTCGCCATGTCGGTGGGGTTCTGTCCGGGTATGCCGAAAAAATCGCGCGTATGGTCGAGCGCCATGATGATCATGATCACGCCGCGGACGACGTCGACCGATTCGATGCGCGCGCGGTTCGAGATGGTTGTCGTGCTCGCCGACACTGGATTCATGTAGATTCCCTGAGAGAAATGCAGAATATGCGAAATGTATACAAATCGCGCACGGTCGCGCCGGCGCTTGTGATCATGGTCGTGGTCGCGGGGGTCGTCTCCGCGTGCGCGCCCCCCGGCGGCGGATCCGGCTTCAAGGAGCGAGCTAAGGAAGCAGGCATCGCCTTCAAGATGAATTTTCTGACGAGGGAACAGGGCGAGCGCTTTCGTATCAATCTCTACGATCACGGCGCCGGGCTCGCAGTTGGCGACTACGACAACGATGGCCGCGAAGACATCTATTTTCTCAATCAACACGGGACGAACGCCCTCTATCGCAACCGCGGGGATGGAACGTTCGAGGATGTCTCCGCGAAGGCGGGAGTCGCCCTCGGGGACCGCATCTCCGTCGGCGCAACCTTCGCCGATTACGACAACGACGGCTGGTCCGATCTCTTCGTGACGAGCACCCGTGGCGGCAATGTGCTCTTCCACAACCGCGGCGATGGCACCTTCGAGAACGTCACCGCGAAGGCGGGCGTAAGCCACGTTGGACACTCACAGACGCCGGTGTTCTTCGACTACGACAACGACGGCGACCTGGATCTCTATCTCACCAACACCGCTCAGTGGACCACTGACTCGTTCGATTTCACCGGCGGGAACTACGAGGGCAAGGCGAGCCTGGGAGCCCTGATGACTAGTCCCAAGGAATCCAACATTCTCTACCGGAACAACGGGGACGGGACCTTTACCGATGTCACCGGGAGTGCAGGGCTCCGGGGCCTTGGTTGGGCCGGTGACGTTGCCGTCTTCGACTACGATGAGGACGGTTTTCTCGACCTGTTCGTGCCGAGCATGTTCGGTCGTGGCCAGCTGTACCGGAACAGCGGACATGGCACATTTACGGACGTCACCGCGCAGACGCTCGGTCCCACTCCGCACGGAGCGATCGGAGCCAAGGTGTTCGATTACGACGGCGACGGGAAGCTGGATCTCTTCGTGGTGGACATGCACTCGGACATGTGGATGGGACTCGATTCACGACACAGTTCCGAGCAAATCGCCACGCAGACGCAGCACCGGCGGTTCATGTCACCGAACGGTCCGACGGCAAAAGAGGATGCCCCCGGCTTCGTCCAGTCCCAAAGGCAATCCTTCGCAGCGGAGGGCAAGGACTACGACGCACTGCTCTTCGGCAATGCGCTCTACAGGAATCTCGGCCAGGGGAAGTTCACCGAGACCGCTTTCTCAGCGGGGCTCGAGACGTTCTGGCCATGGGGCATCGCGACGGGTGACTACGACAACGACGGCGATGAGGACGTGTTCATTACCTCGGGGATGGGCTATCCGTTTTACTACTGGCCCAACCAGCTGATGATGAACAACGGCGACGGCACATTCCGCGACCGCGCCTCCGCGCTTGGAGTCGAGCCGCCGACCGGTGGCGATTATCAGGAAAAGAACATCGGGGGGAAACGGGCTGCACGCAGCTCGCGCAGCGCTGTCGTGGCCGATTTCGACGGCGACGGACGACTCGACATCGTCACCAACAACTTCAACGACACTCCGTACTTTTTCGCCAACCGGTTTCCAAAACGGAACTACGTGGAATTCCGACTCACGGGAACAAGAAGCAATCGAGATGCGATCGGCGCCGTGGTTCGGCTATGGGCTGGGAACAAAGTGATGGTCCGGCAGGTGAACCCCGCGGGCGGCTACCTCTCGCACTCGAGCCGCGTGATGCATTTCGGGCTTGGCGATCGGAGCAAAGTGGACCGGATTGAGATCCGTTGGCCTCTGGGCACGGTGCAAACGCTGAACAATCCGGGGATCAATACGCTACACCAGATCAGCGAGCCTGCGCAGTAGCGCGGTGCGTCGTGCCCGGCGACTCAGTGACTCTGGTTGAATACCAATACCGCGGTTTCAGGCGCGTCGACGGGGTAGACCGTAAACCGGAGCGTGAGCTGTCGCCCTTTGAGCTCATAGCGCGCGTCGTCAAATATCGTCCCGTACGGGTACGGCTCGCTGATTTGTTCGGGCGATTGGTCGCCGTAATACCGATCCCACCAGACAAGCCGAGCCGCGTGGAAGACGAGCCGGTCACCCTCAACGGAGTAGGTACCTTCCGTCCGCTGATAGGCGGACAGTTCGTCGCTCTGCTGCCAATTGTAGACGCCGTAGATGCGGAATCCCGACACAAACGTTCCATTGCTATCGAAGGTCAGCGAACGCTGGTACCAGCCGGATGGGCTGGCGGTCTCGGTGGCAGCCACCCAGGTGCCTTCGAGCGACGTGGGCCCGGAGACAGGTTCCGTTGAGCTCGAGCACGCTATTGTGAGCGCCAACGTCAGAACAGACGAGCAAAGACGAACGAACCTCACCAGGCAACCCCTTCGCTGAAGGCCTCGTAGGACGAGCCGGGCGGCGCCCGGCAATCAATGGGGTTGTCTGAATGCGTCTAATCAGCCACCCCGCGTCAGGCGGAGGGGGCAGGAACGGTGCCCGGTGACCCACATGTTTTGGAGCCCTTCCGAGGGGCGTAGATGCGTCGGATAGCGGGTCTAACGGCATTGTTGTCGGTCCGATGCGTCGGTTCAGTGGCAGGCCCACAACACTGCGTTGCGGTGAAGCAGCAACCCTGAATCGCTACTCGGTGAACCGCCAGATGCCGTCGCTGTTGCGCATTGAGTTGTCGTAGCCGCCAAGCACGAGGGCGCGCCCGTCGTCGAGGAGGACGGCGCTCGCGAATGAGTAGTCCTGGCCAATGTCCCCTTCGACAGCTGTGAAAGAGCTCGTGCGCGGATCGAACAGCTCCGCGAATCGCCCGCTTCCCGCGATGAGGACGCGGCCATCGCGCAGGCGGAGGGCGGTGTCGCGGAGCTTGTACCGTGCGATGCGCATCCGTGAGACCGCGCTCCACCGATTTGCCGCCGGATCGAAAACCTCGGCGCTCGTGAAGCGCGTACGATCGCGCGGATCTGATCCACCCAGCACGAGTACCCGGCCGTCAGCTAGGGCTGCAGCGTCGTGCTTGTGGCGCGGCTGTGTGAGCATTGGTCCAGCGCTGAATTGTCTTTCACCAGGATCGTATATCTCGGTGCTCGCATAGACCACGATGTTTTCTCGCCGGTCGCGATGTCCGCCGGTGAT
>DATHHC010000234.1:0-2749 GCA_035317285.1 Gemmatimonadaceae bacterium | reverse complement strand
CGACGGAAAGCGTCCAGATCGACATGATGGCGAGGACGTATACAATGCCCTTCGCGAAGTTGCCCATCTGGTTGTAAATGTCGAGTAGTGACAGCTGCATTGTTTACTCCGGTGATTTCGTTAGCGGGGAACAGCGAACTGGAAGGACTGCTGGACCAGCTGGTTGACCGGTTTGCCGCCGATCATCGCGGGGCTGAACTTCATCCGTGGCAGCACG
Organism: Gemmatimonadaceae bacterium; assembly: GCA_035317285.1. GTDB lineage: Bacteria > Gemmatimonadota > Gemmatimonadetes > Gemmatimonadales > Gemmatimonadaceae > UBA4720. The sequence goes on along the minus strand of DATHHC010000234.1, from coordinate 2,532 downwards.
TTCTTCACCGCCTGGGTGAACAGCTCATTTGTGGACTTCAGAACCTTGAACGAATCCATGTCGGCTTTGCCATCGGACTTCACTACGAACTGAGCCTGGACTTCGCCTGCAATGCCTGAGCTTTCCAGAACCGACGGATACTTCGGCTTCGGACTCTCGGAGAGCATCTCGGCGGGCTTCTCAACCTGGAACTCGAAATACGTCTGGTTGGTGTTGGCAATCCCGCCCACCACGCCAGAGCCCGTTCCACCCTTCACGCCCTTGCCGCTGAAGTCGCTTTCGTTCGTGATTGCCTTCGTGAGATCGATCTCGGGAATCTTGATGTCGATCTTGACGGGCGCGCGAAGAACCTGGAATCCCTTCGGCGGAGGCGGCTTGACCACGACTTCTTTTGGCGGGGGCGGCTTGTCGGGAACCTTGGGCGGCTCCTTCTTCATCTCGACGAACTGAATCTTCTCAGCTTTCGATTTTTCGTCCTTGGCGCCGGCCTTGGCAGTCGCATACACCGCTCCCGTGATGAGCACGGTGTGCAGCACCAGACTGAACACTGTGCCGCCGGCCATCTTCTGTCGCTTGGCCTTTGACTCGATCAGTTGATTAAACATTCCTCACCTTGTGGGGAGTTCGTGGATGAAAGCTGTTCGCAACATGATTCCGGCGGAATAGCCGCAAGATTAAGAATCAATGAAATAGTATTAAAGAACTCCTAACCGACGCGAGCGCGAACACTAGCGCTCCAGCGTGAACACGAACGGCATTTGAACGAGCTGCTTCACTCTTCTCCCGCCAACCTCAGCGGGAACGAACCGCATGCGACGAAGAGCGACCCTCACGGCATCGTCGAACAACGAATTGTCGGAGCGTGCAAACCGGACACTCCCATCTTCGACTCGCCCGTGCTCGTCGACGACAAATTCCGCAATCACGCGCCCTTCCACGCCTGAGTTCCGCAACACGTCAGGATACCGGGGCGGCGCGCTCCCGGGCACGACTGTGACCTGCTTCTCGACTTGATCCGCGCGAAAGTGTCCGTCCGCTGGGTTTCCCCCAGCCCCTCCACTGTTCGACCCAACGGACGCGATCGGGCCAGGGCTGAAATCGCCGGGCCTCGACACAATATCGGTGACGTCGATGCGCGGGGTGTTTATGTCGATGCGCGGGGGGACGAATGTGAGGCTCGGGGTTCTCACCATGGGTTGATGGATGCGCGTCGCCGGCCGCGCCACTGAGCCCGGGTTTGGAGCCGGCGGAAAGTAAACGGCTCGCATGGTTTCCCGAGGTGCTACCGGTTGAACCCGGGCCTGAGCCGTCGCATAAAGGGCCGCCGCGATTACTACAGTATGGGTGACCACGCTAGCAATCGCGCCGGCGGCGGTGCGCTCTCTCTTCGACTTCGACTCCAGCAGCCTTTCGAGCATTTTATCTCCGAGTGGAGGTCCAGTCCAAGCTCTCGGAGTGCTACCCGCAATGAAATAACAGGCGCGTTAGCAGTGGATGAAAGGCTTCTAACACTTGCATTAGCGGAGCGTTAAAGCCGAACCGCGTCAGGTCTGGCTTTCTGGCGCGAGCGGAAGTGTCACGGTAAAGAGACTGCCGCGACCGAGACGCGAAGATGCGATGAGCGATCCGCCGTGCGCTTGCGCGATCCACTGGCTGATCGCGAGACCGAGCCCGAACCCGCCACGCTCCGACATTCGAGACCGCACCCTGTCGGCACGCCAGAAGCGCTCGAAGATGTGTGGGAAGTCGGCCGCCGAGATTCCGATCCCGGTATCCCGCACCGCGAACGTGACGTTATCCGGGTGGCGCCCCACCCCCAGCTCCACCTTGCCGCCTGCGGGCGTGTACTTGATCGCGTTCGTCACGAGGTTGAGAAAGAGCTGCCGCAGGCGCGTCCTGTCGCCCATGACGACAACATCCGCGGTGAACGGCAGGTTCACCGTCACCCCCTGGGCTTCGCCGAGTATGAGGGCGGTCTCGTAGACCTCCTGGACGAGCGGGCCGAGCTCGACGGGCTCGCGATGCAGATCGAAGCGCCCCTCGTCGGCGCGCGCAAGGGTCAGCAGGCTCTCCACGAGATCGGTCATCCGGCGGACTTCCTGGAGCGCCTCCTCGAGAGCGACCATGCGCTCCGTTTGGTTCGACGTCATCATCGACCGTTCGACATCGGCGCGGAGCACCGCCAGCGGAGTCTTGAGCTCGTGGCTCGCGTCCGCCGTAAATCGCCGCAATCCCGCGAAAGACGTCTCGAGCCGGGAGATCATTGCGTTGAGCGTCGTAACCAGATCCGCGAAATCCGTCGTCTCCTCGCTGAGGGCAAGACGTCGGTGCAGGCTGCGGCCGTCGGTGATGGCGGCGACCTCGGTCGTGATCTCGTTCAGCTGCCGCTGAGTCCGGCCGAGAATGAGAAACGCCGCCGTTCCCCCGGCGCCGATGATGAGCGGCACGATCACGAGCGCATCGAGCATGTATTCGCGCGGTACCGTGCTCGCCCTCGTGGCAATCGCTCCCGAGGCGATCCGGCTCAGGCCG
>DATHHC010000233.1:0-2773 GCA_035317285.1 Gemmatimonadaceae bacterium | reverse complement strand
GCGCGGCTGACCCGGTACCGTTTGCAGTACTCCCTGCCCCGCTCACCGCACCGAAGCCCACTTCCGGATCGAACCCGTGGTACTTGGTCCAGGTGTGCAGGTTGCGGCCGATGACGCTCACGTTCCAATCGCCTCCCATCGAACCAAGACGACCGACACGGAAACCGACACTCAGCTCACGCAGCTTCGCGTAGCTCGCATCTTCGGTCATGGCACTGTTTGGCCCGAGCAAATCGTACATCCCGCCGACACCCCCGGGGGCGTCGGGTGCGCCGGCACGGTAGTAGTACCCGAGCGGCTTGGCCTGATCAACCGACTTGCCGAGTTGGGCCTCTCCTCCCTCGAGGAAATCGAGGAAAGACCAGCCGCGACCCTGATTGTAGACGTGCTGACCGATCGCAGCATCGATGAGCGCATAAGCGGTGAATCGCTTGTAGCCCAGGTTCTGAGAGAATCCCCAGCGATAATTCGGAAGGGGGTTGCCGAGAGGCAGCTTCTGGGCCGTCCCTGTGGAATCACGCACTATCATCGGCATTCCCCAGCTGACGGTGACTGCCGGGTTGATTAGCCCGTTCACGCCAGACGGTGTAGGCGCATAAAACGGTGAATTGGACGGCAATCTCGACTGCCAGAGGTTGCTGGTGATTCCATCGCCCGGCGTGTTGCCCGCACCGACCCACACGATGAAGCCATCCGAGTTCCGCTGGAACGGCGCGCCCGGAGTTCCGCACGCAGCTGCGATCTGTGAAGGCAGCTGGCCGCAGCTGGTCGCGAACACACGACCATAGAACGTTCCGTAACGCTCGCCTTCCTTGGCAAGGAAGATCTGATCCGTTGCCTGGGCCGTCGCGCCGAATGTGAAGCTCGGCACGTACAGGTGAGTGATTACGGCGCGGTTTCTGTCGTAGATGAAACGAGTCGAATAGGACAGATCACGGCCATTGATGATCGGCACGTTGATCGACGCTTCGAGGGTCTTGTTCTGCAGCACTCCAGCGTTCTTCCACTGGAAGCCGAAGCCAGTGACCGACGGCGAGGGCACGCGCAGGATCTGATCGCGCGCGTTCGATATCGAGTAGTTGAGGGTACCTGCGATCCTGTGGAACATTTCCATCTCCAAACCGTACTCGTTCTCGCGAATCGATTCAGGCTTGAGGAATCTGTTGCCGAGGATCTGTGGCGAGATGACGCCGTTGGCAACGTTGAAGGTTTCGTACTGCCAGTCGAATCCGGGGCGCCCACCGGCCGTTCCGACCGATGCACGCAGCTTGAATTCGTTGAGCGCTGGAACTATCCACCATGGCTCCTGCGAGAGGCGCCACGCGACAGAGCCGCGCCCGAAGGTCTTCCACCGGTTCGCCCTTCCGAACAGCGAGCTACCGTCGCGACGCACGATCGCGCTTACGATGTAGCGATCCTTCCAGTCGATATCCTGTCCGATGAAGAACCCGATGCTGCGGATCGACGTGTTCGTTGATGTAACGGATTTGGATATCGTTCCGTTGTCGAGCGTCGGTACGCCGACTACGCTCAACCCACCTGCCTGGCCACGACGATAGTCGTAGTCCTGCCGCTCGAACAGATAGCGGAAGCTCGTACGGCTGTGCATGTCCGTCAGCACGTCCTTCAGGACGTTCATGTTCAGGCTGGAGTTGTACGACTGGAGATTCTCCGACGATTTCCGCAGGAATGACACATCTCCGGCGGAAGCGGCTGTGGTGCGATAGCCCTTGTCGTCGAAGTTGTCGAGGTTGTTCTGGGATCCGTCGTAGCTGAGGTTGCCTTCGAAGTTCAGCCAGCTCGTCGGAACGAACCGCAGCGTTCCGCCGCCGATGAAGTGGTTGGTCTTTGTGAACTGGTTGTCGTTCTGGAGCGGATAGAGCGGGTTGTTGTTCTGCGATCCGGCTCCCTGCAGGTTCGGCCGGATGAAGAGCCTCCCCTTCGAGTCGATCTGCTCCAGATTCACGATTGGAGGCGTACGGGTAAGGCGGAAGAACGCGTTGCCGCCGTCCTCCGCGTAGAACCCGTCTTTCTGCCCGCGGGTGAAGTAGCTGGTGAGCGAAGCCGACCAGCGGGATCCGATCTGCTGGTCCAGATTGATTCGGCCGCTCTTGCGCTGGAACCCGTTCAGGTACTGGATTGCTCCACCCTGATCGAGACTCGACGCGCTGGCGAAGAATGCGGTATTTCCGTAGTGGCCGCGCATATCCACGACATTGTTGATCAACGGTCTCGGATTTACGAACTGCGACACGGCGTCGTAGTTGTTGCCTGGCCAAACGTGGTTGAGGAACGATGAGGTGAGCGCTGCGTCGGGCCGGCTGAGCGACGAACCCGGATCCACCGGGAACGTCCCAACCGGGGCGAGCGCGAAATCGGTTCCCTCATTGTTGATCCGATAGGCCTCTGCCGCATAGTCGATCGTGCGGGCACACTGGAACCGACCCGCGCCGGAGACCGTGATGCAGAAACGCGTCCCGGTCTCGTCGAGCTCGAGGCCGTGTCCCTGAGCAATGGCCAGATGATGCTCGACGTCGCTCGAGCCGTATTCCGTGCGGACGTTGAACTTCACGCCGTCCGCGGAGTTGAGACCGGACTTCGTCTTGATGCTGATGACACCGTTGCCGGCGCGCGCACCGTACAGCGATGATGCCGCGGCACCCTTCACGACTTCGTAGCTCTCGATGTCCTGGGGATTGATGTCAGGAAGTCCGCCGCCGCCAGTGCTGCTGCCCTGGTCGGTCAGGATGACGCCATCAATGATGTAGAGCGG